>JAJFFP010000065.1 GCA_021776595.1 Robiginitomaculum sp. | reverse complement strand
ACACCCTCACCACCATGGCTCTGCACCATCACCTGATGCCCGTCTTGCACCAGTTCGGCCGCCGCATCCGGGGTCAGGCTGATCCGGTATTCATGAATTTTGATTTCCTTGGGTATGCCAATGCGCATTTTATCCACCTTGAGAGCTGTATTTCAGCGATTATTGGCAGGAAAAATAACGCAAATTTTATGAAATGTCCTTGCTATTTCAGCGTCATTATAATTTTATCTCGAATAACAATCGAATATCTCTATATTTTTGGGAAGATTCTTCGACTATGAAACTTGATGACAAGGACCGTGAAATCCTCACCCTGTTGCAGGCACAGGGCCGCCTTAGCAATGCCGATCTTGCCGACAAGGTGGGGCTTAGCGCCTCGGCCTGCCATCGGCGGGTCAAGGCACTGGAAAGCGATGGAATTATTGCTGACTATGTGGCGCTTCTGGATGAAGCCGCCTTTGGGCGCACCTCATCAGTTTTTGTGCAAGTGACCTTGAATAACCAGCGCACTGAAAACCTTGATCAGTTTGAAGAGGCGGTCGCCGCTTGCGCGGAGATCATGGAATGTTATCTGACCACCGGCGAGGCCGATTACCTCCTGCGGGTGCTGGTGCGCGATGCCGCCGATTATGAGCATATCCATCATAAAGTGCTGACCCGCCTGCCTGGTGTGACCCGTGTGGTCTCCAACTTCGCCATCCGGCGGGTGTTCAGACGAACCGCCCTGCCGGTTTAGGAGGTAGACTATTGCAAACTATAGTTTGCTTTGTTAATATGCCTCATGACTAAGGCGACCAACTCTAAAACGGTATTGATTTATCAGGATGAAAATGGCGCAGAGCCTTTTACCAAATGGTTGCATGGATTGAAGGATGGCAGCGCACGAAGACGCATTCTGATAAGGTTAAGGAGACTGGAACAAGGTAATATTGGCGATTGCAAGCCAGTTGGAGAAGGTTTGTCTGAAATGAGATTGTTCTTTGGCTCTGGCTATCGAATTTATTTTGGAGAAGGCGATCATAATATCGTCATCATCCTGAACGGCGGCAACAAAGCCAGCCAACAAAGCGACATCAAAAAGGCAAAAGCCTTCTGGAAGGATTATTTGGAATATGGCAAAACGTAAATTTAGAACACTGGATGCGGTTGAGAAAGATTATTTCCGAGAACACCCTGCTGAAATGGATGCCTATATTAGCGATATATTCGAGGAATATGCGCAAACGCGTGATGCCTCGGCATTGCTGGCCTCTTTACGCGTGATTGCCAAAGTAAAAGGAATTTCTGATATCGCAACCCATATTGGTATAACCCGTCAAGGCTTGCAAAAGGCACTCTCGGCCAAAGGCAATCCGCGCTTTGAAAATATCAATGCCATTATGAACGCCTTTGGCTATCACCTTATGCCACAAAAAATCGACCGGGATGTTGCGTGAAGTTGTATTGGGGGCAGGGAAAAATGTGTGTGCTTGAAACAATAAAAGACCTGGCAACGATGATTGCCACCCCCTGCTAAAAACACTCTTTGATCTTGGACATGAACTATCGATTTCAGTTCGGCATCACCTGCGATTATCAAACCCGAGAACCCACCCGTGTCACCCCGGATTTAGTCCGGGGCCCATACTGACTATCCGCGTCTGCTGAACCGCTCTATGGATCCCGGCTCGCGGGCCGGGATGACACGCATTTGTAATTCATCCTTCGACAGGCCCATCCTTCGACTTGGCTCAGGATGAGGGATGCTCGCCCGCGTCATTCCGATGAAAATCGGAATCCAGTTGTGAGTCACCATATGTCCCGGCTCGACGGCCGGGATGACACCTTATTTTTTGGTTTCCTTCTTCCTCATTTAATCTTTTTTGCGCCGTTTATCGCGCTGCTGCATCCAGGTTTGTGCATCCCCGTAATCAGCAAAGTCCCAATATAAATCGTGCTGGCCACGGGTTTTGCGCGCGTGCTTGATCGGGCAGAAGTGTTCTTCGGTGCGTCCGGCAATGGCGCGGCCCCAGGCCAGCAAGCCATTGGCATAACCGCAATACACGCAATTAAACTTCTGGAACGCGTTGAGATAGGCCAGATATTGCCGGTCAATGGTAATGTAATCGGCGCGGTGCTCTTTCTGGATGCCATAAAAAAGCGAGGTGGCAAACTGATAGATTGTCAGCGCTATATCCAGCAAAATCAGGGGCACTATCATCGCATAAATAAAGGGCGCCCCCAGAACGGCCATAATGCCGGAATGGGCAATAAAAGATATCAACCCCTCGCGCAGGGCCTTGTGGCGTTGCCGCACCGCTTTATCAAAGCGGACCCGCTTGTCCACAATAGTATAATTTAGCGCACTGGCCCGCTCTTTTATGGCCGAATGCAGCCGGATTTCGGCATCGCGAAAGTGCCTGACGACCTGCTCGATATTCACTGCCATTTTCTGCTCCCTGTGTTGGCTTTGCAATCCTTATTCAATATTTGCAAATTCATCCGTTGCCCTAACCAGCGCATCGATAATGCCTGGCTCCATGGCGCTGTGCCCGGCAAGTGGCACGATTTCCAGTTTTGACTTGGGCAAGGCCTTATGTAAGGCCCAGGCCCCCTGCACCGGACACACCGCGTCATAGCGACCCTGAACAATTGTGCAGGGAATATGGGCAATCCTGTCCGCTTCTTCAAGCAGTTGTCCATCATATTTCAAAAACCCGCCATGGACAAAATACTCGCACTCAATGCGCGCAAAGGCATCGACAAAGCGGTCGTCCTCAAAATCATCGGCGCGGCCCTCCGGCCCCTTGATCGTCACCGTATCGCCCTCCCAGCGCGACCAGGCCCGCGCCGCTTCCAGCCGAACTTTTGCATCATCACCAAACAGACGCTTGTGATAAGCGCCAACAAGGTCTTTGCGCGCCTCTTGCGGGATCGGCGTCAAAAACCCTTCCCAGGCATCAGGGAAAAGGGCATTGGCACCTTCCTGATAAAGCCAGTCAATATCACTTTTGCGACACAGGAAGATGCCGCGCAGGATAAGCCCGCTGACCCGCTCCGGGTGTTTTTGTGCATAGGCCAGCGCCAGCGTTGAGCCCCAGGACCCGCCAAACACCACCCAGCGCTCTATACCCAAAGACTGTCGTATATTTTCAATATCCTCGATCAGATGCCAAATGGTATTTTCGCGCAGCGCGCTAAATGGTGTGGAACGCCCACACCCGCGCTGATCAAAGAGGACGGCGCGCCACCGCTTTGGGTCAAAAAACCGGCGCATATCCGCCGAACACCCTCCCCCTGGCCCGCCGTGCAGAAACACAACAGGTTGCCCCTTGGCGCTGCCACACTGCTCATAATACACCTGATGGATGGAACCTGCCGGAATTGTGCCACAATCAAATGGTGTTATATCGGGATACAGCCCACGGTGTGCGTGTGTCTGATTGTCCATTGCCAATTCTCCTGTTAAGGTCCGCCTGAACCTGTTCATAAAATATGCCGTGTGCATTATTTTGGTTTAGTTTTGCGTGGCCAGGGGCCAGTGGCAAGTCTGTTGGAGTGTCTCTATGCGTTTGCCGGCCATTCTTTTAGCCCTGGTGGCAGTTTTCGCATTTGGCGGATGCACCACCTTTTCCCTCTCCAAACAAAGCACACTCATCCACAAAAATGACACTTCGGCCACCGCCAGCTTCCAGCGCGGTGGCGAGGCCTTTCAGGAACAGTTTCGCAAAGCCGGGTGGCTGCGCGAGGGCGAAAGCCAAAGCCGCACACGCGCCTTTATGAACTTGCTCAGCAAAGGCTGGCGGCAAACAAAGGATGAAACTGAACATTCCAAAAACTCAAAAGACGCCATAGACTTATACCTTGAAAAACAGGTGCAAATTGCCGGTAATGACCCCGTTGAAATTTCCGCACGTCTTGAGCACGATATATCAGAAGCGATGATGGCCATGGTTGATCTCAATGCGCTGGCTGAACCTTTGCTGACCCCGCGAGCCAGTCTGCAAGCCGCGCAGATGCGCTCAAATGTCATGGCGCTGGAACGCGCTTTACTGGCTGCCCACAAGGCGCAATCTCTTTTTGAGGGCGCGGTAAAGAAAATCAGCCCGTCTCTGGATGCAGAACATCAAGCCTCTCTTTCAGCCAGACTGGCGGCCAATGCCAAAGAAATTGACCGTATGAAGCTGCTGGCGGACACCCTGAACACCATGCGCCTGCAAATCCAGCCTGTTGGCTGACCTTAAACGATGAACCCGCAGGACATTAATGGTTTCCTGTCACCCGAAGAAGGCGCGGCGCTGGCCGTAGCTGCGCTGGAGTGTGGTAAAATCGGCCCGATACTTGAAATCGGCAGTTATTGCGGGCGCTCCGCTGCCTATATGGGGCCAGCCGCGCGTGAGGCCGGGAGCGTGCTTTACGCACTGGACCACCATAGGGGGTCAGAGGAAAACCAACCGGGGTGGGAATGGCATGACCCGCAATTCTGGGATGAGGAAGCCGGGGCGCTGGATACGCTACCCACCTTTAGAGATAATATGCGAAAAGCCAGACTGGAAGATTGTGTGGTGACACTGGTTGGTCAGTCAACAGCGATTGCCAGAAACTGGACCACGCCACTTGGCATGGTGTTTATTGACGGCGGCCACACCATGAGGGCGGCCATGGCAGATTACCGGGGCTGGGCAACGAAATTGTTACCGGGCGGAATATTGGCGATACACGATGTCTTTCCCAACCCAAAAGATGGGGGGCGGCCACCCTTTGAAATTTATCAACTGGCCCTGAAATCCGGTCTTTTTGAACCAGTCAGGCTTGTGCAATCATTGGCGCTTCTTCGTCGTCTGGGCTGAGCGCACCGCAAAGCACCTTATGGGCCGGGCTGATCTGATGCACCGCATCCAGCGCCAGCACCATGGCGGCGGCGGTCCAGCTTGGACGCTCTTCGGGCCAGACGATTTGTTCTTCTGATTGCCAGCCCATGAAGTATCCTCCCCGATCATCACGCAAGGGCGCGCACCAGCCAAGCAGGGTTTTGGCCCGCACTTCCTCGCCAATGGCCATGAGCGCCATGGCCAGCTCGGCGCTTTCAGCCACCGTGGTCCAGGGTTGTTCAGTAACGCACCGGCACCCCAGGCCATCATCAATAAATTCATGGCGGCGCGCCAGCAGGTGTGCGCGCGCTTCGGCCCCGCGTAACAAGCCGCAAAACACCGGATAATACCAGTCCATGGCGAAATTATCCTTGGGCGGCCAGGTGCGATCAAAACGCTCCGGTTTAGTCAACAGGGCATTGCCGACCGAATTTCTTGCCCTTTGCAAACTATCCGCCGACCCCCCAAGTTCCTCACGGATCAGCGCGGCGGCCTCCAGGCTTTTGTAAAGTGAACAATTACCGGTGCGTAGCGCATCAACCGCTTCCAGCATTTCACCCGGCTCACGTGCCCGCCAGGCAATTTCGCCGTGCGGTGACTGATGCCCCAGCACAAAATCCATCGCCGCATCGACCAGGGGTGCATAGCGCTCCAGATCGGCCAGCTCGCCGCTGACCTGATAAAGTTGCCAGATACCAAGGGCGCAATAACCGGTGAAATTGGTATCCACCAGCGATTTGACCCTGGCCACATCTAGCCTTCGGTTTTGCGCATCCATGGGTGCCGATGCCCCGCACTCTCCTGGCAAGGCGCCATCGGTTCGTTGAATATCGCAAAGGTAATCATAGGCCGCCCGCGCCGCCTCCAAATGCCCGGCAACAGCCAGTGCCATGGCCGATTCGGTATGGTTCCACGGGTCGAATATACCCCGCTCCAGCCAGGGTATGGACCCGTCTTTACGCTGGACTTGCAAAATCCAGTTGGCGCAGTGCGCCATATCCTCCCTGATCTTCATTCGTCCCCCAGACGTTCAAAATACATCACCATCGACTTTCCCATTATCGGGGCCGCCAGCACTTCCATCACCCGCGTCAAAGCCGGACGGGCCAGAATATCCCATTCAAGAAAGCGTTTATAGGCAAGAATGAGCGGATGGTCATCCCGGCGTTCCCAAAGCAGGCATTTCAGCCACCAATAAGGAGAATGCAGACCATGGGCATAATGCTTCGCCGTAAAGCGAAAACCGGCCTGTTCAATATCGCGCCGTAGCGTTTTAGCGTCAAATATCCGCACATGACCGCCCGGTGTGTTGTGATATTCTTCGCTTAAATTCCAGCATATACGTTCCGGCCAGGCGCGCGGGACACTGGCGGCAAATATACCGCCGGGCCTGGTAATGCGCCGGACCTCATCAAGGGCGGTGTGATAATCCGGCAGGTGCTCCAGCACTTCAGAACAGATCACCCGGTCAAGGCTGGCATCTGCAAAAGGCAGGTGCAGGGCATCGGCGCGCGCCAACCCATAAGACTGGCCGCGATCATCGGAAAAATCCGGATACGCATCAAAACCTTTTCTGGTGAGTAACAGGTCCTCATGCGATAAATCCACACCAAGGCAGGTCATGTCGGCGGCATAATAAAGGCCGTGCATGTGCCGCCCCTGCCCGCAACCAATATCCAGCACACGCAGCCCATCAGACAAATTCAGGCGTTCAAAATCAATGGTGTGCATGAGCACGTATGGCCATATGGTAAAGTGAAACGGCCTCGCTGGCATGACGGGTCCAGCAAAACAGTTCTTGAGCGCGCTTTTGCGCCGCAATGCCCAGTGCCTCGCGCTCGGCCGGATTCTGAAGAAGCCGCTCAATGGCTTCTGCCAATGCCCGTTCATCACCTCTGGGAACAATCAGGCCCGCGTCACCGGCCACTTCGGGAAGCGCACCGCCCGTGCTGACAATAACCGGCGTGGCGCAAGCCATGGCTTCGGCAGCCGGCATGCCAAAGCCTTCAAACAGGGAAGGGGAAACCATCATGCCGGCTTGGCGAAAAAGCCCGGCGATTTCTTCTTGCGATATTCCGCCACAAAAATGGATGCGTTCATGCAAACCTGCGCTTTTTATCGCTTCTTTTGTAGGGCCATTGCGCAAACGCCCGATCACCGTAAGGCGTAGATTTGGATATTGATCCGCCAGTAATGCAAAGGCCTTGATCAACACCGGCAGACCTTTTAACGGCGTGTCGGCACTGGCCGTTGTGACGATCATATTGGCATCGCGCCTCACCGCTGGGTCCGGCGAAAAAATACTCTGGTCTACGCCATTTGGAACAATATGAAAGGCCGAAGCCGGCACTCCAAAATCGCGTATGGCCGCCTGCTTTGAGGCCTCGGATACGGTCAGGATCGGGTTGAGCTTACGGGCTACTTTTGCCTGCATATGCACAAAGCGGTGCCATCGTTTAATCAGAGCGCGCATCCACCAGCGTTTTTCCGATTGCAAAGCCAACTTCAAATCAATGCTGATCGGGTGGTGCAGGGTCGTAACCACCGGCACTTTTTTGCGGATTTTCAGCAAGGCCTGGGCCAGGGTCTGGTTGTCATGCACCACATCATAACGCCCCGGATTGTTATTGATAAAACGGTGCAGGCGACGGCCAAAGGCATACGGTTCGCCAAAGGCACCTGAATTATGCGATAGCCATTCTGACAAATCTGACCAGGAAGAAAAATGCCGGGAGCGTAACGCCGACAACGCATTATCTTCTGCAAACAGGTCAAGAGACGGTAATTTTACCAGCCCGATACCCGGTGCCAATACCGGATAGGGCGGGCCGGAAACCACATCAACTTTATGGCCCAGCTCCAGCAAGGCCTTGCTAAGGTAATGCACATAGACCCCCTGCCCGCCGACATGGGGGTGCGAGCGATAACTGGCCAGCAAAATGCGCAAAGACGTATCTTCGGGATTGGCTGTTGGTGCGCCAGCATGGTCGGAAAGGTGTTTGAGCATCAGATAGCGTTCTTCAACAGGAACTTGAAAAATGGACCCTAAGTTGAATGCCCGGCGAGGAAAAGGGTCGGCCAGCCTCAAGGAGAGATTTTTACAGACTATTTTTACTGACTTGTGGCATTGCCGCCGGGGTCACCAAACTCCTGATTAGCAATCTTGTTATTCAAGATGGTAATGGCGGCCTCAATATCCCCATTGTGGTTGGCAATTACCGCAGTAATTTCATTACGCTGTTGCAAAGCCAGCCAGATACCGAAAACCTGCACATCCAGGACCTTTTTTACCCCGTTTTTGCTGCGGATACGCCATTTGACATCAATGGGGTCATCAAGCTGCCCGCCACTGATCACACTGGTAACCACAGAATCGCCGGGCTTGCGGTCTTGTGATCCGGTAACGCTCAGCGTCTCACCGCCAAATTTCCCCAATTGCGATTCATAAACACCGCTGGCGTATTGACGAAACACTTCCGTGAAGCGAGTGACTTTTTGTGGATCAGCACCACGCGCATATTTGCCAAGAACAAAGCGAGCCACCCGGCGCACATCGGTTACCTCATCCACAAAACGGCTAAACCGTTGTGATTTTGTGGTCTGATCAAGGGTTGCATCGGAAAGGACTGCCAGTGCTTCATTGGCTTTTTGTTGCACGAAGGCTTCATCATCCGGGGCAGCGATTGCCAAAGACGCAGAAAGCCCAAACGCGCATAATCCGAGCAGAATGGTTTTAATGAACCGCATTATTCCTCATCCTCAAAATCATCAAAATCGGGTAGATCATCCACATTAACCTTACCATCCGAAATGGCATTTGCCCTTAATTGCTCATACGCACTTTTCAGGCTGGCATATTCATCCACACTGTTATCACGCAGGGTTTTAATTGTATCCAGACTGGCCTCGCGCACCGAAACCCCATTGACCCCAAAACGACCGTAAAGAACGGCTGTCCTGCCTTTGAAACGCATATAGGTCATTGGCTCCAGGCCAAAATCCAGCACAAAGCCGGTGGCATCGCGAAAATTGGACGGACCGAGTATCGGCAGCATGATATAAGGGCCCCTGTTTATACCATATGTGGCCAGAGTTTGCCCCATATCTTCGGTGTGCCCATTAATACCTGCGCGCTTGGCTATATCAAACAATCCGGCAAGGCCCAGGGTCGAGTTAATGCTGAAACGAGCCAGGGTTTTGCTGGCACGACCAAACTTACCCTGCAATATGTCATTACCAAAAGTGACCGGACTGCGCAGATTGTTCAGCACATTACGCACACCATCACGCCCAGGTTCAGGCACAACTGCGCGATAACCCCGCGCAACCGGCGCAACGACCACGTCATCTGCCGCCTTGTTGAAATTAAAGACAGCCTTGTTCCAGCTATACAGCGGATCATCCTGACGCGTTGCCCCGCGAGTGGTGCAGGCCGTGCTTGCGATTAACACACTCATTAATACCATTATGCGAAATATCATTCGCGCCATAGAAATCTCCACAAACCGCATAACGGCGACTCGAACCAGTTGAACGATACAATGTGGCGTTTTGGGGGCCAGTTGCAAGACACAAGCCTTCTCTTTTTTGTGATCGCACACATTAGTAATAATGATATAAATATATCTTTATATTTGCGAAAGTGGTAGGCATTATCGGTAAGCAAACAGGACAGCGCCCCCTATGGAACAATTGGTAACGGCATTACGGGCAATCGGCGAGCCCACGCGTCTGCGGGTTTTATCCCTGCTGGCCCACGGCGAGTTAACGGTCAGCGAGATGGTCAGTGTACTGGGGCAGAGCCAGCCACGGGTAAGTCGCCACATCAAACTGCTGGCCAGTGCCGGAATTATTGAGCGTCTGCCCGAAGGCACATGGGTGTTTTATCGCCTGGCGGATCATGGTCGCGGACAGAAAATCGCACAGGGCATCATATCTCTTTTTGAGGATACAGACCGGGTTATGGCCCGCGATCTGGATCGCCTGGAGGCGGTAAAACACGACCGCAAAAATGCCGCCAATGCCTATTTTGCAGAAGTCGCCAACGATTGGGCGCACATTCGCTCTTTGCATCTCTCCGAGGGCAGTGTCGAGAAGGCCTTGCGCAAAATTACGGGAGATCGGCATTTCAAATCCATGCTGGATATCGGCACCGGAACTGGTCGTATGCTGGAAGTTTTTGGCGATAAGGTCGATCGCGCCACCGGCATTGATTTGTCTCATGAGATGCTTAATCTGGCACGCCTGAACCTGACCAGGGCCGGACTTAACCATTGTTCGGTGCGCCATTCCGATCTTTATAATCTGCCTTTCGAGGATCATAAATTCGATTTTGTCTGCATCCATCAGGTGTTGCACTATCTTGATGAACCAAAAGCTGCCTTGAGCGAAGCGGTGCGCGTTACCGCCCCAGGCGGTTTGCTTACCATCGTAGATTTTGCCCCGCATCAGATTGAGTTTTTACGTGAAAAACATGCGCACCGCCGTCTTGGGTTCACTGACACGGAAATGGAAAACTGGCTGCACCAGTGCGGGCTGGAAAAAATTTCTCACCAGGCCCTGCGCCCTACGCTAGAAGATAAAAGCGACACGCACCTGACGGTAAAAATCTGGACCGGGGCGCGCCCGACAAACGATACGGCCAAAGGAGCAAACCCGTGAACACAGCATTTTCCCTTGGCAATGGGCGCGACATGGAAGTGTCGTTCGAGTTTTTCCCGCCCAAGACGCAACAGGCCGAAGATAATCTTAAATCCGCCGTTGAAAAACTGGCACCACTGGCCCCTGCCTTTGTGTCCGTTACCTATGGTGCCGGCGGAACCACGCGCGAGCGCACGCACCGCACCGTGGTTTCCATGGCGCAAAAAACCGGCATGAAGGTCGCCGCACACTTGACCTGCGTGGGGGCCAGACGAGATGAAGTCGATACCGTGGCTAACGCCTATTGGCAGGGCGGGATCAAGCATATCGTGGCCCTGCGCGGCGACCCGCCAGAGGGCGTTGGGGCGCGCTATGAGGCATTTCCCGGTGGTTATGCCCACGCCAGTGATCTGATCGCTGGTCTAAAACGCATTGCTGATTTTGATATTTCTGCGGCCGGGTATCCTGAAATGCACCCTGAATCGCCTGACTGGGCAGCCGAAATAGAGAATCTGAAACGCAAAGCCGATGCCGGGGCCTGCCGCATTATCACCCAGTTCTGCTTCGACCCGGATATTCTGATCGCCTATATTGAGCGGGTTCGGGCCGCCGGGATTAACCTGCCCGTTATTCCGGGCATTATGTTGCAACCCAATTTTGCCGGGCTTAACCGCATGGCCACCATGTGCGGCACCCAAATCCCCGCCTGGATGCCCCCCATGTTTGAAGGACTGGAGGATGATAAGGCTACCCGGCAATTGTTGTCGGCCAGTATTGCCGCCAACTATTGCACGCGTTTGCAACAAGAAGGCCTGCATGCCTTTCACTTTTATACACTGAACCGGGCGGACCTGGCCTATGCCACCTGCCGTGTACTTGGCCTGCACCCGCAAAGCGAAGGGGCAAACCCATGACCCGCAAGGAGCGCCGCGCCCGTCTGAGCGAACTGGCAAAGAAGCGGGTGCTGATTACCGATGGGGCCATGGGCACCGCCATACAGGCGCTGGGGCTGGATGATGCCGCCTTTCATGGCGAACGCTTCGCCACCTGGCCCATACCGTTAAAAGGCGACAACGACCTGCTTAACCTTACACGACCCAAAGCCATACGCACCATCCATGATGATTATCTGGCCGCCGGGGCGGATCTGATTGAAACCAACACCTTTAATGCCACCTCGATCAGCCAGGCCGATTACGGGATGCAGAACATGGTCGCCGAAATTGCCCGTGAGGGTGCAAAACTGGCCCGTGCCGCCGCCAATGCCTTTGAAATCCAAGAGCCAGAGCGGCCACGCGGGGTCATGGGTGCCATCGGACCCTTGAGCAAAACCCTCTCTATTTCCCCAAAGGTTGAGGACCCCGGTTATCGTGAAGTGGATTTTGACGAGGTTTATGTCTCTTACCGCGAACAGGCCGAGGCCATGGCCGAATACGTGGATTTTTTTGCCATTGAAACCGTCTTTGATACGTTGAATGCCAAAGCCGCCATTACCGCTTGCATGGATGTAAATGAAGGCACCAGCGATCCGGTGCCGCTGATTTTATCTGGCACCATAACCGATAATTCAGGCCGCACCCTGACCGGGCAAACCACCGAAGCATTCTGGAATTCTATCGCCCACGCCCGGCCATGGGCGGCGGGGCTGAACTGTGCTCTGGGTGCCAATGAGTTACGCCCCTTTATCGCCGATATGGCTCGTGCCGCCGATTGTATGGTGATTGCCTATCCCAATGCCGGTCTGCCCAATGCCTTTGGCGAATATGATGAAACCCCGGACACGACTTCGGCTCATCTTGGCGAATGGGCCCGTGATGGGCTGGTCAATATTGTGGGTGGCTGCTGCGGCACCACGCCGGATCATATTCGTGCCATTGCATCAGCCGTTGCCGGAGTTAAGCCACGAAAAACCAACCCTCACCCGGTGGCCATGCGTCTTAGCGGGCTAGAGCCTTTTGAACTTTCAACGTGAGATCTGCACCATGGGAAAAACCTACGATCATCTGGACGAAAACCTGACCCGCTTTATCAAGGCGCAGAAAATATTTTTTGTCGCCACCGCCCCCCTGGGCGCAGAGGGGCATGTCAATGTCTCGCCCAAAGGTTATGACAGCCTGCGTATCATTGATGACAGAACCGTGGCTTATATTGATCTTGGTGGGTCGGGCATAGAAACCCAGGCCCATTGCCGTGAAAACGGCCGCATCACACTGATGTTTTGCGCTTTTGAAGGCAAAGCCAATATCGTGCGCATTTTTGGGCGCGGTAAAGCCGTGCCCTTTACCGATCCCGGATTTGCAGAACTCATGAGTTTATTCCCGGATTATGACCGGGCGCGGGCAATCATTACCATTGATATTGATCATATTATGGATTCCTGTGGCTGGGGTGTGCCGTTTTTCGAGTTCAAGGGCGAACGCGAACAGCTTCAACGCTGGACGGAAAAAATGCCCCATGAAAAGTGGGCTGAACACCGCTTTAACACCAATGCGACCAGCCTGGATGGCCTGCCGGGCCTTACCCGGCCCGATGCGAGCAAGACATCATGACCACTTCGCTTTCCCGCTTTGTCAATATTGGTGAGCGCACAAATGTATCCGGCTCGGCGCGTTTCAAACGCCTGATTGTCGAGGGCGATTATGAAGAAGCGCTCTCGGTTGCCCGCCAGCAAATCGATAACGGCGCCCAGATCATTGACGTAAACATGGATGATGGACTGCTGGACGGGGCCGAAGCGATGACGCGGTTTTTGCGCCTGATCGCCACTGAGCCGGACATTGCCCGTGTGCCTTTGATGATCGACAGCTCGAAATGGGAGGTGATTGAGGCTGGCCTGAAATGCGTGCAGGGCAAACCGGTGGTCAATTCCATTTCCATGAAAGAAGGCGAAAAAGCCTTCCTTGCCCGTGTCCACGATTGTATGCGTTATGGCGCGGCGGTGGTCGTTATGGCCTTTGACGAACAAGGCCAGGCCGATACCGAAGAGCGCAAAGTAAAAATTTGCACCCGTGCCTATAAATTGATGACCGGCGCGGGCTTTCCACCTGAAGATATTATTTTTGATCCGAATATTTTTGCCGTGGCTACCGGCCTGCCGGAACATGATAATTACGGGGTGGATTTCATCAATGCCACACGAAGGATCAAGCAAACCCTGCCCCATGCGCGGGTTTCAGGCGGGCTTTCCAATCTTTCCTTTTCCTTTCGTGGCAATGAGCCGGTGCGCCGGGCCATGCACTCGGCTTTTCTTTATCATGCCATTCGCGCCGGGCTGGACATGGCCATCGTCAATGCCGGGCAATTGGATATTTATGACGATATAGAACCGGATCTGCGAAACCGTGTTGAAGATGTCATTTTGAACCGGCGGGCTGATGCCGGCGAACGCTTGCTGGAAATTGCTGATCGTTTTCGCGGGCAAAGCGGCGCGGTGGCTAAAGCGGCGGACCTTAGCTGGCGCGAAGGTGATGTTCCGGCCCGGCTAAAACACGCGTTGATCCATGGTCTGACCGATTTCATTGTCGAGGATACCGAGGAAGCCCGACAACTTGCAGATAAACCGCTGGAAGTGATCGAAGGGCCGCTCATGGCCGGTATGAATGCGGTGGGCGAATTATTTGGTGCCGGAAAGATGTTTCTGCCCCAGGTGGTTAAATCCGCACGGGTGATGAAACAGGCCGTTGGCCACCTTGTCCCTTATCTGGAAGAGGAAAAGAAACGCAGCGGTCTTGAAGGGGTGTCCAACGGCAAGATTGTCATGGCCACGGTGAAGGGTGATGTGCACGACATTGGCAAGAATATTGTCGGGGTTGTATTACAATGTAATGGCTATGACGTGGTGGATTTGGGCGTCATGGTGCCATCTGAGAAAATATTGCGTATCGCGCGCGAGGAAAAAGCGGACCTGATCGGCCTTTCCGGCCTCATCACCCCCAGCCTTGACGAGATGGTGCATGTAGCCGCCGAGATGGAGCGCGAAGGCTGGGACCTGCCATTGCTGATCGGTGGGGCCACCACGTCGCCCATGCACACCGCCGTCAAGATCGAACCGGCTTATGTGCGTAACGCGACCATCTATGTTTCCGACGCTTCACGGGCTGTGGGCGTAGTGCGCACCTTGCTATCAAAGGATAATCGCGAGGCGCTGATCAAACAGACCCGTGATGATTACGAACGCTTGCGCATCAGCCATGCCAGCGGGCGCAGTGCCAAACCGCGCCTGAAACTGGAGGCGGCCCGCGCCCGTTCCCTCAAGGCGGACTGGCGCGATTATACCCCTCCAGAGCCAGTTTTTTTGGGTGTGCGCACCTTTGATGACTGGGATTTGGGCGATCTTCGCCGCCATATCGACTGGACGCCATTTCTGTCCAGTTGGGATGTTAAAGGGCGTTACCCGCAAATTCTGGATGATCCAAAAAAGGGAGAAGCGGCGCGCACCCTGATCAAGGACGCCAATATCATGCTGGACCGTATTGTGGCCGAGCGCTGGCTACAGCCGCGCGCTGTGGTCGGGTTCTGGCGCGCCAATGCCGATGGTGATGACATCATTTTGTGGGAAGGACAGGATCGCGATCGTGAGCTGAAAAGGCTGCACACCTTGCGCCAGCAAATGATCAAGGATACCGGCAAGCCCAATTACGCCCTCTCAGACTTCATTGCCCCCAAAGCCAGCCTGCTGGTAGATTATATTGGCGGGTTTTGCGTCACCGCAGGGCACGGGGAAGCCGAACGTTCGGCCCGGTTTGCCAGAGCCGGTGATGATTATTCATCCATTATGGTCAAATCCCTGGCTGATCGTCTGGCCGAAGCGCTGGCAGAAAGCCTTCATGCGCGGGTGCGGCGCGAATTATGGGGTTATGCCCGCGATGAAACCTATTCCAATCAGGAAATGATTTCCGAGAAATTTCAGGGCATCCGCCCGGCCCCTGGCTATCCGGCGCAGCCGGACCATACTGAAAAACGAACTTTGTTTACCTTGTTGGGCGCAGAAAAACGCATTGGCGTTTCTTTGACGGAAAACTGTGCCATGACGCCGCCGGCCAGTGTATCGGGCTTTTATTTCAGCCATCCGCAATCGCATTATTTTGCCGTAGGACGGATCGGTAAAGATCAGGTTGCTGATTATGCAAAGCGAAAAGGCCTGCCTTTTGCTGAAACCGAAAAATGGCTATCGCCCATACTGGCCTACGATCCACGTAAATAAAGATATACCCTTGAATGTCATAGCTCCGCAGATAGATTCAAGCTATGATCATGATCGTGATCATTAATGGAGGCAGTTATGAAAACCAATGAAGGCGGCCTGGACCGCATTTTACGTATCATTGTCGGCGCGGCATTATTGCTTGGCGTGTTTTTTGGTTCAAATTTTGGTATGGGCTGGCTAAACCCCTGGGGCTGGATCGGTCTTGTGCCATTACTCACCGGGCTTTTTGGCTGGTGCCCGCTCTATGCGGTATTAGGCATTAAAACCTGCCCGGTTAAAGCCAAAGAATAGCGCCCTTGCGATTACCAACGCCGTAGCGGCAGTGGCATATGCGTCTGCGCGCCGGCAAGACGGGCGGCGGCTGTCCATTGCCACAGACTGGCGGGTCTGGAATTGCCGACCCGGCCACGCTTGCCGGTGGCGGTGAGCAGGCCGGTGCGCATAAGGTCACGCCTGAAATTCTGGGTATGCAGGCTGATCCCCATAATGGCCTCCACCGTTTTTTGCAAAATCCCCAACGTAAACGGGGACAGCAAAAGCGCGGGCAAGGCCCCGGCATAAGCCGTTTGCTGGCGCAATAATGACAAGGCCCCGGACAGGGTGCGGCGATTATCGTCAGCCATCATCTGCCCATATACATGCGCATGGCGCGGCTTCATCTGCACCATGGCCCCGGTGCGGTCACGCAAGGCTTCTGGCAATAATCCAGCCTGATAAAGACAGGCAAAACGCTGTTGGCATAATGCCCAGTGCCAGGCCTTTGGCTCACTGGCAAAAACCGCGTCCAGCCTTTGCCGCTCACTAGCCTCTTTGCGCTCCCCGGACCATTCTTCAAGCGCAGGCCGCAAGGTTTGTGACAGACTTTGTGGCTCGCCATTTTGCCAGTTCTCCCAGGGGAAAATCTCATCCATGAGTGTCCAGCGCGCCCCTTTTGGCATAAAGGCATTGCGATCCCCCACCAGCGCCAGCAGGGAGGTTCTGATGGTGTTAGCGTTCAGGCCGGTTTTGATCTGCATGATCTGGTTGATCTGTGCCGTTGTATGGATGCTCGCCCAGTCGCGCAAACGATCTTCAAGGCTCTGACCACGGGCAGGGTCAAACGGCGCCACGGGCAAGGACAGGATATGGCTTTGTCCTCTATGGCGTTCCAGCAAAGTCATTACATAAAGTCCGCCAGGGTCAGAGGCGACCAGCACCGCACATATCTCTGCACCGGTATCACTTACCGGCATGATAAAGCGCCTCAAAGCGTTCCATAAAGGCGCGTTGCGCTTGCGCAACCGGTAAGGGTTTTAGCTGTATTTCAAGACCCGCAGGGGGAGGGAGAAAGTATTTTTGGCATTCCTCTGGCGAAAAACCGGCTATCTGCTCCGCCTCAAAATACGCGCTCAGGCGATCCGCTTTTTTAATCAGCCGGGCTATGCCCACGGGCAGGTTTGCCGACAAGCCAAAACGTATATGTATGGCCTGCTCCAGCTTATGCTCAATACTTTTATAGGCACTGCCAAGCGCCGCTTTGAACGGGCTTATCATATCGCCAATGACATATTCCGGGCCATCATGCAGCAAGGCGGCCAGACACCATTTGTCTGGCAGTCCCGGTTTCAGGTGCCGGGCAATCCGCTCTACCACCAGCGAGTGTTCGGCCACGGAAAACGCATGAGCGCTGACCGTCTGGCCGTTCCATCTGGCCACGCGAGCCAGACCCTGGGCAATATCCTCGATCTCAATGTCCAGAGGCGATGGGTCCAGAATATCCAGCCGCCGACCGCTGAGCATACGTTGCCATGCCCTTTTTGGCGGGGTGAAGGATGTCTGCGTTTTTGCTGCCATAACCATGTTGTTATGGCCTTAAAATCAGGTTGGCGCTACCTTCAGGGTTACGCCATCCACAGATTTTATCACGACTTTCACGCCGGCTTTCAAATTGTCACCGGCTTCGGATATGGCCTGCCATTGGGTATCGCCCAATTGCACCCGGCCAGCACCGTTGGTAAAATCACTGGCCACTTCGGCATTTTGGCCTATGACGCGCAAGGCCCGATCGTTTAGATCATCCTGCCCGCCTTTATTCAAGATCGGTTTCAGCCAGGCACTGCCGACAAGGGTAAAGAGTAACGTCAGCAGCGCAAACAAACTCCATTCCACCTGCCAGCCCATGGGCAGCACAAAATGAACAAGGGCGATCACAAACGCCGCCGCCGCCGGCCAGAGGACATAGGTTGTCCCCCCGCTCAGCAATTCAAGCACCAAAAGCCCGGCCGCGAAAATCAGCCAGTGCCAGGCATTCATCTGCATCAGCAGATCATAAAGGGCATCCATGCTTTAAGCCTCATCCGTTTTGGAAAGACCGGCCGCCTTGATGATCGATCCAAGCCCGCCAACCGTAGAGGCCATGGTGGAAAACTCGGCGGGGATGATCACGGTCTTTTGCTGATCAGAAGCGGCCAACTTGCCAAAGGCTTCCACATATTTTTGGGCTACAAAGTAATTAATCGCCTGCACATCGCCCTTGGCAATGGCATCCGATACCATTTGCGTGGCTTTGGCCTCGGCCTGGGCCTGGCGCTCGCGCGCTTCGGCATCACGAAATGCGGCTTCTTTGCGCCCCTCGGCCTCCAGCACGGCGGCACGTTTTTCACCTTCAGAGCGCAAGATGGCCGATTGCTTTTCACCTTCAGCGATCAGAATTTCAGCACGTTTTTCGCGTTCGGCCTTCATTTGTTTGGCCATGGCGGCGGTAATATCCACCGGCGGCGTCAGATCGCGAATTTCAATGCGGGTGACTTTCATGCCCCACGGATTGGTGGCCCGGTCAATAACGCTTAGCAACATGGCGTTGATCTCATCGCGGCGCGACAGCACCTCGTCCAGATCCATGGAGCCAACCACGGTGCGGATATTGGTCAAGCACAGATTGACCACGGCAAAATCCAGACTGTCCACCTCATAGGCGGCGCGGGCCGCATCCATGGTCTGCACAAACACCACCGCATCAACACTGACCATGGCATTATCCTTGGTAATCACCTCCTGATTGGGCACGTCAATAACACGCTCGCGCATGTTCATTTTATAGCCAATGCTATCGATGAAAGGAATAATGATGTGAAAACCGGGCTTGAGGGTTCTGGTGTATTTCCCAAAGCGTTGCACGGTGTATTCCATGCCCTGGTTAACCGTCTTGAAGGCGCTAAAACCAAAGACGATGACGAGGAGCACAATGACTCCAATTGCAATTTCAGACATATAGTTTCTCCTGTGGCTCGCCCCCCGGCGAAAAGAGAAAGATCAGAGCTGGTCCAGCAGATATTCCGCCGCTGAAACGCGAAATTCGCCTGGCTCTTCAATATTAATATGGGTAATCACACCATCTTTTACAAGAAGTGAGAAGCGTTGACCGCGTCTTCCCATACCAAATCCTGATCCATCAAAGTCCAGTCCAAGCGATTTTACAAAATCCCCATTGCCATCAGCAAGCATGGTGATGGAATCGGTTGTATCCTGCTCATTTTCCCATGCGTGCAGGACAAAAACATCATTAACCGCTGTGCAGACAATACTGTCCACGCCCTTTTCTTTCAGGGCATCGGCGTTATTTTTATAGCCCGGAAGATGCTTGGCGCTACAGGTAGGGGTAAACGCGCCCGGCAGTGAAAATAATGCCACGGTTTTACCGGCAAAAACATCGTCTGTGCCTTTAGGTTCCGGTCCGCCCTCGCCCCAGGTCATAAAGCCGCCTTCGGGTATTTTGTCACCAACTTTGATCGCCATGCGATTCTCCTTTTTGCTGCAAGCACTTTAACGCGGGCATATCAAAAGCGCGAGTAATATCGCTCTGCCCTTGCGTTTTGTGCACAGAGGCCCAAAATAATCAATATGCAGAACAAAAACGAAAATACGCAAACTTCTGGTTATTTAAGCGGGCGATTGTTAATCGCCTCCCCGGCTATGGGCGATACGCGCTTTGCGCGATCAGTGATTTATGTCTGTGGCCATTCGGATGAACAGACCATGGGTCTGGTCATCAACCACCCGATGGAGGGATTGCGCCTGCCGGAGCTTTTGAAACAACTGGATATGAAAAGCGATATTAAAGTGCCGGACCAGCCGGTTCTCAATGGCGGACCGGTTGAACGTGAACGCGGATTTGTGCTCCATAGCCTCGATTTTCATACCAGCGATGCCACCATGCCAATCTCTGACAAGATCGGTTTGACCGCATCAAAAGAAGTTCTGGAAGCGATCAATTCGGAAAATCCACCACGCCATAGTGCACTGGCCCTTGGTTTTGCCAATTGGGGTGCGGGACAGATCGAAGATGAATTATCGCAAAATGCCTGGCTGGTTTGCGAAGCCGATGAGAAGCTCATTTTCGATGATGATTATGACAGCAAATGGGATCGCGCCATGGCCAGCATAGGTGTCGATCCATCCCGCCTGGTGGATACTATGGGCCAGGCGTAGGCTCAGGACTCAACCGCGCATAGGTAACATGGTCACGCCATTCACCATTGATCTTCAGATATCCCCGCGCCAAACCTTCTTCGGCAAAGCCCACCCGCGCCAGCAAATTTCGCGAAGGCGTGTTTTCAGGGATACAGGCCGCTTCGATGCGGTGCAGGCGTAATTCGTCAAATGCAAAGCCACATGCTGACTCTACGGCTGCACTGATCAGGCCCTGGCGCTGAAATGGCTGACCAACCCAGTAACCAAGACTGGCCGTTTGTGACACGCCGCGCCGCACGTTGGAGATGTTACACCCGCCAACCACACGGTCAGAGCCTGCACGAAACACCAAAAAAGCAAAGCCGCGCCCGGAAAGCCGGTCTTCGCCATAGCGACGCAGGCGGCGTTTGAAGGCAGAACGCGTCAGCTCATCGAGCGCCCACTCCGGCTCCCACGGCGTCAGAAAAGCCTGACTTTGTGCCCGCAGGCGCGCCCAGTCGTCATAATCCTCAAGTTGTGGGTGACGCAGCACAATGCCATCGCCAATAACTTCACCGCCCGGTATATCCGATAAATCTGAGCGAAAGAGCGCCATAGAGTGTTATCCTTAGAAGTGTCCTGCTATTGAAAGCGTATTCATATCGTTGGGCAAGTATGGCATTTCAGACTTTATCACCAAAGCGCAGTCGCCCGGTGCGTTTATGCCAGCCAAAATAAATACCAATGGCGGCCAGCGCCAAACCAAACCAGGTCAGCGCGTAATCCAGATGATTATTGGGAATGTTCGCATGGGCCGGTGCCGGTTCCGGCCAATTCGGAAAAGCCTGCGGGCCATCCAGATCCAGCACATAATTTTCCACCGTCCTATTTGCAAAAAACGGTGCCAGTATGGTTTTGGTATCCGGCCAATACCAAAGACCATCCATTTGGTTTGGGGGCACAAACTTTCCCGGTTTTTTTACCGGTTTCAATATGCCTTGCACCGTAACCGTCTGTCCGGTGTGGCTCAGGCGAAAACCCGGTTTTGGAATGTGGTCAATATAGCCAAAGTCAATGGCGATGATGTTGCCATCATCCATGATAAAAGGGGCCAGAGCCCGCTGTGCAGGCTTGCCATATTTAATCGCATAAAGGGCGCGCACCGGCTCATCGGCAATGTGCCCTGTGACCTCCGCCTTGCGCCAGGCGATCAAATCACCCTGACTTTTCGCTTCCAGCAATGACGACAGTGGCGCAGGTGGCATGGCCTGGCCCTGTTCGATACTGGCCAGCAGTTCGATTTTCCAGTGCAGACGCTTTACCTGCCAGACGCCAAGAGCGATCAGGAGGGTCAAAACCGGGATCATCACCAGGCTAAGGCCGGGGGCGGGCGAAAAACGGATCATGGTTTGGGCGATATATCGTCCGCGTCCTTTCGCCCCTGCACCACATTATTGCGATACATCAGCGCGAACCAGAAAGCCTTGAAGGGGCGCAGCAGTGCCAAAGTTAATATTGTGGCCAGTGGCCCCCATAACAGGGCATGAACCCAAAGGGGAGGTTTGAAGGCAACTTCCACCAGTAAAGCCGGAAACACAACCAGCACACCAACCAGAAGGATCACCACACTGGCCGGTCCATCGCCCGCATCTTCATAACGATAATCCAGACCGCAACACGGACATTCATTGGCGATTTTCAAATAACCTGCAAACAGATCGCCTTCTCCGCACCTTGGGCAAACGCAGCGCAACCCCGCACTGATCGGGGATATGCCGGAATGGCTCATCCAAAGATCACATAGATGAAGGTGAACAGGAACAGCCAAACCACATCAACAAAGTGCCAATACCAGGCCGCAGCCTCAAGGCCAAAATGATGTTTTGGGGTAAAGCCACCAGCCATCAGGCGGAACAAACACACGGCCAGAAAAATCGTGCCAATAACAACGTGCGCCCCATGAAACCCGGTGGCCATAAAAAAGGTCGCCCCATAAAGATTGCCGGCAAACTGAAACCCGGCTTCTGAATATTCAATCACCTGAAACGTGGTGAACATCATGCCCAGAATGACTGTTAGCAGCAGGCCAATTTTGGCACCATTACGATCATTATGCTGCAAGGCGTGGTGCGCCCAGGTAACGGTCGTGCCTGAAAGCAGCAGGATCAGCGTATTGACCAGCGGCAAATGCCAAGGGTCAAACGCCTCTACCCCCGCTGGTGGCCAGGTCTCAAAACCTTGCACCACCCCGGCGGCAAGTCGCGCCTGGTGAAACAATGCACCTTCAAAAAACATCCAGAACCAGCCGACAAAGAACATTACCTCTGAAGCAATAAAGAGGATCATGCCGTAACGCATGGCCAGTTCCACCACCGGCGTATGATCACCCTCGCGGCCTTCGCGAAGCACTTCAGACCACCAGCCGAACATGGTGAATATCACCCCCAGCGCGCCAATAGCCGCAATCCAGGGCGTTCCCGCCGGAATGCCAAACAAGCCCTTCATCCAGATCACGCCACCCAGGGTAAGTAACAGAGCAGAGATTGAGCCTATTAATGGCCAGGGGCTGGGGTTTACAAGGTGATAATCATGTTCAATGGCGTGGCTAGTCAAGGCTTCCCCCTAGGGCTTATTTTGAGGAATCATCCTCAACACTTAAATTCCGGGCCAGTAATAACGGCCCATAACGGTTGCGGCAACCAGCCGCGTTAAGGCTATTGCCGGTTTTTCTTTTTCCCAAGATCAAGACTGGCACTTTTCTGTTTTCCCGGCTTTTCTTTTTCAAAGAAAGTATAGGACAGGGTAATGGTTTTTATATCATCAAGTCGTTTTTCTTTGGCAATTTCCGGCGCGACATAATAGATGACCGGCATATCAATACTTTCGCCAGGTTGCAGGGTCTGTTCGGTAAAACAGAAACATTCCAGCTTGACAAAATATGCCCCGGCTTTTTGCGGCGTTATGTTATAGGTGGCCATACCGGTTATGGGACGGTCTGAATGATTGACGGCACGAAAGCGCGCCAGGCCGTTTTCGCCGACCCGCAAGGTCTGCTCCAGTTGTAACGGCTTAAACTCCCAGTCCAGACCACGGGCAATTGAAGCGTCAAAACGCACGGTCACCATACGGTCCAGCACTTCATCGGCACTCACCGTAGAGGTCTGGGTGGTGCCCCCATATCCTGTTACCTGACAAAATATATTATAAAGCGGCACAGAGGCATAACCGGCCCCGACCATGCTCAGGGCCAGCACCAGAAAGCCCGCCAGAAAGCGCTTGTTGCGTGAAGATTTATCAGGAGATTGAGGCATTGATATTCTCATGTATGCGGATCAGGGTTACGATAAAGGCCAGCGCACAAAACGCCGCCAGACCAAGACCGATAGCGATATTGCGCTTGCGCTGGGCGGCCTTTTGCGCCTCGGTTTGCATCACATATTCCAGCTTATTATCACTCATGAAAAGCCACCAAGCGCAACCGGTATGTATAGGCCAAGCCCATGTTCAGCCAGCAAAGCGGCATTGAGCGCAAACAAATATATAATGGAAAAACCGAATAAATCCCGTGCCGCTTTATCGCCTTTGCGCACCTCATAAAGGTCGGCCCCGCCATTGGCGGCGCTTTGCCCACCCTCGCCGGCACGGCTGCGCAGCACCCGCCAGGCCAGCCCAATAAATGCCAGGCTGAGAAGGGTTGCCACCACCGCATAGAGCACACCGCCAAGCCCGGTATAAACCGGGGCCAGCGCCATGATGGATAACGCAATGCTATAGAGAAAAATCTGCATACGGGTGGGTTTTGGCCCGGCCACAACCGGTAACATCGGCACACCGGCTTTTTCATAATCGCCGGCCTTATAAAGGGCCAGTGCCCAAAAATGCGGCGGTGTCCACAAAAAGATAATGCCAAATAAAATGGCGGCATTAATGTCCACACTGCCGGTGGCGGCGACCCAGCCGATCATTGGCGGAAAGGCACCGGCCGCGCCGCCAATAACGATATTGTGCGGTGTGGAGCGCTTGAGCACCATGGTATAAATCACGGCGTAGAAGAATATGGTAAAAGCCAGCAATAGCGCCGCCGCATAATTAGCCGCCGCGCCCAGCAGAACCACCGCGATTACCGCCATAATCAGCCCAAAGGCCAGCGCCGTGCGCCCGCGCACCCGCCCTGCGGGGACGGGACGCAATTGAGTGCGGCGCATTTTGGCGTCAATATCGGCGTCAAACCACATGTTCAGCGCCCCGGATGCCCCGGCACCCAGTGCAATGGCAAAAACCGATACCAGGGCCAGCACCGGATTAATGTTGGTTGGCGCAGCCACCAGCCCGACAATGGCGGTAAAAATTACCAGCGACATTACCCGTGGCTTCATCAGGGCGATGAAATCACGCGGTTCTGCCAGCCCGTAATGGGCCGATGATGTCAGACTAATGTCACTCACAATTGTCTCTCACGTCCAAACCTCAAAAGCCTTGCCGCCTTATTTAATCACCGGCAGTTTTTCAAACTGGTGGAAAGGTGGCGGTGAAGGCAGGGTCCATTCCAGCGTATCAGCCCCTTCGCCCCATGGGTTGGCCTCACCGGCGCGGCGGCGCACAAAGGCCTCAACCAGCACCAGAATGAAGACGGCAAAACCGGCCATGGAAATCAGATTGCCCGTTGATGACACCTTGTTCCAGAAGGCAAAGGCATCCGGGTAATCGACAATCCGGCGCGGCATGCCTTGCAGCCCCAAGAAGTGCTGCGGGAAGAAGATCAGATTCACCCCGATAAAAGTCAGGGTAAAGTGCAGCTTGCCCAGCATTTCATTATATTTGTAACCGCTCATTTTCTCGAACCAGTAATAAAAGCCCGTGAAAATACCAAACACCGCCCCCAGAGAGAGGGTGTAATGGAAATGCGCCACCACATAATAGGTGTCGTGCATGGCCGTATCGACCCCGGCATTGGCCAGCACCACACCGGTAACACCCCCAATGGTAAAGAGGAAGATCAGCCCCAGTGCAAATAACATGGGGGTTGGGAAACTGATGGAACCACCCCACATGGTGGCAATCCATGAGAAGATTTTAATGCCGGTCGGCACCGCAATGACCATGGTCGCGGCAATAAAGTAAGCCTTCAAATCCACCGGCATGCCCACCGTATACATGTGGTGCGCCCAAACGATAAAGCCGACAAAACCAATGGCCACCATGGCATAGGCCATGCCCAGATACCCAAAGATCGGCTTGCGGCTAAAGGTAGAGATCACATGGCTGATAATGCCAAAGGCCGGCAGGATCATGATATACACTTCCGGGTGACCAAAGAACCAGAACAGATGCTGGAACATGATCGGATCACCGCCGCCGGCTGGATCGAAAAAGGTCGTGCCAAAGTTACGATCGGTCAGCAACATGGTAATCGCTGCGGCCAGAACCGGCAGGGCCAGCAATAGCAGGAACGCCGTTACCAGAATTGACCAGGCAAACAGCGGCATTTTATGAATGGTCATGCCCGGCGCGCGCATATTAAAGATCGTGGTTATGAAATTGATGGCACCCAAAATCGAGCTGATCCCGGCCAAATGCAGCGAGAAAATCGCCAGATCCATGCTTGGCCCCGGATGCCCGGCGTTGGAGGAAAGCGGCGGATAGGCCGTCCAGCCCCCGCCAAAGCCGTTTTCGGCACCGGCACCTGGCACAAATATAGAGGCCACCAGCAATATAAGGGCCGCAGGCAACAGCCAGAACGAAATGTTGTTCATGCGCGGAAACGCCATATCCGGCGCCCCGATCATCAAGGGCACGAACCAGTTACCAAAGCCGCCAATCAGGGCCGGCATCACCAAAAAGAAAACCATGAGCAGACCATGTCCGGTAACAAACACATTATAGGTCTGCGACGATGTAAAAATTTGCAGGCCCGGCTCGGCCAGCTCGAAACGCATTGCCCATGAAAAACCGGCACCGACAACACCGGAAATAAACGCAAATATCAGATAAAGCGTTCCGATATCCTTGTGATTGGTTGAAAACAGCCAGCGTGTAATAAAGCCTGGCTTATGGTCGTCATGTGCAACAGCTTCAACAGTCATTATCTTCCCCAGACTCTTAATTGGCAGATGCCAGTTTAGCGCCGTTTAGCGCATCATAGGCGGCATATTCCGCCTGCGTTTTAGCAAACCAGGCATCATAGTCGGCTTGCGGTAATACATGAATTTCTATGGGCATATAGGCGTGACGCGCACCGCACAGCTCGGAACACTGTCCATAATAAATGCCCGGCTCATCCACTTTGAACCAGGTTTCATTCAAGCGCCCTGGCACCGCATCAATTTTGACGCCAAATGCCGGCATGGCAAAACTGTGCAGAACATCGGTAGCGGTTACAATCACCCGAACGATTTTACCCGCCGGCACCACCATCGGGTTATCAACGCCCAAAAGGCGCGGCTTGCCAGCGGCTTTGGCCTCATCAGCCTCCAGCATAATCGAAGAATAGGTAACGGTTTTATCAGGATCGCCTGCAGGATCGGTATATTCATAATCCCAATACCATTGCGAACCGATGGCCTTGACCGTCAGATCGGCCTCCGGAATTTCATCTTCCAGATATAATAGTCGAAACGAAGGGACCGCAATCACCACCAGAATCAACACCGGCACCAGCGTCCAGATCACTTCCACCAGGCTATTATGGCTGAAACGCATGGGTTCCGGGTTGGCTTTGCGGTTAAAGCGCAGGGCAATGAACAACATCAACACGGTCACGATGACCACAATCGCAGTTATAATCGGCATCAGCCAGAGATTATGAAAAACGTGGATTTGCCGGGCAACTTCTGTGGCTGCAGGCTGAAATCCGTATGCTTTTTCTTGTGGCACGTGTTGCGGCAAATCCGCAAAGGCTGGCAGAGCCGTGAACGCCACAAAAATGCCTGTGACAAGTTTTGACAGGAAACGCATCCTACCCTCATTTGCTATACCCGGAAGATGATGGCGCATGGCCCTCTGCCCCCCGGCGTGATCAATATGGGCCACCTTGTCGCAGAGTCTCCCCCGGCTTTGCAAGGCCATTTTCTGCATTACCGCATTTTCACTCGCATTTTTTTCAAAAATATGGCAGGGTTTACGGTAATCGTGGCTGATTTACTGTGATTTTACAGACGCGCACCTGGGGCTGGCCCTGTGGTTTGCCCCTGAGAAACAGGGAGTGGTCGATGAAAACCAAACACACAGCAATACTGTCTCTTATTATATTACCTCTTGTGCTTATATCCGGACCTGTCAGTGCCGGATCATTCACTATCGGGCAGAGCTATGGGGCCGAATGTTATGACAACGCCAAGGGCCATGGCATTGGCGCTTCCTCACTTAATGTCTGCAACCGCGCCATAGAAGGTGGGGCTTTGGCACCCAAGGATCGCGCCGCAACCTATATCAACCGGGGCATTGTGCGCGCGTTTCATGATGATCTGCAAGGCGCACTAAACGATTATGACAAAGCCCTGCAGATCAAGCCTGCCTTTGCCGAAGCGTTTGCCAATCGCGGCAATGTCTATATTCGTATGGAACGCTTTGATGATGCCCTGGCGGCACTGAACACGGCCTTGTCGCTGGACCTTATCAATCCGGAACGGGTCTATTACAACCGCGCCATTGTCTATGAAAAACAGGGACGCATGCGTGAAGCCTATCTGGATTTGAAAAAAGCAGCCAGCCTGGCGCCAAACTGGAACCAGCCAAAATACGAATTGCAGCGTTATCAGGTGGTTTCCCGTTGATGGGCTGCGTCAAACTCTCTAACTAGAGAGTTATGAGCAATCCTGTATTTGACGACACTGATCTGGACCTCGCGCAAGCCAGCTCCATTACCGAAGATGCCCTTAAAGGGGCTGATGATGGCGAAATGTTCGCCGAGCGCAGCGTATCGGAAAGTTTTGTTTTCGATGACGGGCGGCTTAAAAATGCGTCCTATGACGCCGTGCGTGGCTTTGGCCTGCGCCGGGTCAGCGGCGAAAAAACCGGCTACGCCCATTCGACCGAGCTTAGCCCGGCGGCCTTAAAACGCGCCGCTATCGCCATTCGCGCCACCGATAATGGCAAAGGAGGCACCTTCGCGGACGCACCTTCGCGCACCAATACGGTGCTTTATGATGATGTTGATCCGGCTGATACGCCGGACTTTACTGAAAAAACTGAACTTCTGGCCCGGATTGATGCGTATGTGCGGGCGCAAGACCCCCGCGTGATACAGGTCAGCGCCAGCCTTTCCGGCGAACAACGCCAAATTGCCATTTTGCGCCCCGGCACCGGTCCAGTCTTTGACTGCCGCCCGTTGGTGCGCATTGGCGTGAGCGTTACCGTTGAAGAACACGGGCGGCGCGAAAGTGGTCAGGCCGGTGCTGGCGGACGCACGACTTACGCGCAATGGATTACACCGCAAAGCTGGAAAGGTCTGGCGGATGAGGCCTTGCGCCAGGCTTTGGTCAATTTACAGGCGGTGGATTGCCCCGCCGGGGAAATGGATGTGGTGTTGGGCCCAGGCTGGCCCGGCGTTTTGCTGCACGAAGCCATTGGCCACGGCCTTGAAGGCGATTTTAACCGCAAGGGCGAAAGCGCATTTGCCGGACGCATTGGCGAGCGGGTGGCCGCCAAAGGCGTCACCGTGGTTGATGACGGCACCATTGCTGAACGGCGCGGCTCACTCACCGTGGATGATGAAGGCACCCCGACCAGTGCCACCACCCTGATCGAGGACGGTATTCTGGTCGGCTATATGCAGGACCGGCAAAATGCCCACCTGATGGGTATGGACCCCACTGGCAATGGCCGCCGCGAAAGTTTTTCCTGTCCACCACTGCCGCGAATGACCAACACCTTTATGCGCGCTGGCAACCATGATCCGGAAGAAATTCTGGCCTCCTTAAAAAACGGCATTTACGCGGTGAACTTCGGTGGCGGTCAGGTAGACATTACCTCCGGCAAGTTTGTGTTCCAGTGCACCGAGGCTTACCTGGTCAAAAACGGTAAAATCGGTGCGCCGGTTAAAGGCGCCACCCTGATTGGCGATGGCCCCAGCGTGCTGACCCGCGTGCAGATGATCGGCAATGATCTGGAGCTGGACCCCGGCATTGGCGTGTGCGGCAAAGCCGGACAGGGCGTGCCTGTTGGAGTGGGGCAGCCCACCTTGAAAATTGCCGATGTCACCGTTGGCGGCGCCGATGTGGGCTAGCACCTGCCCTTCTCTTTAGCCGTCACCCCCGGCGCAGGCCGCGATCTATTGTGAATTGATTGTCTAAATGGCGATACACTATGGATACCGGGTCCAGCCCGGTATGACAGATTTTCGTTCTTCATCCTTCGAGACTTCGCTAACGCTACGCACCTCTGGATGAGGCTATAGAGAGAATTATAACAACCTCATGTTGAGGCGGCGCGCAGCGCCCTCAAAACATGGAGGGCAAATTGCCGGTAATATACCCTGCAAGCGCCAGCGTTGGACAAGGTTTGGCAATCCCCCATCCCCGTCGTCCTCCGGCTTGATCTACCGTCTCGTTGGTCAAGTGATTTGTGCGTGTTTCCACGGTTTTTGTTGTTTGAGGATGGCGTTGAGGATGATGATCATTTTGCGCATGATGGCCACGAGAGCGACTTTGTAAGGTTTGCCATTT
>JAJFFP010000064.1 GCA_021776595.1 Robiginitomaculum sp. | reverse complement strand
AAACTAACCGGCCATTTTCTCGCCGCGCACATCCAGATCGTGTTCACGCACTTTGCGATACAGCGTAGAGCGGCCAATGCCCAAACGGCGGGCAATTTCCGACATCTGTCCGGCATAGGTGCCGATGGCAAATTCAATCAGATCGCGTTCAATTTCTTCCAATGCCCGCACATGCCCCTCGCCGGTCATAATGCGGATCGGTGCATCGGCTTCCTCATGTGCATCCGGGTGTGTGGTGGCCGGAATTTCCAGCACCAAAGGTGCCTCTTCTGCCTGCTCAATAATATCGTGACTGATACCGGAAATGTGTGGAAAATCCTCTGGTGTCAGCTCATTTTTTTCGCATAGCACCACCGCCCGGAAAATCGCATTTTCAAGCTGGCGCACATTACCCGGCCAGTCAAACCCCTTCAGCAAGGCCATGGTATGCGCCGTTGCGCCCATCATCTGGGTGCCTTCCTGCGCATTAAAGCGTGAAATAAAGTGACTGGTCAGGGCTGGCAGGTCCTCCATGCGCTCTTTTAAGGTCGGCAGTTCAACCGGGAACACATTCAGGCGGTAAAACAGGTCTTCACGAAAATTGCCGGCCTGCACTTCGCTGGCCAGATCGCGATTGGTGGCTGATATGATGCGCACATCAACCTTGATTGCCTTTTTGGCACCAACCGGGTCGATCTCGCCTTCCTGCAGGGCGCGCAGGAGTTTGACCTGCATGTCAGGGGGCAATTCGCCGACTTCATCCAGAAACAAGGTGCCGCCATCGGCTTCGCGAAATTTGCCTAAATGTTTGTCTGTGGCACCGGTGAAGGAGCCTTTTTCATGCCCAAAGAGGATAGATTCCACCAGATTTTCCGGCAACGCCCCGCAATTGACCGTAATCATTGGCTTGCCAGTGCGCGATGAAGCGCCATGAATGGCCCGCGCGATCAGCTCCTTGCCAACCCCGCTTTGCCCCAGAATCAACACCGGAATATTGGATTTTGCCGCCCGTTGGCCCAGACGCACCACCTGACGCATACACGGCGCATCGGCAATCATATCGCCAAAGCTAAGGGCACCGCTGACGGTTTTTTGCAGGCGCACCACTTCACCTTGTAATTCCTGAACGCGAAGGGCGTTTTTAATGCACACAAAAATGCGTTCCGGGTTGGCTGGTTTAACCAGAAAATCCACGGCTCCTGCCTGCATGGCTTTAACCACCGTATCAATACTGCCCGATGCGGTAAGCACGATCACCGGCAGTTGGGACGCGCGCTCACGCATTTCGGTCAGGGCTTTCATGCCCCCCATGCCCGGCATCACCAGATCCAGCAATACCACATCAATCCGCCCGCCTGCAGAAATGGCTTCCAGCGCTTCTTCGCCACTCCCCGCATGGGCGGCCACATAGCCGTTTTTTTCCACGACCGCCTGCATCAGGCGGCGCTGGGTCGGATCATCATCAACTATCAATACGGTTTTAGCCATTTTCATTCACCCTCATTCGCGCCTGTTTTTTCCCCTGCAAAAAGTCAGGGTAGGCATCGTTAAGGCAAATATGACACAATCAGGTAAAGGCGAGGTTTATTTGCGTCATTTCGATACAATCGTTTTGACACCATGCAGTAATGGCCGATTGACGTGTTGGCGCAGCGAGGATACCGCTTGAGGTATGACCAAGACCGATCATAGAAAAGATGCCGGGCAGAAACGCCGGTCAAAAACCCTTCCCCTTGCGGCCTTTGCCGGTAAAAAGCCGCCTGCGCCTGAATGGTTCAATGCCTGCCTTGCCGCCCCGTTTGATAGCGGATCGGTGGAGGTGAGTGGCACAAATATCTGCTATAAGGCCTGGGGACAGCGCGGCAAGCCGGGCTTGATCCTGGTGCATGGCGGCGTGGCCCATAAAGGCTGGTGGGACTTTATTGCCCCCTGGTTTACCCGCCACCGCCGGGTGGTTGCGATGGACCTTTCGGGTATGGGCGATTCCGGCTGGCGTGAAGAATATGATATGCCGCTTTATGCCGATGAGGTGCTGGCCGCCGGTGAAGCGGGCGGTGCGTTTGAGCATGAGCAAAAGCCGGTGCTGGCGGGCCATTCTTTTGGCGGTTTTGTCACCCTTGGCTCTGCGGTGCGCCATGGCACACGTTACGAGCGCGCGATTATTATAGACAGCCCGGTGCGTCCGGCAGAAAAGCAAAGGCGAACGGCGCCGCCCAGCCGTGGCGGGCGTATTTATGACAGTCAGGAAGAAATATTAAGCCGGTTTCGCCTGCTGCCTGATCAGGATTGCGATAACCTGTTTCTTCTTGACCATATTGCCCGGATGGCTATGAAAGAAGTGCGCCGCGATGATGGCAGCACGGGTTGGGTGTGGAAGTTTGACCCCAATTTATGGAACAAAATGCGCTATGATATGCGCGCAGCGGTGGAAACCATTTCTGAATTTAATTGCCCGGTGGCGATGATACGCGGGGAGAAGTCCGCATTGGTAACCGATGAGGTCTGGACTTATATGTGCAAGGCCTTTCCGGGCGGCACGGCGCGTTTTTCCATTCCAGAAGCCCGCCACCATGTAATGCTGGATCAGCCACTGGCACTGGTTAGTGCGCTTCGTGGGTTGAATTCCTGCGCTGGTTAAGCGCAAGCCCGGATCAGACTTGCATTTTTGCCATTGTCCTGTTACGCGCTTGGCAATGTTTTACCCAGGGAGAATACACCGATGAGCACCTATGAGCATGGATCGCAGGACATCAGCACCCATCAGGATACTTATGGGGCGATTTTGCGTCTTTTTATGTGGAGCGGTGTAGTGATTGGCCTGGCAACTTTATATCTTTCCATGGTATTCGCCGGGGGCATGAACTGGTTTTCTTCGCTAATTATTGTTTTTGTCATCAGCATTTTAATTGGCCTTGTGCTCAAGCGCGGCAGCGCCTGGTATGCGGTGATGGCCGGCCTTACGGTGCTGACCGCTGTAATTGGTTGGGGCGCAAGCCTGATTGCTTCCATGATCTAGGCGCAAGGCTCTTTTCATTGCTGCAAAATATCGCCATGGTGCGCCGATGAGCACACCTGTTTTTACGCTGCAAAATGTTTCAAAGACCTTTGCTGGCAAACCCGCTGTGCGGGATCTGAGTTTTATTGTTAAGGCGGGCACGATTACGGGCTTTTTAGGCCCAAACGGCGCTGGTAAATCCACCTCATTACGGATCGGCCTTGGTATTTTGGCACCCGATCGCGGATCGGCAGAGCTGTTTGGTGCACCACCAAATTTTGACGTTCTGGACCGGGTTGGGTTTTTGCCTGAAGAACGTGGCCTTTACCGCAAAATGAATGTGCTGGCTGCTATTGTTTTTTTTGCACGTCTCAAAGGCATGAGCGCCAAAGCGGCCCGCACCAAAGCGCTTGATTTGCTTAAACAGTTTGATCTTGAGGGCGTTGCCGACAAGAAAATCAAAACCCTGTCAAAGGGTATGGCGCAAAAGGTGCAAATCATTTGTGCGATTGTGCACGAACCGGAGCTGATTATTCTGGATGAGCCGTTTTCTGGGCTGGACCCGGTAAACCAGCGCACACTGGAAAAACTGATCCGCACACTGGCTGATCATGGTGCAACCATATTGTTTTCTACTCATGTGATGGAACACGCCGAGCGATTGTGTGACCGTATTGTGCTGATCGCCGCCGGACGCAAGATATTTGACGGTGATGTGCCTGCGGCGCTGCAAACCTTGCCGCGCGCGGTGCTGATGCAAACCGGTAAAGGGGCAGACCCCGTGATTGCCCTTGAAAATATGGTGCAAAACATCGCGCACGAAGGCGATGATGACAAGGGCCGTCAAAACTGGTGGGTGGAATTGGCAGCCGGGGCGGATGCGCAGGACGTGTTGCGGGCGTGTGTTGAAAAAGGGGTTAACCTGACCGCATTTGAGCCACAAAAGCGGCACCTGCATGATGTGTTCATGCATCTGGTGGATCAAAATGAGGATACGGCCTGATGCGTCATACATATCTTATTGCCCGCCGCGAATATCTTTCCTATGTGGCCACGCCCGGTTTCTGGCTTTCCATGGCCATGGTACCGGTCTTTATGCTCATGGGCATTGCCGTGCCGCTTTTGCTGGACCGCTCTACGCCTACGCGTTATTTTTCAATTATTGATGCCGATGGCCGCTATGAGCAGGCCATTACGGAAAAACTGGAGCGCGAGCGTCTGGATCAGGCGCGCACCTTGCTCAAAGGTTTAAGCGCCGTGCCAGGCGAAGGTGAGCAGGCTGCAAGGGCGCTAAAAGCACTGGATGGCGGGGCCGGTCTGGATAGCATCAAGGATATGCTGGGCCCGCAAAGCAAAACCATATTCAAGGCCATCAAGCAAGATTATGTGCTGGTGCCCGCACCGGCGCAAACCGAGGCAGGGCTAAAGCCCTATCTGCTTGGCAATAAAACTGTATCCACACCGGATGGGGACCATAAACTCTACGCTGCGGCCTTCATTAACCGCGCACCTGATGGAAAGGTTTCCATTAATTACTGGAGCACCGCCATTACGGCGCAGGCGTTAAAGGACATAATCCGCCGTGCGGTGCGTGACCAGATGCGCACCGAAGCCTTCGCCCGCGCCGGTTTGCAAACCGAAATTGTGCGCTCGATCAATTCGCTGGCACCAAAATTAGCGTCACTGTCACCGGAAAAGGCAGAGGGTGATGCTGTCGTCACCGCCAGTGACCGGGCACCTTATGTGGTCGCGGTAATGTTTGCCTTTGTGTTGTGGAGCATTGTGTTCTCGGTAGCCAATATGCTGCTGACCAGCACCATTGAGGAAAAATCCGGCAAAGTGCTGGACAGCCTCTTGTGTTCGGCACCGGTGCGCGCGCTACTGACGGGTAAGCTGCTGGGCGTCGCCGCCGTCAGCTTTACGCTGCTGGCCGGTTGGGCCGTAGCCGCAGGTCTTGCGACCGTGTTGGGGGGTCAGTTTGTGCCCGCAGGCGGCGGTGGGAAAATCGCGGCAATGCTGGGCGCGGTAATAGATCCGGCGTTGATCCTGCCATTTTTGGGGTATTTTGTTTTTGGCTATCTGATGTTTGGTTCAATCTTTCTGGCGCTGGGTTCCCTGTGCGAAACCCTGCAGGAAGCCCAGACCCTGATGAGCCCGATTATTTTTACCCTTATGGTGCCAATGATGGCGCTAGTTTTTGTAATGAAAGACCCCGGCTCGCCAATTCTGGCGTTTATTTCATGGATACCGCTATTTACCCCGTTTATCATGCTGGCGCGTCTGCCCAGCGATCCATCACTATATGAGATTGTCGGCACGACACTGGTAATGATCATTACCACTTTGCTGGTATTGTGGGGCGCAGGTCGGGTGTTTCGTGCCGGCGCCATGCACGGGGCGGGCGTGGACTATTTCAAGAAAATGTTCAAATTCGGCAAAACCAAACCCACTTGAAGCATGAGGGCCTGGACTCAAAAATCAGGCACACAAAAACCGCCAGGTCCCAAAGACCGGCGGTTTTTTTAATGACGTTTAAGCGTAGGGCCGCGACTTATTTGCCGGCGATCAGGCCTTCACGAATGGCGCGTTTGCGGGCCAGCTTGCGGGCGCGACGCAGGGCTTCGGCCTTTTGGCGGGCGCGGCGCTCTGATGGCTTTTCATAATAATTGCGGCGTTTCATTTCACGAAACGTGCCTTCACGCTGCATTTTTTTCTTGAGTGCTTTTAATGCCTGATCGACATTGTTGTCGCGCACAAATATCTGAACGATGGCTCAGTCCTCCAGCCGGAATGGTCTAAACGGTAAAAATATGGCAATCTCTGCCCCTCACAACGCCCGCGGGCCTCATGAGGCGCCGCACATACCAAACCCCTCTGGACCTGTCCAGCGTAACCCATGCGAAAAAAGGCAAGAAAAGTGATGAAAAATCAGGCAGAGCAACCCCATCTGGATAAAATCCGGCACGAATTGCTGGGTGCCCTGCTGGGCGTAGTGGCATTTGAGGGCTGGACGGAAAAGGCGCTGGGCGAGGCCGCATTGCAAACCGGCACGGATCCGGGTGCGGTGGAACTGGCCTGTCCGCGCGGGATTATTGATGTCATATGTTATTGGTCGCGCGAGGCAGACCGGCAAATGTGCAAGAGATTAAAGGCGGCAGACCTTAAATCCATGAAAGTGCGCGAGCGTGTGACATATGCCGTACGCACCCGTCTTGATGTTGTTGGCGCAGATAATCGCGAAGCGGCAAGCCGGGCGGCGGCGCGTTTATCTCGCCCCGATGCGCTGCTCACCGCCAAGCAATTGGTTTGGCAAAGCGCCGATGCCATCTGGCGGGCCTTGGGTGATCCATCCACAGATTATAATTTTTATACCAAGCGGGCGATTTTATCGGCGGTTCTGGCCAGCACCTTTTTGGTTTGGTTTGAAGGCGATGAGGAACGCACTAATGCCTTTCTGGACCGGCGCATTGAAAACGTGATGCAGTTTGAGCGCTTTAAGGGCAAGGTGCGCAAAACCACAGGCAAATTACCGGACCCGCTGGCCGTGATGGCGCGGCTGCGTTATGGCACCGGCAAGGCCCGCCCCCGCCGGATGTAAGGTTTAATCTACCGGAAATTCTTTGGCGCTTGCCACCATAGCATCGCGATACGCCTGCAGGCGTTTTTCCAGTGCCGCATCGGATGTGGCGAGCATGGCGGCGGCCAGAAGCGCCGCATTTTTTGCCCCCGCCGCGCCAATACCCATCGTGCCCACCGGAATGCCACCGGGCATTTGCACAATGGAATACAGGCTATCCAGACCGCCAAGGGTGTTGCCCGCCACCGGCACACCGAGCACCGGCAGCAGCGTCATCGAGGCGGTAACGCCCGGCAGGTGTGCGGCGCCGCCAGCCCCGGCAATGATCAGTTTGAAACCATTATCACGGGCGTTCATGGCAAAGGCGCGCAGCTTTTCTGGTGTGCGGTGCGCCGATATTATCCGCGCTTCATGGCTGATGCCCAGAACGTCCAGCATATCGGCGGCGGTTTTCATAACCGGCCAATCCGATTGCGAACCCATTAAAATGGCCACGTCCTTGATCTGGTTATGGGAAGGGGTTTTCGTTGTCATGGCGGTATCCTCACCGTCTGGCAAATGATGAGGCTTGGTTAAATCTGGACCCCGGTGCTGTCAATGGGTTATGGTGAACCCTTTCTTAACCGGCTTTGCTCAAAACTAGGGCAGGAAGATCATTTGACGTGGGTCTGTCATGCGAACCAGTGATAAATCTGTTGAAAAAGCCCACCGGGCCAAGTCGGCCGGGGCACCGCGCGCACAATTGCGCGAAAACGCTCGCACGGATGAAATAAAAGGGCGGGCGGCAGCGGCGTTAAAAGGCCTGGACCAGGCCGATCTGACACCGGATATGCGCGCCGCCGTCTTGCGCCTGATTGGCGAAGTGGACCGCCTGAATGAGCAAGCCGGAAACTTGCAAACCCGGATTACCGAGCTGGAATCACTGGCCGATACCGATCCGCTCTTGCCGGTCTATAACCGCCGCGCTTTCACGCGGGAGTTAAAACGCGCCATGGCCATGGCAAGAAGGCACGGGCTCGCCGGGGCGCTGGTGTTGATTGATCTGGATGATTTCAAGACCATAAACGATACCTATGGCCACCCGGCAGGCGATGCGGTGCTGCACGCGGTTTCCAAAGCCTTGAATGATCAGGTGCGTGAAACCGATATTGTCGGCCGTTTGGGCGGCGATGAATTTGGGGTTTTACTGGCCGCCGCCGATGCAGACGGTGCCGCCGCCAAGGCCGCGTCGCTGGTTGAGATGATCCGTGAGCAGGACTTTGTGCTGGATGGCCGACCCATGCGTATCGGTGCCAGTGCCGGAGTGCAGGGCTTTGATACCAATTTAAGTGCCGATGCGCTGATCAAACGCGCCGATGAAGCGCTCTATGCCTGCAAAAAAGCCAAAGGCCGCGCGGCTTAAATTTGTTTTCAGAGACGCAATCCCTGAGACGATGACAGGGAACCCCTTCTCCCTTAGGGAGAAGGTCGGGATGAGGGGCTTATGAATGAGGGTGTGACGATACGGACCATCTCACCACCCCCTCACCTTATTCCTCTCCCGATTTCCCTTTGGGGGGAGAGGAAACACCGCTAATATGGCCGCAGCATATTCTTTTGTTTTGTGTCACCCCGGCCCCCGCGCCGGGGCCTATAGAGCGTTTGGTGTGTATCGTGAGATTGAAAACTTGTCGTCATACCGGTGCAAACCGGTATCCAGTTGCACGTCACCTCTGGACCCCGATTTTCATCGGGGTGACGTTGATGGATAGTATATGTCCCGTCCCGGATAAGGCAGAAGCCATTCCGGAATGACATGGAAATAGGTGTTTGGGACGAATCTTATTATATGAAACATGTGACTATTTATGGGGTAGTGCTGATGGTTGATCTAACTGAAAAAGCAATAGATGTTGCCCAAAAATATTTAGATAATATCGTTGATGCTCCATCTTCTGAACTTGGCGGAATTTTAACGGACCAAGTAAAGTTTTGGAGGTGGAAAAATAAAATCAACACCCTTCAAAAAGCTAAAAAATTTCTTGAAGACAAAGGGATAAGCCCTGATAAAGCAAAACCTGACATTGTGTTGCCGCTTTTGGATGTTGCGGCTGATACTGAAGATGTTTTATTGTCGGATATGTTTGCAGCTTTGCTAGCTTCCCACCTTACGCCGGGTTTAGCCCATACGGTTCATCCAAGCTATTCAAGGGTTTTAAGCCAATTGAGCGATTTAGACGCTTTTGTAATAAATGATATGTACAAAGGCTCAATTCATGCAGGGGCTACATATAATGGCAAATGTTTACCGCTTGAGATAGCTGTTAGAGATTTAGGGGTTAGTGAAGATATTTTGCTTTTAACGTTCCAAAATTTATGGCGATTGGGTATCTGCGACCATGGCCCTGGATTAGGTCATCTAAATAATGTGCAACAGCTTGTTTTTACACCGTATGGATGGGCGTTTATGCAAAAATGTTCACACTAATAGAGCGCTATTGCCCCCGCCCCTAAAGTGCCTTGTTAATTTCCTCGACCATTTTTTTGGCGTCCGAGAGCAGCATCATGGTGTTATCGCGAAAGAATAGCGGGTTTTCGATGCCCGCATAGCCCGCGCCCAGCGACCGTTTGATAAACATCACCGTGCCGGCCTCCCATACCTTTAGCACCGGCATGCCATAGATGGGCGAGGTGGGGTCGTCTTCGGCGGCCGGGTTGGTGACATCATTGGCCCCAATGACAAAAGCCACATCGGCGGTGCCAAATTCGCTATTGATATCTTCCAGCTCAAACACATCATCATAGGGCACGTCGGCTTCGGCCAGCAGCACATTCATATGGCCTGGCATACGCCCGGCCACCGGGTGGATGGCGTATTTGACCTCGACGCCTTCTTCTTTGAGCAAATTGGCCATTTCCTTTAGCGCGTGCTGCGCCTGGGCAACGGCCATGCCATAGCCCGGCACGATGATCACCTTGCCGGCATTTTTCATGATAAAGGCGGCATCTTCGGCGGCGCCGCGTTTTACCGTGCGCTCGATCCCGTCATCCTCGGCGGCGGCAGCAGTTTCGCCAAAGCCGCCCATGATGACGGAAATGAAGGAGCGGTTCATGCCTTTGCACATAATGTAGGAGAGGATCGCCCCCGAAGAACCAACCAGCGCCCCGGTGATTAAAAGCGCAGTATTTTCCAGCGTGAAGCCCAGCGCGGCGGCGGCCCAGCCCGAATAGGAGTTCAGCATGCTCACCACCACCGGCATATCGGCGCCGCCAATGGGGATGATAAGCAACACCCCGAAGACGAGCGCCACAAGGGTCAGCATCCAGAAGAGCGAGTGCGCCGGTGCACCGGTGCCGCCCGTGCCGATCAACATAAAGACCAGCACCACGGCAGCACCAAGCAGGCCCAAATTGATAAAATGGCGCATGGGCAGCATAATCGGCTTGCCGGACATATTGCCGTTCAGCTTGGCAAAGGCGATCACCGAGCCGGAAAACGTCACTGCGCCAATAAAGACACCCAGCGACAACTCGATCATGGACTGCATATGCAGTGAGCCATCGGGGTTGTTAATGCCAAAGGCCTCCGGTGCATAAAGTGCGGCGGCGGCAACAAATACGGCGGCCATGCCGACAAGGCTGTGAAAGGCGGCCACCAATTGCGGCATGGCGGTCATGGCAATGCGCCGGGCGATGATCGCCCCTGCCGCACCGCCAAGGGCCAGCCCGCCCAGGATCAAAACAAGGGAGCCAAATTCAAGGCGTATGGAAAAAAGCGTGGTGAGGATGGCAATGGCCATACCGGCCATACCGTAAACATTACCCCGGCGGGCGGTTTCCGGGCTGGAAAGACCCCGCAGGGCCTGAATAAATAAAACCCCTGAGACAAGGTAGAGAAAGGCAGCAAGATTGGCGCTCATGATCGATCAGCCCTTTTTCTTGTACATGGCCAGCATACGCTGGGTGACGAGAAAGCCGCCAAATATATTCACCGATGCCAGGGTAATGGCGATAAAGCCAAACAAACGCGTCATGCCAAAAGCAGCTTTGACGCTCTCATCTGATCCCATGAAAGCATGGGCTGAGGCGGCGATCAGCGCGCCAACAATAATCACCGATGAAATGGCATTGGTCACCGCCATCAGGGGGGTATGCAAGGCCGGGGTTACGCTCCAGACGACAAAATAGCCGACAAAACACGCCAGGGTAAAAATCGCCAGGCGGAACACAAACGGATCCACAGAAACGGCGGAAGCAAGTGCAAGCATATCAGCTCTCCTTTGTTTTGGGGTTGGCTTTGGTTGCGGTTGCGGCGCGCTTGGGCGCGGGCTTTTTCGTGACGGGTTTCTTTGCGACTGTTTTTTTTGGGGCAGCCTTTCTGGCCACAGCTTTTTTAGGCGTGGCTTTCTTGGCCACAGGCTTTTTCGCCGGGACCGCTTTCTTTGGCGTAGACTTCTTTGCTGTCGCCTTTTTTACCGGTATTTTCTTTGTAACCGCCTTTTTCGCTGCAAAAGCATCATTGGTCACCTTGCCAGCGCGGGTGAGATTAGCCCCCAGCACAATCTCATCATCCCAATGGGGGGCGTATTCACCTTTTTCGCCGCTAAGCAAGGGCAGGAAATTGAGCAGGTTTTTGGCATAAAGCGCCGTGGTCGCGGCCGACAGGCGCGCCGGTAAATTTGTGAACCCGGCAATGGTTACGCCATGTTTGACGATGGTTTTACCGGGTTGGGTCAGGATGCAATTGCCACCACGCTCTGCCGCCATATCGATAATTACCGCGCCTTCTGGCATGGCCTTGACCATGGCCTCGCTGATGAGTTTGGGGGCCGGTCGGCCGGGGATCAGCGCCGTCGTGACAACAATATCCTGTTTGGCAATATGCTTGGCGACCAATTCTGCCTGCTTCTTCTGATAGGCCGCTGACATGGGCTTGGCATAACCGCTGGCAGTTTCGGCGGTCTTGAATTCTTCATCCTCGACGGCGACAAATTTTGCGCCCAGAGATGCCACCTGCTCCTTGGCGGCGGGGCGCACATCGGTGGCGGTAACAATGGCGCCAAGGCGTCTTGCCGTGGCAATGGCCTGCAACCCGGCAACGCCAGCGCCCATAATAAAGGTTTTTGCCGGGGCTACGGTGCCGGCCGCGGTCATCATCATCGGCAGGGCCTTGCCGTAAATTTCCGCCGCTTCGATGATGGCGCGATAACCGGCCAGGTTTGACTGGCTGGACAGCGCATCCATGGATTGGGCGCGTGAAATGCGCGGAATGAATTCCATAGCATAAAGTTCAATGCCTTTAGTGGCGCAACTACGAACAAAGGCCGGGTCATCATAAGGGGCCAGCAGCCCAACGAGCCCTGCCCCTTTTTTCAAACCGGCCAACACACTTGCCGCTGGTCGGCGAACGCATAACAACAGGTCCGTGCCTTTTAAGGCCGCCGCAGCGGTTTTGACCACACTGGCCCCGGCATCCTTGTAAAGTGTATCGGGCAGGCTGGCCCCGGCACCCGCACCGGCTTCCACTGCAACACTGTGTCCGGCGGCGATAAATTTTTTAATGGTTTCCGGCGTGGCGGCCACGCGCGTTTCGCCGGAGGTTCGTTCTTTAAGAACGGCAAGTTTCATAATGCCCACCTTTACGCATATGCGAATTAGATAGGGGGGAACTTGCTTCAATTCGCGGCCAAGGAAAAGGCCTTATTAGCAACAAACCGTCACTTTTTTTTGATGTGCGTTATTCGACACCGATGCGCGGTTGCCCACCCTTGTCGGCCTGGGATTTGCCAAACGCCCGGTCCAGAATCTTAGTAGAATCCTGAGCCAAGTGTATGGCCTCGGTAATATGTTCCAGTATCATGACATTGTTAGCAAGAACCGCCATGGCTTCGGGGCGTTGGTCTTTGGCGATTTTGGTGCAGCGATAGAGAATATCGCCCCTGATCTCGATAAGAAGCTCTTCGAGTTTATGTCCATTGGGGTTTTCTTCGGATACCAAAAAGCGGGTCATTGGCCTCTCCTTCGCAATTAAGGATTATAGTGTGGCGCAATGGTGTTAAGGATTTGCTGATGCCACGGATACCGGGCAAAGTGATTGTCCTTGTGGACGACGCGCAATAATGTTGTGATGGTTTCAACGTTAGGGAGTTTTACCATGAGTGGACGAATTGGCGCTACGGCGGCGGCGGCCTTGCTGGAAGGCTGGAAACCGCAGGACGAGCGCGATGCTATTTGCAAAACCTTCGAGTTTTCTGATTTTAGTGCGGCTTTTGGCTTTATGTCCCGTGTGGCGCTGCGCGCCGAGCAGATGGACCATCATCCTGAGTGGTTCAATGTCTATAATCGTGTCGAAGTGGTTTTGGCCACCCATGATGCGGGCGGGGTGACCAATAAGGATGTGGAGCTGGCCCTCTTTATGGATGGATTGACCCCATGAGCGCCCCTTTGGCGCTTGTTACCGGTGCCAGTGGCGGCATTGGTGCGGCACTGGCCTTTCAATTTGCCCGTCATGGCTATGATATTGCGCTGTCTGCGCGTTCCGTTGATGCGTTAAGCGATGTGGCGGCAAAGCTGGCGGGCAAAGGAGCCAAAACCCATGTCATCCCGGCCGATCTTGGGGTGCCTGGCGGCGCAATGGAGTTGCTCAAGGGGTTACAGGATTTGCACCTGGAGGTGGATGTGCTGGTCAATAATGCGGGCTTTGGTGATATGGACCCGGTGGCGCAGGCTGAATGTTCCAAGCTGGTTTCCATGGTCGATCTGAATGTGCGCACACTGACGGAACTAACCTGTGCTTTGTTACCGGCCATGGTCGAGCGCCGCCGGGGCGGGGTTCTAAATGTGGCTTCAACGGCGGCCTATATGGCGGGGCCAAACATGGCGGTTTATTATGCCTCCAAAGCCTATGTGCTCAGTTTTACCCGCGCGCTCCATGGTGAACTGAAAGGCAGCGGCGTTAACGCTACTGCCTTGTGTCCGGGGCCGGTAAAATCCGGGTTTCAGGACGCGGCAGCGATGAAAGGCTCGTTATTGTTAAAACTTTCACCGATGATGAGCGCCAAAAAGGTGGCCAAAGCTGGCTATAAGGCCTTTGCCAGGTCAAAGCGCGAAGTGGTGCCGGGTCTGTCCAACAAGCTGATGGCGGTTTCGCCTCGCTTTACCCCCACGAATTTGACTATGGCATTGGTCAAACGCCTGCAAACGCAGCCCTGAACCAGAAGGTTGAGACTCTAAAATGCAAAATAATATTAAACTGGGTATTCGCTTTATCGAATATCTGGGCGGTATTCACGATATTGTAGATTATTCTGTGATGGCTGAAGCAGCCGGTTTTGAATACGTCTGGTTTCCCCACGATATTTTTATGAAAAACACCTGGGTCACAACTTCTGCGGTGGCCATGGCCACATCAAAAATCAAAATCGGTAGCATCGGCACCAACCCTTATACCACGGACCCTGCTGAAATTGCCTCCTATCTTGCCACTTTGGATGAGTTGTCAAATGGCCGTGCGGTCATTGGCATCGGCTTGCATACCTATGACATGGTAAACTGGGCCGGGGTGGATTGCAAACAGGTTTTGCGACGAACCCGGCAAAGCGTAAAAATGATCCGTGCTTTGCTCAAGGGTGAGGTTGTGCAATGCGAAACGGATGATTTTCACTGGAACGACCAGTGTTATTTGCGTTTTTCACCAGTGCGTAATGAAGTTCCCGTTTATGTTTGCGCCTTTGGCGAGGATTATCTGGCACTGGGGGGTGAAATAGGCGATGGCAGCCTGCCCATGCTGACCCCGCCTGCATCGGCACCGCGCATGGTCAAATGTATAGAAAAAGGGCTTGCGCGCCGCGAAGAACAATCCACCGCCCATGATATTGCCGGTTGCGCCTGGCTTAGCATTGCCGAGGACGGGGCGGCGGCCGAGCATAAAATGCGTTCCATGATTTCTTATTTCGGACCGTATCTGGAAGCTGAGGCCCTGGCCACAATCGGCCTTCATCCTTCTGATTTTGATGAAATTGCCAAATTGATAAAAGCGGGAGATTATCAAGCGGCGCACGCGGCGGTTACGCCACAAATGCTAAAACTGGGTCTTGTGGGCACCCCCCATCAGGTTATTGCGCAAATAGAACAACTGGCCGATCACGGCATCACCCAGATCAGTCTGGGCGGGCCTATTGGCCCGGATGTTCCGGCCGCCATTACCTTGCTGGGCAAAACCGTAATCCCTCATTTTAAGCGCGCATAAACGCAAAAGTGGATTGCCATTATCGGCAAAGCGGCACACATTCCAGTGTGGATTTCAGATGTATTGAGCAGCTAAAGGGAAAAACATGACAGGTCGGTTGAACGAAAAACGCGCACTGATTACGGGCGGCGCATCGGGGCTGGGCGCGGCCATTGCCCATATGTTTGCCGCCGAAGGCGCGCGGGTTGCCATTAGCGATATTAATCTTGAAGGCGCGCAGGCCATGGTTGATCAGATCAATGGCGAGTTTCAGGGGGCAGCCTGTGCCTTTGCTCATGATGTGGCAGACGAGCAAAGCTGGAAGGATGTGATTGCCAAAACCGATGCAGCGCTGGGCGGCTTTAATGTGCTGGTCAATAATGCCGGTATTGGTTCTATGGCCTCGGTTGAGGATGAGAGCTTTGAAATGTGGAAGCGCGTTATGGCCGTGGATGCAGATTCGGTGTTTTTGGGCTGTAAATATGCGCTTGGCGTGATGAAACATCACAGCCCCGGTTCGATCATCAATATTTCCTCCATTGCCGGGCTGTATGCTGCGGGCAATATGAGCGCCTATAATGCGGCCAAGGCGGCGGTCTGGCTGCTCTCCAAATCCGTAGCGCTGCATTGCGCTTCGCAAGGTTACGATATTCGCTCTAACTCCATTCACCCGGTATTTATCAAAACCCCCATTCTGGATGGCATTGGCCCGGCTATTGGCGCGCAGGACAATGACGACCTTTACGCCAAGCTGGCACGAGGCATCCCTTTACGCCGCATTGGTGAGCCAGCAGACATTGCCTATGCTGCGGTTTATCTGGCCTCTGACGAATCCAAATTTGTGACCGGGATTGAACTAAAAATCGATGGCGGCATGAGCGCCCAGTAATTTCCTGTATGATTTTATCTTTGCCGGGGTTGTAGGACTATTGTTTTTCAGCATGGACGAAAATGAAAGGCATATTACCTCATCAGCATTGGGGTGGGATTAGTGTTTGCCATCCTCTCCATTTTGCAGATCATCGCGCCAGCTTGTATTGAGTCCAGCAGGCCGTAGAAAAAGATATCCCGTGAATTGACCCATATGGGTTAGTCAAGAGACAGTATGTGCCCCTTGGCTCGCGATGATTTGCTTATTAAGACCCCTTAAATCGGGTAAACTATCCCTGATATTGCCCTTAAATAGGGCGTATTATCCCTTAATTACCGTATAATTGTGGGGATAAATGCCAATTCTGTGCGCCTATAAAAGCGGGCGTATTATAGCGCATGTTAAGGGCGATAAAATTTAGTTTTCGCGCACCATTAAAGTGGAAACCAAAAAGTGCGCCTTGCCTTTGCCAATAATCCTGTCTGTTACACCCTGCATGCGTGTGGCCAGATAATTCATGTCCGGCACTTCTCCGGGGGTATACAGGCTACCGGCATATTGGGATAGCACCCGGCCATAGGCATCGCGTAATCTGGGGGCCAGTTTGGCGGCGTGTGCACGAATGCGCGGGTCTTCAATTTCCAGGCCGTATTCAAAGTGCATCAGCCCTGCGGGTTGGTAGCCTGAGAATATGGTGGCGGCGCTGGGTAGAAATGGTAAAAAATTTGCGGTGCTTTCGGAAACTTTCTTGGTGCCAAAGGGGGTTGGTTCTGCCTTGGTGCTTTCTTTTGGTTTTCCGTGTCCACCACCACCACCACCGCTGGCCAATGCAGGTCCCGTGGAAAAGCAGGCAAGGCCGACCAGTAATAACGCCATGGATATGAATTTTTTCATAGGCGAAGCCTACAACATGCGGGTAAAGAAAGTCTTTGGATGCGTTGCCACAGGTGGCGACAGGCTAAATAGGGGTGAGCAGATGGTAAAAGTGGACAAATCAAAGGCTTTACCCCGGCCGCTAACGCGTAAAACCATAGCACAGATTTATGCGCGGCTGGCGGCGGCAGATCCAGAGCCGCAAACCGAGTTGAATTATTCCAATGCCTATACTCTTCTGGTGGCGGTGGTGCTCTCGGCGCAGGCCACGGATAAAGGGGTAAACAAGGCGACCAAGGCCCTGTTTGCAAAAGCAAATACACCACAAAAAATGCTGGCACTGGGTGAAGACAAGGTGCGTGAATATATCAAAACCATTGGTCTATATCGCACCAAGGCTAAAAACGTCATTGGTTTGTCCAAAAAACTGATCGAATGCTTTGATGGCGAAGTGCCAAAAGACCGCGAATCGCTGGAAAGCCTGCCAGGGGTTGGGCGCAAAACCGCCAATGTCGTACTAAACGTGGTTTATGGTATGCCGACCATGGCGGTGGACACGCATATTTTCCGGGTTGCAAACCGCACCAGAATGGCACCGGGGCGCACACCATTGGAGGTGGAAAAGGGTTTGCTGAAAACCCTGCCGCCGCAATATGCCAAACATGCACATCACTGGCTAATTTTGCACGGGCGCTATACCTGCATAGCGCGTAAACCCCGGTGTTGGCTGTGTATAATAAATGATCTGTGTGGTTATCAAGACAAAACGCCTGCGCCGGATGCCGATTAATTTATCACCCCGGCTCACACCAGGATGTCTTGTCGCGCCAAGGGTGGGCCAGCCCGGCCTGTAGCAACAAATTAGACATATCGGCCCCGGCGTCAGTTTGCACACGGGCAATCACCCGGCCAGCATATTTGCCAAGGTGAACCTGTCTAAGGCGAATGCTTGTGCCGGTATGGCGAAGCAAAAAGTCGCGCGCCTGTCCTGCCCGTTGTCGTTCCAGCAAACAGGATGGACGAAACAGTTCGGGGGCATTAATATCGGCCAGACGGACCTTGATCTCTATATGCTGTCCAGGCCAGATGAGGGCATTGACGACCAGCGTATCACCATCAACGATGCGCAAAACTTCGGCCTCTATGGGGCCCGGCAGAATTTCCCGTGAATATACCGGGCCAACACAGGTTAAAACCGTCCCCAGAGTTGTAAACAAGATAATCTTCATGGCGGACCAAATGCTCAGAAAATAGGACTATACTCCTAATTTAGAACAAAACAAGCTCGTTATACACTTTATGGTTGTTTTTGTGACTGACCGCGCCGGTTTTAATCGCCACCACCGCCGCCCATCATGCCGCCACCGCCGCATCCACAACCCATACCGCCGCCACCATGGCCACCATGTCTGCCCCGATTTCGTGAGCGAAAGCGGGTCAGGGGCGCGCGTGAAAGAACACTGCCACCTCCGCCAGTGATAATGGTGCTGCCACCACCGCCGTAAAACATGGGTGCGTTGCCGCCAACACCGCCAGACAGGGTATTAAAAAACCCGGCGCTGCTAATATTAACATTCGCAATTGCACTGGCGCTGGCGCTCGCCTGGGCCATGACCTGTGGCGCGCCCTGGTGTGAGGCGCTGGTATAGACAATGCTTTGTCGTGTCGGACAGGGCACGGAATGGGTGCTGCCATGTGCATCGACAGTAAAGCAGCCCTCAATCGGTGCAGCGGCATGTGTGCTGCCGCAAAGCGGTGCGTTTGGAGAAGGATGACCGGATTGCGCGGCATTACAGGCTGTATGGCGTGGTGCCATACCTCTGGCAGGCACATAAACGTCATAATTACCGTTATAGGCGTTGACCTGATTACCACGGGTGATCACAACCGGCGCGCCGCTTGGGTAATAAGCCTCTGGCGGGGTCCAGACACTAGCGGGTGTTTGTGAGGCATGGGTGGTGTAAAGCCTGCTGCCGGTCTGGCGAAAATGGTGATCCGCAGTGCCCTGGGCGCGGTATGCGGGATGTGCTGTTCTGGGGGTATTGCCAGGGTCAATGCGGGCCCCAAAACGGGTGCCATCAGCGGCCACCCAGCGACCGGCACAATCAATTGTTGTCTGTTCCGATGTGGCTTTTCCGGTTACGCAAAAACCCTTCTGATCGGCTTTGGCTACGCCAGCAATGCCAAATCCAAGGGTTAAAATTGCGCCGGTAAGAATGGCGGTTTGTTGTGTTAGCAAACGCATGGGTCTCTCCCGTCCCATTGTTGGACATATTCATGCTAACACACGCAAACCCTGTGCCGGACTCGCTTCTCCGGAGAAGCGAATTTCGCGATCATCAAAAATCAGAGGCAATGCCCTTGCGTTCCCAGTCACCATAACGGGTGGGCTCGTAGCCTTTGGGCCCACCATATTCTTTAGGCTTGTTTACTTGTTGCGCTTGCTTGTGGCGGGCTTTGGCTTCGGCCAGTGCGCGCGTAGCTGCACTTTTATTTTTTGCCATTTGGCTTGGGTTACGTTCTGGCAATATCTGGCTCCCACATATAAGGTTTGCCAGCATAACAGCCTATCTTGCAGCAATAAACCTGACAGGCTGCTTCAAGTCATGGTAAGCGCCCCCATGAGCACAAAACTTTCACCATCGCGCATCTGGGCGGCACAAACCATCACCTCTATTCTGGATCAGGGGTTGAGTATGGATGAGTGCCTGATGCCCGCCACCGGCTTTACCGATATGAGTGGACGTGACCGGGCTTTGGCGCGGGCAATTGCGGGCACGGTTTTGCGCCGCCTGGGCCAGATCGATGCGCTGTTGGCCCTTTATCTGGCGCGGCCCCTGACCTCAAAAGCCGCACTGATGCGGTCGATACTGCGTTGCGCCAGCGCCGAGATATTGTTTATGCGCAGCCCGGCTTTTGCCATTGTCAATGAGGCGGTGTCTTTTGCAGCCAGCCGGGGTAAAACCCGCCCCTTTCGCCACCTCGCCAATGCAGTATTACGTAAAGTGGCCACCGAAGGCACTGAAAAAATTGATAATATACCGCTTGAGCAAAACCTGCCGGGCTGGTTGAGAGAAAGCTGGAAGCAAAACTATGGCCATCAGGCAGTGCAAAATGCAGCACACCTCCTCATAGAAGATCAGCCAACGGACCTGAGTGTATTTGATGATATAGAGCACTGGGCCGAGGCGCTGAATGGTGAAATTCTGGGGCCGCAGACTTTGCGAATAACGGCTCAATTGCGCCAGACAGGCGAAGTGATAAAATGGCCAGGTTTTGACGCGGGGGTATGGCAGGTTCAAGATGCAGCGGCCTCATTGCCGGTTATGATTTTGCAACCCAAAGCGGGTGAAAACATAATCGATCTTTGCGCGGCCCCTGGTGGAAAAACCGCACAAATCGCGGCGATGGGTGCAAAGGTAACGGCGGTCGAACGCGCACCATTGCGCTTGCAACGGCTGGAAGAAAATATGAAAAGACTGCGTCTGGAAACCCGCAGTGTATGCGCAGATGCGAAAATTTGGCGCCCGGAAACCCTTGTTGATGCCGTGTTGGTAGATGCGCCTTGCACGGCTACGGGCGTGTTTCGCCGCCACCCCGATGTGCTTGCCCTTAAAACCGAAAAGCAAGTGAAATCGCTGGTAAATCAGCAATTTGCTTTGCTGGCGAGCGCAGTTGAAATGGTTAAACCTGGCGGCAGGGTAATATATTGTGTTTGTTCGGCGCAGATCGAAGAAGGGGAGAATATAGCCAAGCGTGCTTTGCAAGAACTGCCGTTAACGCCTGAGAAAATAGATAAAAGCATTCTACCTTATGCCGTTGAATTTGTGGATGAGCATCAATTACGTATCCCGCCGGGGGCCTGGCACGAAAAAAATGGGCTGGATACCTTTTTTATGGCGCATTTTTCGCGAATATAAATATTCGCGGAACGCATCATTCAGATAATGTTCAGGTGCGGTTCAGTTTAGGTTCGTTATGGGATATAATCCGGGGCCTGGCTCACACAAACACAAGGATTTTGTTATGACTGTTTCTCGTTCTGTAACGCGCTCGATCGGCGCTTTTGGTGTTGCTGGCGCATTGCTGCTAGGTGGCTGTGTTTCTGACCTGGGTGCCAATGACTATCAGCGCAGCACTGTTGGCGAGGTCAGTCATGCCGATTCTGGTGTGGTGATTGCCAGCCGGGTGATTAGAATTGAAGGCAATAATTCCGGTGTTGGTGCCGTAGGCGGTGCCGGGCTAGGTGCCGTGATTGGCAAGGAAGCCGGCAGCCATGGCCGCAATAGTGCCATTGGTGCCGTTGGTGGCGCCATTATCGGTGGTCTTCTGGGGGCTGCGATTGAAAACAATGCAACCGAACGCACGGGCTTTGCCTATACCATCAAGCTGGACCGTGATGATGAAATTATTACCATTACCCAGGGCGGTGATGTTGCCATTGCCAATGGGACACCGGTTTGGGTGGAATATGGCGAACGTGCCCGCGTTTTGCCAAAGCAGACACCACAACCCGCATATAACTGAGAAATGTATTCTGTAATTATGTGATCGCCCTTTTTCGCAAGTGACGGTTAATTAACGCCCGTGCCGGACATTCCGGTGCGGGCGTATTTAATTTTATGGTAAAGCTCGTCCATTAGGGGTAAATCATCCAGACGGGCACACATTGTGGCAAAGAACCAGTTTGTTGAAATTCTGATTGCACTCTGGCAGGCGGGCCGTCGCCGCCTGACCGGAGAACTGTTCAGCATTCCTTTATATCGCACACTTTTTGTGCGCACACCGGCCACCGGGCCATTGACCACTAAATTACCCAGGTTGATCAAGTCGGACGTGGGCCAGGGCCGTAAGCTGGCGCAGGGTTCTTTCTTTCTGGCGGGGACAACGGTGCATTGCCAGGATGCCAAAGACATATGGAGCAAGCCGGTTCCCTCACGCCGCTTTGCCGCCAGATTACATGACTTTAGCTGGATACATGATTTACTGTCCCTTGAAACTTTGCAGGCTCATATTCTGGCAGGTGCTCATATAGATCACTGGATACGGGTGTATGGGGGATGGAACCCGTTTTCCTGGACGCCCGGTTTAGTCGCACGTCGATGTCTGAACTGGCTGGGCGCAGGACACACCATTATGGGTGAGGGAGAGCAGGCGGATAATCGCCGCTCGTGTTTGATCCGGCAAATCTCTTATTTGCATGCGCTTGGTGATATTGCCGCTGATACCCGCGACCGGCTGGAAATTGCCATGGCGATTTACGCTACGGGGTTGTTGGTTCCGGGCGCAGAGCAATATGAAGAACACGGGCTGAAGCGCCTCGGCAAGCAACTTGGCGAGCAAATATTACCAGATGGCGGTCACATTTCACGAAATCCGGAACTGGCGACATCAACCTTGTGTGATCTGGTATCATTAAAATTATTGCTGGAAAAATCTGTTAAGCCGGTGCCAGAAAATCTGGAGCGGACACTCGCCCGTTTGGCCCCCATGGTGCGTTTCATGTGTGCCGCTGATGGGCATCTGGCGGCCTTTAACGGTGGCGGTGAAGGTCATGCGCTAACTACGGCACAGGTATTGCGTGATCTGGCCATACCGCAAAGCACTTTTAACTATGCACCTCATTCGGGGTATCAGAAAGTTAAGACAGACGCCTGCGTTCTGATTATGGATACCGGGCGGGTGCCGCCGGAACGCTTTAGCCAGAGCGCTCATGCCGGGGCACTGGCGCTGGAATTAAGCACACCAGGCGGGCGGCTGGTGGTTAATTGTGGCTGGTCAGAAGACCAGCCCGACCCCTGGCATCTGGCAGTGCGCACCTCCGCAGCCCATTCGACATTGATCATCAATGATACATCATCGGCGAAAATTCGCGCTCATGGTTTACGGGCTGCCCTTTTAGGACCACGCCTGCACCAGCGCGGTCTGGCCAATCCATCACGACGCAAAATTGAACCCGGTGAAGGCACACTGTTGGAGGCAAGCCATGGGGGGTATTTGCAGCGATATGGGCTGATCCACCAAAGGCAGGTCCGCATTAGCGAAAATGGGGAGCGCCTGGAAGGTGAAGATCGGGTGTTCCGGCCAAGAGATGCCCCCAAGGTCAACATTCCTGCACAACTGGATTGTGTCCTGCGATTTCATCTGCATCCCAAAGTGCGCGCCAGCCTTGCCCATGATCGCTCTCAAGCGCTTCTGGTGCTGCCTGACGGAACGGGCTGGCGGTTTTTATGTCAAAATACTGAAGTGGAATTACAGCCCTCCGTTTATCTGGCCGCCGGTGCGCCGCCTCAACGCACTTTGCAATTGGTGGTGTCTCATGTGCTGGACCCAAAGGCAGGTGCCATAGATACACAAAATCAGATTAATTGGGTTTGGGAGCGTGTGCAAAATGAGCCCTGAGCGCCTTGATTTTCCTTCCAGTCGCCGAAATGCTCCGGCCATTTTAGCCGTTCTGAAAAGTGAGCTTTCCCTGCGCACCCGCGATGTTCTGGAAATTGCTTCCGGGTCCGGTCAACACGGGGTGCACTTTTGCACACACCTGCCCGATCTGATCTGGTGGCCCAGTGATTTGGATCCATTGCATATAAAAAGTATCAATGCCTGGCGTCGTCATGGCGAGCTTGAGGGGCGCATCATGCCAGCGCAAATGCTGGACGTTTGCGATGAGGACCGGCTGGCGCGCGTAACGCGCAAGAAATGGCCCTCGTATTTTGATGCCATCTTAAATATCAATATGATCCATATTTCCCCATGGTCAGCCACACAGGGGCTAATGCGCCTTGCCGGACAATGCCTGGGTGTTGGAGGCGCACTAATCCTTTATGGGCCATATCGCAAAGGTGGCAAACATACCGCACCCAGTAATGCTGCTTTTGATCAAAGCCTGCGTGAGCGAAATTCAGATTGGGGAGTGCGCAATATGGAGGACGTTATTTTACTGGCCAGGGGGCGTGGTCTAAAATTGCGCAAAACCGTGCCGATGCCCGCCAATAACTTTTGTCTGGTTTTTGAGCGCGCCAAATAGGCATTGGGCCTATGCCAATTTTCCCGAATCCAGTGTAATTACGCCCACATCACGCCCCAGTGCCTCCAGGGCGGCGGCTGCGATATGTTGTGCATCCAGTCCGGCGCGCTGATACATGCGCTCAGGCGTGTCATGATCAATAAAACTGTCCGGCAGGGTCAGGGTGCGGATTCTCAGGCCACAGTCCAGCGCGCCTTTGGCCGCCAGTAATTCAAGCACGAAGGCACCAAAGCCACCGCGCGCGCCCTCTTCAATGGTGACAAGCACCTCATGCTCCCGTGCCAGCCGGATAATCAGGTCTTCATCCAGTGGTTTGGCAAAACGGGCATCGGCCAGTGTGGTGGAAAACCCTTTGGCTTCCAGCAGATCAGCCGCCTTGCCGGCTTCTTCCAGGCGCCCGCCAAGAGAAAGCAGGGCAATAGTGGTGCCTTCACGCACAATTCTTCCTTTGCCGATTTGCAAAATTTTCGGCTCCACCGGTATGGCCAGACCAATCCCGTTGCCACGCGGATAACGAAAGGCACTGGGCCGGTCATCGATTGTCGTTGCCGTTGCGACCATGCGCGCCAGCTCCACCTCATCGGCGGCGGCCATCAGCACCATGCCCGGCAGGGCGCCCAGATAACCAATATCAAACGCCCCGGCATGGGTTGGGCCATCGGCCCCCACCAGCCCGGCGCGATCCAGTGCGAAACGCACTGGCAGGCCCTGTATGGCCACATCATGAACCACCTGATCGTAGCCGCGTTGTAAAAAGGTGGAATAAATCGCCGCAAAAGGCTTCATGCCATCGGCGGCAAGCCCGGCAGCAAAGGTCACGGCATGTTGTTCGGCAATACCCACATCGAACATGCGCTCCGGAAAGGCTTTGGCAAAGTGATTCAGACCCGTTCCACCTGGCATGGCGGCGGTGATGGCCACGATGCGGTCATCTTTTTTGGCTTCATGGATCAGCGCATCGGCAAATACTTTGGTATAACTGGGGGGACCGGCTTTGCCCTTTTGCTGTTCTCCGGTGATGACATTAAAGCGCGCAACGCCATGATATTTATCGGCGGCGCTTTCCGCCGGTGCATAGCCTTTGCCCTTTTGCGTGACCGCATGGATCAGTACCGGCCCGTCTTTTAAATCGCGCACATTTTCTAAAATGGGAACCAGATGATCCAGATTATGCCCATCAATCGGACCTACATAATAAAAGCCAAGCTCTTCAAACAAGGTGCCACCAGCGGCCATGCCTCTGGCATATTCTTCGGTTTTGCGGGCTGCTTCCATAAGCGGCCGTGGTAAATGACTGGCCACATCCTTGGCCAGACGACGCATGGTAGTATAAGCGCCTCCAGAAACCAGGCGCGCCAAATGCGCACTTAATGCGCCGACCGGCGGGGCAATTGACATATCATTATCGTTCAAAATAACGATCAGGCGTTTATCCATGGCACCGGCATTATTCATGGCTTCATAGGCCATACCTGCGCTCATGGAGCCATCGCCGATCACACAGATGACGTGATTGTCTTCACCCTTGATGTCTCTGGCAACGGCCATGCCCAAACCGGCTGAAATAGAGGTGGCAGCATGGGCGGCACCAAAGGGGTCGTATTCACTTTCGGCTCGCTTGGTAAAACCGGATAGTCCGTCGCCCTGGCGCAGGGTGCGGATGCGATCCTTGCGGCCGGTAAGGATTTTATGGGGATAGCACTGATGGCCCACATCCCAGATCAGGCGATCTTTTGGTGTATCAAATACATGGTGCAAGGCTACAGTGAGCTCGACCACCCCAAGCCCGGCACCCAAATGACCACCGGTTACAGAAACCGCATCAACAACCTCGTGGCGCACCGCATCTGCCAGTTCGCGCAATTCGCCAATGTTAAAATCCCTGGTATCGGCGGGAGAATTCACCTTATCCAGAATGGAGCTTTTCTTTGTCATTTATACAAACTCTAAAGTTATCCAGTCCGCTCTATCACAAAATCAATGGATTGGCGCAAAATTGTGGCACTTTGTCCAAAAAATTCCAGATGTGACTTGGCCTGCTCTGCCAAAAGCCGTGCGCGCTTTTTGGCTTGTTCGGGCCCTAGCGTCAGAACAAAACTGGCCTTGCCGTTTGCGGCGTCCTTGCCAACAGCTTTGCCGGTATTGCTTTGCTCGCCTTCTACATCCAGAAGATCATCGGCGATTTGGTAGGCCAGGCCCAGATCATGGGCAAAGCCACTTAGGGCGGCAAAAGCCTCGGTGCTGGCTTGCGCCATGGTTGCGCCCGCTTCGGCGGAAAACTGAAACAATGCGCCGGTTTTCATACGCTGCATGCGGGCAATCAGGGGCATTTCCAGCTCATTGTCCTTGACCGATACATCAATCGCCTGCCCGCCTGCCATACCGCGTGCACCGGACGCAATGGCCAGTTTATGGATCAACTGGTTACGCACTTTGGGACCGGCATGGGTCTCTTCATCACTGATGATTTCAAAGGCAAGGGATTGCAGCGCATCCCCGGCCAGCACCGCTATGGCTTCATCATAGGCTTTGTGAACGGTAGGGCGACCCCGGCGCAGATCGTCATCATCCATCGCCGGCAGATCGTCATGGATCAGCGAATAGGCATGAATGCACTCCACCGCAGAAGCTACGCGCAATAATGAGCGCTCGTTAATGTCAAACAGGCGTCCACATTCGAGCACAAAAAACGGGCGCAGTCGTTTGCCGTTGCCAAGGGCGGCATAACGCATGGCCGAAAGCAACTGGCTTTCCGGCCCGGCAACCGGCGGGATCAACGCATCCAGCGCCACCGTAACCTTGTCGGCCACATTTTCCAGCCGTTCCTTGAATGTATCCTGGGCTTCCATATTCAGTCGATCTTTGCTGGTTCTGTGCTGACCTGCCCATCTGGACCCATGATAATTTTTTCAATTTTCAATTTGGCCGCCGCCAGTTTTTTCTCGCAATGGGCTTTCAGGGCCGCCCCACGTTCATACATTTTGATGGATTTCTCCAGCTCAACATTGCCGTTTTCAAGTTGTTGAACGATTGTTTCCAGTTCAGCCAGCGCGGCCTCAAAATTCAGATCTTTAATATCAGCAGATGCAGGCATAAAATTTCTCTATTTTCTTAGGTCATAACGCGTTCATAACGCCGATAGGACCAATAATCATCCCGGCCATCATAAATGCAATTCCAGCCATTGGCCACCAGCGCCGGGCGCATCATGCGGTTAAACCAGCCATGGGCGCAGACCAGAACATTTTCTCCATTTCTGGCAAGGGGGTCAATTCTGTCCACGGCGGCAAAGGCACGCCCTTCAGCCTCTGCACGGCTTTCAAATCCACCAGAGTAGCCAAGCCACCACAGGCTGCGTGACCATACATCCCAATGGGGTGGGCGCATACGGATCAGGGATGGAAAGGGTGGTGGCGGCAAGGGGGCCTCGGTAAAAACCGGATCAAAGGTGATGGGTTTGCCATTGGCGACAGCCTTGGCGGTTTCCTGTGCCCGGCGCAGGTCGCTGGCAAAAATATGATCAGCGCGGGCCGCCTCTGCCAACAGGTTTTTGGGCGGCGGTGATTTAGGGTCAAGCCCGCTCTCATCATAGCCACGCCACCATTGATAATATCCTTTTGCAGAAATCCAGTGCGATTTATCCGTATCCGGGCGGCCATGACGGGCCAGCACAATGCTGCCGCTACGGCGTCCTTGCGGGCCTGCCGCATGCACATTTGCCTTAATTGCCTGTGTCATGCCATTTCCCAGGGGGAGTGTCTCTGTTTGCGTAAAGTCATTCATGCTTCACAAAGTGCGCGCATATGCGCCACGCTGGACCGGTCCAGCGCGCCCAAGTCGTAGCCGCCCTCAAGCACGGAAACAACCCGCCCCTTAGCGCTTTTCATGGCAATGTTGACCAGTTTATCAGTAATCCACCCATAATCGGCGCTGCCCAGGTTAAATTGTGCCAGTGGGTCATCGCGGTGTCCGTCAAAGCCTGCAGAGATGAAAATCATTTGCGGGGCAAACCTGATTAATGCCGGATGGATATGTTCAAGATAGGCCTGACGCCATTCATGTGATCTAGTACCGGCAGGTAGAGGCACATTGATGATCTGCCCGCTTTGCCCACGTTCCTCTGCTTTTCCGCTGCCGGGATAAAGCGGGCTTTGATGCAAGGAAGCGTATAGCGCCCCATGCACATTATTAAGCATCTCCTGAGTGCCATTGCCATGATGCACGTCAAAATCTATGACGGCAACGCGTTCAAGCCGGTATGCCTGCTGGGCATAACGCGCGGCGATAGCAATCCCGTTAAAGAGACAAAACCCCATGGCTTTGGCGGGTCGGGCATGGTGTCCCGGCGGGCGCACCGCACAAAATGCCGTGTTGAATTCTTTTGCCATAACCCCGTCAACGGCCATAATTACCGCGCCGGTGGCCCGCAAGGCGGCTTCTGCCGAGCCGGGGCTAAGGGCGGTATCCGGGTCGAGTTGTTTCCAGCCATTTTTTGGGCAGGAGCCCAAAATGAGATCGACGTATTCAGGTGTATGGACCCGTAACAAATCTTCTCGTTTCGCCAGTGGCGCTTCGAGGCGCACACAGGGCAGGGCAGCCGTTTCCAGGGCTTGTAACACGGCATCCAGACGGCGGCGCTGTTCTGCATGGCCGGGCGTTTCCACATGCAAATTGCAGTCCTGGTGGATGATCAGGGCTGTGCTCATTGACTCAAGGCAATATCCAGAACTTCGACGCCGGGCGGGGCGGGGTAGCCCTCATCGGGGACAAAAAAGTCAGGTAATAGCGGTTGCGTGGTATCCACCCGATACGCGTCAAAATCACGCACGCCATTTTCGTATAATAACGCGTCATCAATGAGAAAATTACCGCTGAAATCACGGGCGGTTTTGTTAAATACAAGATAAGCAGCATCGGCAAGTATTTGCGGCTTGCGGCACATTTTCATACCCTCTTCACCGGCCAGTATATTGGCAATCGCAGCCGTAGCCACGGCGGTTCGGGGCCAAAGCGCATTAAACGCTACGCCCTGATCACGAAACTCACCAGCCATGCCCAAAACACACAGGCTCATGCCAAATTTAGCCATGGTATAGGCCGTATGGGGGGCGAACCATTTTTCTTGCATATCCAGTGGTGGCGACAGCATTAGCACATGGGGGTTTGCGGATTTGAGCAAATGGGGCAGGCATTTTTGTGTGACCATATAGGTGCCACGTGTATTAACCTGGTGCATCAAGTCAAAGCGTTTCATGGGTGTGTCCAGCACCCCGCGCGGGAAAATGGCTGAAGCATTATTGACCAGTATATCAATGCCGCCAAATTCATTTACCGCCTTGGTCACGGCGGCTTCCACCTGATCCTCAAAACGAATGTCGCAAACCAGAGGCAGGGCTTTGCCGCCCGCTGCACACACTTCGTCAGCGGCGGTGTAAATGGTGCCAGGCAGGCTGGGGTGGGGTTCAGCGGACTTGGCAGCGATCACGATATTGGCACCATCACTTGCGCATTTTTTGGCGATCGCCAGACCAATGCCGCGACTGGCCCCGGTGATAAATACGGTTTTGCCGGATAAGCTCATGAAAAACTCCTAAAATAATCGCCACAGACGCCCGGTCGGGCAATCCAGTCCTGGTTCATGACGGCAGCGGGCAAAAGTAAAAAGCACCGTTTGCGCCTTGCCGACCAAATTCTCCAGCGGCACCTGCCCCGGTCCATCGGGGGCGCGGCTGTCGCTGGAATTATCCCGGTTGTCCCCCATCATGAAAATATGCCCGTCGCGAACGGTAAAAGGCCCGGAATCATCGGGCGACCAGCCGCTTAATACCATTTGATCCGAATATTCATAAATGGTGTGCGGCCGCCGGTTGCCGTCAAAAGTTTCCGTATAGACCTGGGCGTTACGGATCTGGCCATAATGATCGCGAAAGCGGGTCATTCGTAAAAAAGTTCGTGGCACACGCTCTCCATTGATATAGAGCCGCCCGCCTCTGGTCTCGATAATATCGCCTGGCAGTCCGATAACGCGCTTGATCATGACCATATTGTTTTTCGGGTTCACAAAAACTACAACATCGCCTCGCTTGGGCATACGGCCAAAAACCCGCCCCTTTTTTGGCGGTAATAACCGTGATGCGCCCCATGGCAATGAATAGCGCGACCAGCCATAGGCCCATTTTGATGCCACAAAGCGATCGCCCACCTCAAGGGTTGGGCGCATTGATCCCGACGGGATGAAAAACAGGGCATAAAAAAGAGAAGAAAAAACAAAAAAACCTGCCAGGAAGACAACCAGAAACCTAAGCCATTCAATGGCCTCTGCCTTGATTCTGTATGATGTTTTTGGCGTTTCGCTCATTGCAGTTTTACGGCGGTTCCATAGGCCAGCATTTCGGCGGTGCCTTCCATAATGGTGTTAGAAGTAAAACGAACATTCAAAACCGCATCAGCGCCCATGGATTGAGCATGAAGGACCATACGTTCCAAAGATTGCTCACGTGATTCCGCCAGAAGGTTTGTATATTCATTGATCTCGCCGCCCACCAGATTTCTCAAACCGGCAATAAAGTCCCGTCCGATAAAGCGGGCTCGCACAACGCTGCCGCGCGCGATCCCCAGCGTGGTTTGCACGGTTTCACCGGGCAGATAATCCGTGGTTACGATTTGCATGATGACCCCATCTGAATGAGTTTTGACCCTAGCCGCTGGCATTGCAGGCGGCTAGGATAATTTATCGAAAAACGTGAGATAATACGATGATTGACATGCAAAGCACGCCAAACCCCGCAGAAGACCTGAAACAAAAAGTCAAACTGGTCTACATTCTTTATATAGCCAATGTGGTGATACCTTTTACCGGCATTGTCGGCGTGATTATCGCCTACAGCACCATAAATGGCGCGCCGTCAGGACCCCGCAGCCATTTGATTTATCAGATACGCACGTTTTGGATTGGCTTGCTGTATACGTTTATCGTTGTTCTTCTGTGTTTTATCATTATCGGGTTTTTTCTGATCCCGGTTCTGACCTTGTGGTATCTGGCGCGGGCCATTGTCGGTCTTATGCGCGCAAATAAGGATTTGCCGATTGAAAACCCGCATTCCTGGATCGGCTGGTAATCAGGCCAGATGATAGCTGGTTTTTAACCCTGGTGGACCGTCACCAATCACTTTGCCGCTTTTGATTAAAAAAATCATGTGCGACAATACCGAGATGCTGGCTGCCGGGTAAAGCCCTGGGTCCGTATCGGCATAGATAACCGGCACAATATCCTTTATCCTTCTTTGGCCTTTGCCAAGTTGTTGCAGTATTTGCATGTTTCGTTTCTGCCGGTGGTCAATATAGGCGCGTATAAAACGGGCGGGCTGATCAATCGGGGCTCCATGACCCGGCCATAAAACATCATAATTTCGCAATTGCACCTTTTGCAGCGAACGCAAATAATCATCCATATCGCCATCAGGCGGGATAACCACCGAGGTCGCCCAGCCCATGATATGATCGCCGCAGATCAGGCCATTATCACCCAACACCCCATAACAAACATGGTTGGAGGTGTGTCCCGGCGTATGCACTGCCTCGATGGACCAGCCATTGCCCGTAAATACCTGCCCGTCTTTAATCGTAACCTTTGGCTGGAAACTGTAATCCTCTCCGGCCTCCAGCTTAATATCCTGCCCCGCAGCGGGCTTTTCAGGGGCCCCGATGCCATAGGTTAAGCATCCGAAATGCTGCGCCAGACGGGCCGCAAGGGGTGAATGATCCATATGGTGATGGGTAATAAAAATACCGTTTACTTTTTCGTTTCCAAGGGACTGGAGCAGAACCTCAAAATGTGCGTTCAGGTTTGGGCCGGGGTCAAATACAAAAACCTCATCCTTGCCGACAACATAGACATTGGTGCCCCAGGCGGTAAACGGGCCCGAATTATTGGCTACCAGACGCCGGACATTTTTAGAAATGCGAACCAGCGCGCCGTATTTTGGCTCAAAATCACGAATAAAGGGAATGTCAGCCATAGATTGGTGCCATTACCGGTTCATATACGCGCGAAAGGCTTTGGCCAGAGCGCGAACGGAGCGCACCTGATCCACGATGGCCAATGCCGTGGGCGGGCCCATGTCGGTTTTATTGACATCCACAACATAAAGGCGGCCACTTTGTCGATCGCGCAGCACATCAAGACCGCCCCAGTCCAAATTCATGGCCTGACAGAACTGTTTTAGTTTTTCACGCTCTTCGAGGGAAAAAACCTGTTCCGGCCAACGCAATAATACGCGATCATTGGTATTGGCAAAACGATAATCAAGGCTTCTCTGTTTGATGTATACCAGCGTGATTTCACCGCCAACGGTGGGCGCGCGAAAGTCTTCGACAAACCGGCCATTGTCCGAATTATTGATCAGATGTTCATAGACTTTGCCGTCTTTGCGCTCGGCGGGGCAGGTGACCACCTGCCCGTCATGGGCACCATTTATTTCGGACTTTTCTACCGCCAACCCCTGCCATTTGGTTGGATCAATTGCCAATGGATAGCCAAAAACTTCCTCAAACACACGGGCAACTCTTGATTTGGAAACATCAAGGCAGGCGCAATTGATTTGCCGCAATATATGTTCATCTGGCACCGCGTTCAGGGGGTGTTCTTCGCAGGTGGTTGTATCTTCAAAATAGAACACGGCATCGGCTTTGGCCGTATCGCCCACAATGCGCCCGCCAGCGGTATGCAGAACCGACCAGATCAAATGCCATGGCTGTGGCCGGTGCGGCGTAAAGGCGATGCTAAGAGGCTTGCCGCGCATTAGAGAATTGCCAAGGCGCAACCCTTGCGTCGCTGAATAATTGGCAAACCCACGTCCCATGGCAATCAGATTGCCAGGTGAAAGGGGTATTAACGCGCCGGTTCTCAGGGCGCGCAGGCCGCCGCGCTCTAGCGCCAGATCATGCCACCAGGACGTTGGGTTTCTCACAGGGTCCATGCGCATTTCCTTTCTGATTGCCAACACCAATGCGCTGGCGCGGCCTTTGCGCAATGACCGGTAGAAACAGGGTCAGGTGTTGCGAAATGAAACAGGGAAATAAAGCGGGCGATCAACATGTAAGAAAAGCTCTGGCCATAACCGGGTTTGCGCTTGCCCTTGGTCTGGCAAGCGTGGCATCGGGTGAAGAAAATCGACAAAACAGCCATAAAGTTAGCAATACCATTCATAATAATCATAGCCCGGTCATGATGCTTTCCTTGCCGGGCAGAGGAGCATTGTTGAGTGCGCCCGGCGAAATTGCAACCATAACCATTGAAAGCCGAAACGGAAAAACATGCAGCACCTATCTCGCCCGGACCGATACGGCCGGTGTTCTTGATGTGCCTGTGGCCAGCACAAAACATTGTATTTCTCCGCGCATTGTTATTTATCGTTGATTTTTCAGCGTTTGCCGTTTGCCGCGAGCGCTTCCAATTGCGAGCGCTGGCGCTCCAGATTGTAACCGGCGCGCCTGGCTGCCAGGATCAGTTCATCCACAGACATTTTGCCAAGCGCGCTTTGCGCCATGGCCCATATGGTAATTGCCCGTGTGCCAGAACGGCATAACGCCAGGGTTTTTTTGTCTCCCTGCCGGTTTAGAATATCCATCATCGTGGCCATCGCCTGATCCGTAATCTGGCCAGAACGAAACGGAACATACCGGTATGCAATGCCAGCTTGTTTGGCGGCACGTTCCAGTGCCTCGCTGGTCGGCTGGCTTGATCCACCCTCGCCATCGGGCCGGTTATTGATGATCAGTGTGTAACCCATGGCGGCGGCTTTTTTGACATCAGCAGGCGATATTTGTGCAGAAACGGAAAAATTATCGGTAACGGCACGAAATGTTACCTTATGTTCTGTATTATCACGCCCATAGGAAGCGGGTGCAATAAACAGGAATATTAGCAAGGACAAGATTTGTAAAAAACTTGTAGAAGTAACCATAAAGCGCATAAAAACTCTCATGTAGAAATTTGGGTTAAACACGACGGGGCACAGCTTGCTTCTCACTAATAATACTTGCGTTTATAATCAACATTCAGATCAAATTGCCCCCTTTATACCATGGTGGGCAATACACGATAGATCACATCTGGTTGAGGGCCGTTAAGGGGCTGTTTCCCAACCAGAAAATTTACTAAAATTGCTAGATCAAAGCGCAGGGCTGTGCGTTGACAGCCTATCGGGCACATGAAAGGTTCGCGCTTCAGGTCAACCTCTTTTACGGTGTTTCATGTTTGGATTTCTTGTCCGCCGGTTGCTTATCGCAATTCCAACGGTTTTCCTGATTATTACCCTTGCTTTCTTTTTAATGCGCGCCGCACCGGGTAGCCCGTTTGATCTTGAGCGCCCGATCCCGGCTGAAATCAAGGCGCGGCTGGCGGAAAAATTCCATCTGGATAAGCCAATTGTCACACAGTTTGGCTATTATCTCAAAGACTTATCCAAAGGCGACCTTGGTCCTTCAATGAAATACAAGGACAAGACGGTCAGCAATATTATTGCCGAGGGTTTCCCGGTTAGCGCGACGCTGGGTCTGTCGGCGATGGCGCTGGCGGTGCTGGTCGGCGGTTTTCTTGGTGGCTTTGCCGCGCTTAGGCAAAACAAGGCGGGCGATTACGCAGTTATGGGCATAGCCATGACCGGGATCAGCATACCGCCCTTTGTGACCGGGCCGGTTTTGGCGCTGGTTTTCGGACTTTATCTGGGCTGGTTACCAACGGCGGGTCTGGATCGGGGACAATTAACCTTTACCCATTTGCTGCTGCCGGTCATAACCCTTTCCTTGCCGCAAATTGCCATTATTTCACGTCTCATGCGCGCCAGCATGATTGAGACCTTGCGCTCCAATTATATCAGGACCGCCTACGCCAAGGGTCTGCCCGGCTATGCGGTTATTATTCGTCACGCATTACGGGCGGCAATTTTGCCGCTGGTCAGTTATCTTGGCCCGGCCACGGCGGCTTTGCTAACAGGCTCGATCGTGGTCGAGCAGATTTTTGCCCTGCCAGGCATTGGCCGGCAATTTGTCATGGGGGCGCTGCAACGAGACTATACGGTCGTCATGGGCGTCGTTATTTTGTATGCCACCCTCATCATTGCCCTAAATCTGATCGCGGACCTGCTTTACGGGGTTCTTGATCCAAAAGTCCGGTATGATTGAGCCATGATCAGCACCTCACGACAGGCGCGCACCGAGGCGCTTATGGAAAAAGCCAGTGTGCAGGGCCGCTCACTCTGGGATGATGCGCGCGCGCGTCTATTGAAAAATCGCGCCGCCGTTGCCAGCATTTTTTTGCTGATCGGCATTACCGTTCTGGCCATTGCCGGACCATGGGTTTGGCCTCATGATTATGACCATGTTTACAAGCTAAAGGTTGGTATAGCGCCAACTTTTGATGACTGGTTCTGGTTTGGCACTGATGCACAGGGGCGCGATCTTTTTGTCCGCCTGCTTTACGGCCTTCGGGTTTCGCTGGCCGTTGGCGTGGTGGCCACTTTTGTTTCTCTGGTTATCGGTGTGATCTGGGGTGCCACGGCGGGTTATATTGGTGGCAAGGTCGATGAGTTTATGATGCGTATCGTTGATACGCTTTATGCCATGCCGTTTATCTTTTTTGTGATCATACTGATGGTGGTGTTCAAGGATTTCACCACCGGCAGGCCGGCCTTGAATATATTGCTGATCTTTGTGGCCATTGGCGCCGTGGAATGGCTAACCATGGCGCGAATTGTGCGCGGCCAGACCATCGCCTTGAAGCGAAAAGAGTTTATCGAGGCCGCTGAGGCCGCCGGTGTGCGCCCGTTTATCATTATTGGCCGCCATATTGTGCCCAATGTGCTGGGGCCGGTGGTGGTTTATGTCACCCTGACCATTCCTTCGGTCATATTGGCTGAAAGTTTCCTCAGCTTTTTAGGGCTTGGGGTGCAAGAACCCCTGACCTCGCTTGGCAAGCTGATCGCCAATGGGGCGCAGGATATGGAAACCATGCCCTGGACATTGTTATTTCCTGCCGTGGCAATGATGATCACCCTGTATTGCTTTAACTTTATCGGCGATGGCTTGCGTGATGCCATTGATCCCAAAGATCGCTAAATACCGCACTTCCAAATTGCACGATTATATCCTGTTTTGTGTAGGCGGGGATAATGACGGGTAACCCCCAAATAACACAGGGCCAATAAGGGGCAATAAGCCTGATTTAAGGGGTCGGAAAGGGTTAATAAGGGTCACTTGAGGGGGTTTTCAGGGACAGCACGAGGGTCATTAAGGGGTAGTGTGTGACCCTTGAGGCCTATGCACGGGATAAACCCATTCTAAATCACAAACACTGCCCTTCGTCGCCCTCCGGCTTGATCGGAGGGTCTATTATTTCAAGCCTTTGCGCATTGAGAATCACAATGGACCCCGGCTCGGTGGCCGGGATGACACGTTTGATTTAGAGCGTGGGGGATAGCCGATACTTATCCAACAGGGGCGCTGGTGGGGTATATTACAGGCGTGTGGCACTCCATGTTTCGAGGGCGCTGCGCGCCGCCTCAACATGAGGCCGGAATTAAATCATCCCCCTCATCCTGAGGATCAGGTCCGGGGCAGGCTCTGAGGTGCCCCACCAGTAAGTGTTACTGGTGCGGCCTCGAAGGATGGATGGCACCACAAACATCTTTATCCTTAGACAAGCACAGGATGGTGGCTAAAGCCCAGGCTCGCCTTTATGTTCGGGGTGGCGAGCGACATAACTGGCCTTGATCTGGCGGGAGGATTTGCGCCCCCCGTCATGGCACCAGCCGGGTTCGGCAAAAATATACCAGATGCGTTGTTTCAGGCTCAGGCCTTTTTGCGTGGCGTCTTTGAGGATACCAACATATTCATGGGTGGAAACCCGTAATGGATTAAAAGTGCCAAGATCATTGACCAGACCATAGCGCGGGGCATCGTCCTTGCGTTCAGCGACAAACGTGCCAAACATTTTATCCCAGATAATAAATACGCCGGCATAATTGGCATCCAGATAACGCGGGTTATTGGCATGATGGACCCGGTGATGCGATGGGGTGTTCATGATGGCTTCGAACCAGCGGGGCATTTTATCGATCACTTCGGTATGGAACCAGAATTGGTAAATCAGGTTCAGACCATAACAAAACGCCAATAAAGCCGGATGAAAGCCCAAAAGAGCAATCGGCACAAATAATAACACCCCGCCCGACAGCAAGCCTGTCCAGGTCTGACGCAGGGCTGTGGTCAGATTGTAATGCTGTGAGGAGTGATGGATCACATGGGCGGCCCATCCCCAGCGCGACCGGTGATAATAGCGGTGAATCCAGTAATAGGCCAGATCAACCAGCATAAAACAGGCAAAACCGGTGAGCCAGTTAATTGGCAATTTGATGGGCGCAATCTGATAAGCTGCAAACAGCAAAGCTACGGAAATAAAACCCACCAGCCCATCAACGATGGTGCTGCCCAGCCCCATGAAAACACTGGTGGCGGCATCCCTGCTTTCATAGTCACCGCCTTTACCGCGCACTTTGATGAGGATAATTTCAGCGATAATCAGCAAAACAAATAATGGTGCCGCCAGGGTGGTTACGGGCGTGCCTTGTAAAAACTCAGGCATGGGATACGGCCTCCGCAGGATTTTGTGTCAGCTTTTCAATCATATCCTGGACTTTGCTCCGCGCCGCCGTATTTTCAAATACAAGATGCGCACGGGGCCAGGTGTAGTCATTGAGCTTAATCTCCAGGGCTTCATCCTGCCCGTTCAGGCTGGTGATATTTTTTTCATTGAGTACCCGCACGGTCATGCGATCACCAAAAGCCCGAACCAGAATAACCGTGCCGTCCTGCATGATAGCAAGCGCATATTGGGTGTCTTTACTGAGGATGATGTGGTCAATTTTCTGACCTTCAAAGTGCTCATCTATGGCGCTTTGCACAATGGCCTCATTATCAAGGCGCACCAGATGTTCCAGCCGGGTGGCCTTGATCAAAATCACCATAATCACAATGGCAATCAGGGACGGCACCAGAACCACAATATAATCGTGCATGACGATCAAGACCTAACTCATAAAGCCCAAAATACGATTGATGGTTTTGCCATAGGGTGGAAACAACATTTTCCGGCCATTGATTTTTGACTGGTGGAAGATGGCTTTGGCGTGTGAAAAAGTCAAAAATCCGTCATGGCCGTGATAGGCGCCCATGCCGCTATCACCTACGCCGCCAAAGGGCAGATCGTTCTGGGTAAGGTGCATCAACGTGTCATTGATCGCCATACCGCCGGCCAGCACTTCATCACTCATACGCTCAACCACGACCTTGTTATCCGAAAACACATACAGCGCCAGCGGATGCGCCTGATCGCCAATATAATCAATGGCATCGTCAATGCTTTCATAGGGCAAAAGCGGCAAGAGTGGCCCGAATATTTCTTCTTGCATAATGGTCATATCCGGGGTCGTGTTGGTAATCAGCTTGGGCGGCATTTTGCGCACATTGCTGCTGGTTTTTGCTTCTTCCGGGTAAATTTCAATAATATTTGCGCCCTTGTCCCGCGCATCATCAAGCAGGGCGTTCAGACGGGCAAAATGCTTTTCTGAAATGATCGCGGTATAATCATCATTATCATGGATGTTAGGGTAAAACCGGCGGCAGACCCTGGTAAGTTCCTCTGCGGTAGCCTCAATCTGGTCTTTGGGGGCAAGAATATAATCCGGGGCGACACAGGTCTGGCCGGCATTTAGTAATTTTCCGGAGAGAATACGTTCGGCGGCAGTCTGCAGCGGAAAGTCATAATCAATTACTGTTGGTGATTTGCCGCCAAGCTCCAGCGTTACCGGGGTCAGGTTTTTGGCTGCGGCCTCCATGACATAACGGCCAACATTGGTCGAGCCGGTGAACAGCATATGGTCAAATTTCAGGGTTGAAAATTCCTGCGCGACCTTGGCATCGCCCGTAATTACCGCCACCAGATCATCTGCAAATATCTGGCCCAGCAAGCGCTTGGTCAGCTCTGAGGTGCGCGGGGTCAACTCTGAGGGTTTGATCATGGCCCGGTTGCCAGCACCAAGCGCGGCGATTAGCGGCGATATGGCCAGTTGGAACGGGTAGTTCCATGGACTGATAATACCGACCACGCCTTTGGGCAGGTAATGCACTTCATTTTTTGCCGGTTTGAATTGCAGGGCGACCGGGCGTTTTTCCACCCGCATCCATTTTTTCAGATGCGCCCGCGTGTGCTTGATCTCGGTAATCAACGCCGCAATGTCGGCCAGCCGCGTTTCTACCTTGGAGCGATGCCCAAAATCCTCAGAGACCGTTTGCGCAATCTCGTCAGCATTTTGTTTTAACATCCGCTCCAGACGTTGCAGACGGTCATCACGCAATGCAAACGATGGATTGGGCTCTACGCGAAAGGCGGCGCGTTGTTTTTCAAGGGTCGTTTGCATAATCTCTCCGCATATAAGTGAACAGCGTTCATCTTAACCTGATCTGGCCGCCCGCGCCAAGAGGCTTGCGCGCGCATCATTGGCAAAATCGGTAAAAACACCATCGACGCCCAGATCAAAAAAGAAATCAAACTCGGCCTGCGCATTGGCAAACACATCGGGCAACATGTCAGAGCGGAAAGTCCAGGGATGCACTTTCAGGCCCTGCGCATGAGCCGCTTCAATAAAGCCGGTTGAACTACCATCTTTATTTGCCAATAGGGCTTTGGAGGGGCCAATGCCGTCTGCATAAGTGGCAATGTCTTGCATATCGACGCCATCGGCGCTTTCCAGCAACATGATCAGCGGTAGTTCAGTTTTGCTGCGCAAGGAACGCAAAATGCCATCCTCGAATGATTGAATGAACACGGGTGAGCCAGGTTGGCCCCAGCCCACTCTGGACAACTCTTCCAGAAGCGCGCTTTCAAAATCATAACCCAAAGCGGCAAAATAGGATGGCAATTTGGTTTCCGGGTAAATGCCGATTTGGCTGCCTTGCAGGGAAATGCGTGCATGGGCAAGTGTAATGACCTCGGTAAAGGTCAGGATATCAAATTTGTCGTCCGCGGTATGACTGCGCGTTTCAAACGCCTGTCTGGCCCGTAACGTCTTGATCTCGGCCAGGGTAAAGTCTTCGGAAAACCAGTCTTCGCCTTCATGGCCGTCCTTTACCGTCTTGCGGTCGGCAAATTCGGGGTGATCGGCAACATTGGTGGTGGTCGAAAGGTAATGGTCATGGCGGACGATTAAATGCCCGTCTTTGGTAAACACCAGATCCGGCTCAATATAATCGGCGCCCATACGAATGGCCAAATCATAACCCTTTGCCGTGTGTTCCGGCAAATATCCGGGCGCCCCCCGGTGGGCGATTACCAATGGCTGTGTGCTGATGTGCGGATCAGGCATGGCAGTATCCTTTTTCACTGGTTCGTCGGTGCGGGCATTATTTGTGGCAGTTTTGGGCATACACGACGCCAAACTTCCCGCCGCCACAAAAGCCGAACTTGCGCTCAAAACCCGCCGTCTGGTCAATCTGGATTTCATCAAATCTACTCCCTGCAACGCAGGCTATGCCAGTTTACTGTATCTTCGCAAGCGGGCACGAAAAAATGAACGGTTTTGTCCAGCCTTGCCGTGCCAGCCCGCTTGTCATAGGGAAACGGTGCAAAATTTCGTCATCTAGGCGAAGGCCGGACGTATGAGACGGGTAGCCATTTTGTGTGCTTATTTTTCAAAAAACGCGGTGTTGGCTTTGTAGAGCCAGAAAAGATCGCTTTTGGAACTGACCGCATAGGGCGTATGGATAGAAAGCACCGGCACTCCAAAATCCACCACGTCCATATTATAATGGGAAAGCTCACCGCCCAGGGTGCCGCCGCCGCCTTTGCCAACTTTATAGGTGGCCGTTTGCCAGGGCACACCGGCATCATCCAGCATGGCACGGGTCCAGGCCAGATATTCCGAATTGGCGTCATTGCCCCGGCCATAAATTTTCAGATTTATGCCATGGCCGTGACGCGGGGCATTGCCCGCCTCCCAGGCAGATGGCCAGTTAGGGTTGATACCGGGGTTAACATCGGTGGAAACCACGCGGCTGGCTTTTAAGGCCCGGCGCAGAAAAGGCTCACGATACGCATCACCCATTTGTTGCAAAAGCAAATCAGAAAAAAGATCAATAAAATAGGTGGAATGGGCACCGGTATTGTTGCGATTACCCACTTCTTCATTATCAGCCAGCCAGACAAAGGCAGTTTTTTGCAGGGACTTGGCCGCAAGAATGGCCCGCAGGGAAGCATAGGCAGACAGGCGATCATCCTGGCCATAAGCGGCAATCAAGGTGCGGTCAAAGCCCAGATCACGAGGCGCAAAAGCGGGCACCAGAGACAATTCGGCAGATACCAGATCATCCAGGCCGATGTCATAGGTGTTGCGCAGATAGGATTTTACCAGTGCCTTGGCACCATTTTTTTCGTCAAGTTCGCGATTGCCAATAATCGGGTCCAGTTCTTCAGCGGCAATGACATCGCGGTTTTTGCGTTTGCGCAGGTCCACATCCACATGCGGGGAGAGGCCGGCAATCACAAACACCGGGTCATCTTTGTCCAGCCCAACGGAAATATGGATGCGCTTGCCGTCTTTTTTATCTACATGCCCCAGCAGCGCGAGGGGAATGTTTGTCCACTGATAATTTTTTATGCCGCCATGATAATTCGTCTGAAACAGCGCAAAACCAGATTTTTCATAAACCGGGCGACCTTTCAGCTCCAGCCGTGGGCTGTCGATATGCGAGGCGGAAATGCGCGCGCCGTCTGATAAGGGGGCATCCCCGATAATGAAAAGTGTAATGGAGCGGCCCCGGTTATTATCATAATATTTGCTGCCAGGTTTGAGCGATGCACCTAAATGCCAAGGCTTGAAACCGGCTGCTTTGGCCAGTTTGATGGCTTGTGTCACCGTGGTGGTTTCGGTCCGGGCCTTGTTGATGAAGCGTTTGTAATCATTGGCAAAACCCATCACTTCTTTTTCCTGTGCCAGGCTCATACCAACCCAGTTGGTGGGGCACTTCTTCTCTTCGCAGGGTGGTATGGCAGAGGCTGCCCCGGCCAGCAGGCTGGCGCTCACGGCCAGCGCGGCAAGACGGGTATTGCAATGGCCGGGCAGATGAGGAAAAAGAGCAGGCATGATGGCGTCCTTTATTTGCCGGAAATCTGGGAATTTGTAGAATTTATGATGGCGGGCCGGGAGGATACTGGCAAGGGCACTGTTCATTACAGATCGGAAACCTTGAAGGATAAGTGTCCAATGGCCACATTTTGTTCAGGCGACGTTATATTTTCGCTGTCATAATGGCACCGAATCGTTATTTGCCTGTTAGTTAACCGATGACCAAGGATATATGTGTTTATGCCTGATTTCCCCCAAACCCTGCCGGTGCTGCCCTTGCGCGATATTGTGGTGTTTCCGCATATGATTGTGCCGCTTTTTGCCGGACGCGAAAAGTCAATCAAGGCTTTGGAACAGGTAATGGATGAAGGTAAGACTATCCTGTTGCTGACCCAGCGTAATCCATCAACAGATGATCCGGTGGCTGATGATCTCTATGAGGTTGGTTGTATTGCCAAAGTGCTGCAACTGCTCAAGCTGCCGGACGGCACGTTGAAAGTGCTGGTCGAGGGGGGTGAGCGCGTTGGCGTGGATAAAGTCAGAATGCAGGATGATTATCTGATCGCCGAGGCCTTCCCGCTGGCCAGTGAAACCAAGGATAATGCCGAAATGCACGCCTTGATGCGCGCGGTGGCCGAGAATTTTGAAAACTACGTCAAGCTCAACAAGAAAATTGCCCCCGATGTGGTGGCTTCGCTTAGTGATATTAAAGAACCGGGACGTTTGGCCGATACCATTGCGGCGCATCTGGCGGTAAAAATTGCGGAAAAACAAAAGCTGCTGGAAACCGCAGATGTTTCTGCACGTCTTGAAATGGCATTTGCGGCCATGGAAGGCGAAATCAGTGTCTTGCAAGTGGAGAAAAAAATTCGCCGCCGGGTCAAGCGCCAGATGGAAAAATCCCAGCGTGAATATTATCTCAACGAGCAGATGAAGGCCATCCAGCGCGAGTTGGGCGATGGCGATGAATCACGCGATGAGCTGGATGAACTTGCCGAAAAAGTTAAAAAAACCAAACTGTCCAAGGAAGCACGGGTTAAGGCAGAAGCGGAATTGAAAAAGCTGCGCCAAATGAGCCCGATGTCGGCAGAATCTACCGTGGTGCGTAATTATCTCGACTGGATGACCGCCATTCCATGGGGCAAAAAACGCCGTGCCAGTATTGAGTTGAAGAAGGCAGAAAAAATCTTGGACGAAGATCATTATGGCCTTGAAAAGGTCAAGGAACGGATATTGGAACACCTGGCCGTGCAGGCCCGGACCAAAAAAATCCGTGGACCAATCCTTTGTCTTGTCGGACCACCAGGGGTGGGTAAAACCTCGCTTGGTAAATCCATAGCGCGGGCTACAAGCCGCAATTTTGTGCGCGTATCATTGGGCGGTGTTCGTGATGAGGCGGAAATTCGTGGCCACCGGCGGACCTATATTGGCTCTATGCCGGGGCGGATTATCCAGTCCATGAAAAAGGCAAAATCCAACAACCCGCTTTTTCTGCTGGATGAGATCGACAAGCTGGGTGCTGATTTTCGCGGTGATCCGGCAGCAGCCCTGCTGGAGGTGCTGGACCCGGAACAAAATGCCAATTTTAACGACCACTATCTTGAGGTCGATTACGATCTTTCCAATGTGATGTTTATTACTACGGCCAATTCGCTGAATATGCCGCGCCCGCTCATGGACCGTATGGAGATTATCCGTATTCCGGGCTATACCGAGGATGAAAAGGTGCAGATTGCTATCCGTCATCTGATCCCCAAGCAACTGAAAAATCATGCACTTAAAGACGATGAATTTGCCATAGATGAGGCCGCATTGCGCGATCTGATCCGTTATTATACCCGTGAAGCCGGTGTGCGAAATCTGGAGCGGGAGTTGGCCAATCTGGCCCGCAAAGCGGTGCGCGATCTGGAAAGCGGTAAGGAAAAATCTGTGCGCATAACCCCAGAAAAACTTGGCGAATATGCCGGGGTGCGTAAATGCAGTTTTGGTGAAACCGATAAGGAAGATCAGGTTGGTGTGGTTACAGGATTGGCCTGGACCGAAACCGGCGGCGATCTTCTGACCATTGAGGCTGTAAAAATGCCTGGGCGCGGACGTATGACCGTGACCGGCAATTTACGCGATGTGATGAAAGAAAGTATTTCGGCGGCTAATTCTTATGTGCATTCCCGTGCTGCCAGTTTTGGCATCAAGGCCGCAGATTTCAAAAAATCGGATATTCACGTTCACGTGCCCGAAGGGGCAACCCCCAAGGATGGGCCATCGGCCGGCGTGGCCATGGCACTGACCATTGTATCGGTATTGAGCGGCATCCCCGTGCGCAAGGATATTGCCATGACCGGCGAAATTACCCTGCGGGGGCGGGTGCTGGAAATCGGTGGTTTGAAAGAAAAGCTGTTGGCAGCGTTGCGTGGCGGCGTGAAAACGGTGCTGATCCCGGCCGATAATGCCAAGGATCTTGCGGATATTCCGGATAATGTAAAAAATCAACTGGACATTATCCCGGTACATACGGTTGCCGAAGTGCTTGAAAAAGCACTGGTGCAGCCCCTGATTCCGGTGGAATGGAATGAGGACGAGCCGGCGCTTTCTGCCAGTCCCGCCGAAGATAGTGATGCGGACACGCTAAGCACACACTAGGCAAATATATCTCACGCTTACACCCAAAAGTATTGCAGATTTTAATTTATACTTGCAATTGAGTTTGCCATAGCTAATCTCAACAGGCACGTTTTGTCTTTATAGACAAAATATTGCTTTGGTTATTGGGGGTGGAGTATGCGTCTGGGTGTGTTAAGTGCAATCGTTCTGTTTATTGCTGGTTGTTTTGAACAAGCCTACTGCGCGCAAACGATACCTATAAAAAGCCTGGCGCAATTGCCTACTGCTGCTTCCATGAAGCTGTCACCCAATGGTGATTACATTGCCATGACGGCGCCTTATCAGGGCCGAACACATCTTATCATTCAGGATATAGACGGGAATAATACCGTAGCCGTACCGCCGGTAAACCGTGCGGACATTGCCTGGTTCCGCTGGGCGAATAACGACCGGATCATAATCTCTTATGCCTATACCTCCAGGCGTGATCTGACGTTGGTGCGCGAAACGCGTTTGTTTTCGCTTGGCCGGGATGGTAAGGATTTTGTTTCCATGGTGCTGCCAAAAAAACTGCGCAACCGGATCAGTTCCTTCTCCAAAACCGAAGTGCCAACCCAGATTCAGGACAGAGTCATCGATTGGTTGCCCGATGATCCCGATTTTATTTTGCTGGCAATCGACTCTGACTTGAATGGCAAGGCCGAAGTGCGCAAGGTCAACGTTAATACAGGCAAATACAAGGAATTAACACAAGGCTTTCGGGGTATACAGAGCTTTAAAACGGACCAGAGCCATAATGTGCGTCTGGGCTGGGGATATGACCCGGTGCGCCCGACGCAGTTTAATTTTATCTATTTTGACCCGATTGCCAAAAAGTGGGCGAATGTTGAACGCAGCGAATGGGGCAGTCGCGGACTATACCCGATTGCCTTTTCCAATGATCCACAGATCGCCTTTGCCGGCGGGCTTAATGAAAGCAAGCACTATAGTATTTTCAAGATTAACCTTACGACGGGCAAAGTGCTGGAGACGGTGTTTTCCGACGATGAGGTTGATTATGATGATGTTATAGAAGATCCAGCGACCAATTTTCCGGTGGGTGTGCAATACACCAAAGACAAGGCAGAGGTGTATTATTGGGACAAGGCTTTTGGGAAGCTGCAGGCCAGTATCGATAAAGCCTTGCCCAACACCGTCAACCGCATTGTCAGCCACCTGCCGGTGCAGAGAAAATACTTGATCCACTCTACCAGTGATGTGGAGCCGGGGGTTTATTATTTCCTGGATATGAAGAAGAAAAACCTTCAATTCATTTCAGAAACCATGCCAGGCCTGACGCCGGAAAATTTGGCACGCAAAAAACCACTAAACTATAAGGCTCGTGACGGGGTGATTATCCCTGCTTATATGACCTTGCCCAGAACCGGGCCTGGTAAAAATCTGCCCTTCGTCATTTTCCCCCACGGCGGGCCTAAAGCGCGCGATAGCCAGAATTTTGACTATTTCGCCCAGTTTTTTGCCACGCGCGGTTATGGTGTGCTGCAACCCAATTTTCGCGGCTCTGATGGCTATGGTAAAAAATTTGCTGATATGGGCAAGCGCCAATGGGGCGGCGCCATGCAGGATGATGTAACCGACGGGGTGCGCTATCTTATAAAAGAGGGCATTGCCGACCCAAAACGGATTTGCATTGTGGGCGCGTCCTATGGCGGTTATGCGGCGATGATGGGCGCGATCAAAACACCGGACCTTTATCAATGTGCTGCCAGCATCAATGGTGTGCTCAACCTGATGAGCCTGATTGCCGATGATAAGGATTATATCGGCGGCAAGGCGTGGACCCGTTCCATGGGTCTTCAGGGCGAGAACGCGCGGGCGGTCTCACCATTTCATCAGGCGAGCCGGATCAATATACCGGTATTGATTGTGCAGGCCAAAGATGATTTTCGCATCCCCTACCAGCAATCGGTTAACATGGTGGGCCAGCTCAAACGCTATCATAAGGATTATCAGTTTGTGACGTTAAAGAGCGGCGATCATACACTGGATACCGCCGAAGCGCGCTTTGGGACATTAAGTGCGCTGGAGACATTTCTGGGTAAGCATCTGAAATAACCGTCTTTGCCGGTTTATCCCTGCGCAAGGCGTTTTTTGCGTGAGGTTTTCGCTGAATTTGGTCGTTTTATTCTGCTGATCGCGGGTTTTTACCACTTCGTGCAGAAATATTATCGCCAGAGCCTTTGCAAAATAAGGGTTTTGGGGCAAGACTAGCCTCATCGCGCCGCTGATTCGGCGTCAATCTAATGGGGAGACACCATGAATAAGAGTGAACTAGCAGAAGCCGTAGCCGCCAAGGCAGGTATGACCAAAGGCCAGGGCGCTGAAGTCGTCAATGCTTTCGTCAGTGTCGTAGAAGAAACCCTCGCTGGTGGCGGTGAAGTCCGCATTCCGGGGTTTGGTTCTTTTAGCGTAGCGCATCGCGCTGCCGGCAAAGCCCGCAACCCGCGCACCGGTGAACTGGTCGATCGTCCGGCTTCCAAACGCCCCAAATTCAAGGCAGGCAAATCCTTCAAGGATTGTGTTAACTGCTAGAGAATTGCTTTATTGCTGTGAAAGGGCTGGCTTCTGTCAGCCCTTTTTCAGTTTTGCACTTGCCCGCCGTGCGGTTTTGGGCATAGTGCGCTGCCTTGATTGAGGGCGATTAGCTCAGTTGGGAGAGCGCCACGTTTACACCGTGGATGTCGGGAGTTCGAGCCTCTCATCGCCCACCATTTTTTAGTGCTCCTCATCCTGAGGTGCCGTAAAACGGCCTCGAAGGACGCGATGGCAAGCCTCGTGATTGCCTCAGATGGGGCGGCAAGCGATTGCCAGCTCCGCTAAATGCGCGGGAATCTGGTCCTGCACCTGGATACAACAAGAGCGGCGACATACGTATGTCGCCGCTCTGTTTTAGATTCACGACCTAGAAACGACCGAGGTTCATCACTTTGGTCCACGCTGCGATAAAGTCTTTGGTGAATTTTTCATCCGAACCTGCAAAAGCATAAACTTCTGCAACGGCCCGCAATTCACTGTTTGAACCGATGATCAAATCAACCGGCGTAGCCGTCCATCTGACTTTACCGGTCTTCCGGTCACTACCTTCATAAATGCCCGGAGCATTGTCGGCTTTGCGCCATTGGGTCGAGGAATCCAGTAAATTTGTGAAAAAATCATTGCTCAGGCGTCCAGGCGTGTCCGTTAAGACACCATGGTTGGCTTGACCCGCATTGGCATTCAGGGTGCGCATACCGCCAATCAGGACCACCATTTCCGGCACAGACAGGTTCAGCAAAGCCGCCTTTTCCACCAGCATATCTGCCGGAGAGCGGGTGTTACCGGTCGCATCATAATAATTGCGAAATCCATCGGCCTTTGATTCAAGCATGGCGATGGAGGCCACATCCGTTTGCGCCTGCGTTGCATCATTGCGTCCTGGCCTAAAGGGAACCACCACATCATGCCCCCCATCGTGCGCCGCTTTTTCAAGCGCAGCCGCGCCGCCAAGCACAATAAGGTCAGCGAGTGAGATTTTGGTACCGTCCTTTTGCGCCTTGTTGAAGTTTTTTTGCACCGTCTCAAGTTTCACCAGAACCTTGGTAAGCTCTGTTGGGGTGTTGGCCGCCCAGTCTTTTTGCGGAGCAAGGCGAAGCCGTGCGCCATTGGCACCACCGCGCATGTCGGTATTCCGGTAACTGGATGCGGAGGCCCAGGCGGTTCTGATGAGTGCTGGAACCGTTAAGCCGGTTTTGCGAATTTCCGCTTTAAGGGCGGCCACATCATCTGTATCCACCAGCTTGAAATCTACAACGGGTATAGGGTCCTGCCAGATAAACTGTTCTTTTGGGGCCAAAGCACCCAGATAGCGCGAAGGCGGCCCCATATCGCGATGCGTGAGCTTGAACCAGGCTTCGGCATAGGCGCGTGCAAAAGCATCCGGATTCTCATAAAAGCGTTTTGCTATTTTCCTGTAGGCAGGATCAAACTTCAGGGCCAAATCAGTCGTCAGCATAATCGGCGCATGGAATTCATTCGGGTCATGGGCATCTGGCACAATTGAGGCCGCAGATTCATCATCGGGTATCCATTGTATTGCTCCTGCCGGGCTTTTGGTCATGACCCAGTTATATGTGAACAGGTTTTGCAGAAAATTATGGGTCCACTCTGCCGGGCTGACGGTCCAGGCCCCTTCCAGTCCACTGCTTATGGTATCAGGGCCATTGCCTTGTCCATAAGTGTTTTTCCAGCCAAGGCCTTGTTCTTCAAGGCCTGCGGCTTCGGGTTCCGGGCCAACATATTTGGATGGGTCGGCCGCGCCATGGGTTTTACCAAAGGTATGACCACCGGCGATCAGCGCAACGGTTTCTTTGTCATTCATGGCCATGCGGCCAAAGGCCTCGCGAATGGCCTTGGCCGCCTCCTTCGGGTCGGGATTGCCGCCTGGGCCTTCTGGATTAACGTAAATGAGGCCCATTTGCGTTGCCGCCAACGGCCCTTTGAGCTTCCCGTTGGTGGTTTGGCGATTGTGGGCCAGCCATTTGCTTTCCGGCCCCCAGTCAACATTGTCTGGCTCCCAGGCATCAATCCGTCCACCGGCAAAGCCCAGTGTCTTGAATCCCATATCTTCCATGGCAACTGTTCCTGCCAGAATAATCAAATCACCCCAGGAGATTTTATTGCCATATTTTTGCTTGATTGGCCAAAGCAAGCGGCGTGCCTTGTCCAGGTTTATATTATCAGGCCAGCTGTTCAGAGGCGCAAAGCGCTGCATGCCGCCATCGGCGCCGCCCCGCCCATCGATCGTGCGGTATGTGCCGGCACTATGCCATGCCATGCGGACAAAAAGAGGCCCATAATGGCCATAATCCGCCGGCCACCAGTCTTGTGATGTCTTCATGAGTTTCCGAAGGTCTTGTTTGACCACATCCAGGTCCAGACTTTCAAATGCTGCGGCGTAATCAAAATCTTTGCCCAGAGGGTCGGAAGATGCTGCGTTTGTGCGCAGCGGACCAAGGTCAATTCGGTTTGGCCACCAAAAGGAATTGCCGGTTACCTGTTGCTTGTATGTGGCACCGTGCTCCATTGTCATTTTGTCTTGGGCCATGGCCATATTTGATAGAGCCGCCAAGGCAACACCGGTTAACAGCGCCCCTCGTATAAGGTTGATTTGTTTTTGCATAGTCCACTCCTTTTTTGAGACCGAAGAAAAGCAAGGGGTAGGGTAGAAGCAGCAAACAAGTCTGACCAACGATTAAAAGCAATATAACTGATCGAATAATTCGATTAGTGAGGAGCGCTAACTATACGATTTCAATAGGTATTTAGCTGTTGCCGCCGTATGAGGGCACTTGAAATTTCAATGGCCATTGGCTTGTGACAGCGCATGGGTTATTGGTATTTTAGTATTCTGAATACTGTACGGAGCTTGAGTGATTTTGCTGTGATCATACGGTTGACGATTACGCATTGGCACCGTATCTGACGGCTTCCTTGTCGCAGGGCGAGGCAACATGAAATGAGCGGGTGTAGCTCAGTTGGTTAGAGTGCCGGCCTGTCACGCCGGAGGTCGCGGGTTCGAGTCCCGTCACTCGCGCCATTTCATGAGACACAAAAAAGGGCATGAGCCATCTGGTTCATGCCCTTTTTGCATCATCTAATGATTATTTCCTTTTCGCCGCCGCCTGTTTGCGAATGGTTTCGCGCACCTGCATGTCAAAAGCATCATCGGGGGCGTCTTTGGCGCGCTTTTCGGCTTGTTCTTTCAAAAAAGCATCGCGTTTGGTGACCAGTGCCTTCATTTTGGTATTAAGCACCTGACGTTCTTTAACCAGGGTATCAAGGCGTTCCTTGCGTGCTTTCTTGTCCAGTTTTTTCAACTCCTGGGGCAATTCTTCTTCGCTAAGGGTATCCAGTGATACCTTGCCGTCTTCATAATCCTCGACCAGTTCATTGCCGCCGGTGACCACTTTATTGAGTTTGCCAGCCTTATAACGGTAACTGGCCATATCGGAAGCCACGGGGGAGGGCGCTGCCATGGCAGCACTGCGCTTACCACGAACTTCGGCCTGCGCGGTGGCCGAGCCATAGCTCAACACCGTAGCATTCATAGCCTGTTGCATTTGCTCGATATCGTCGTCATAGGGGCTGTGCACCTGCTGCATGCCACCGTTTTGGGCGATGGCCAGATACTCGCCGTCCCCCAGTTCGGCAATTTCATGCCAGTATTTAGACGTATCGCTATGCCGTCCGGCTTGCACGGTGTTGACGATAATGTCGGCATTGCGCGCATCGCGCAAGGTAACGGCATAGGGAATATCGTTGGGGTAATCCATATGTGGCGGCGCATCGCCGACCAGAAAGACCAGACGCAGGGTGTGTGGATTTTGATCCCATCGTAAATCATTAATGCTTTCGTTAAGGGCCTGGTTGACCGATTCCGGCCGATCGCCGCCGCCTTGCGCCTGAAATTCCAGTAAATGGCCGTAAATACCATTCATATCATCGGTCAGGTCATAGGTTTTGGTGATATAGGCATCACCGCGATCACGATAACCGATCAGGGCAAAGCGAATGCGTCCCGGTGCACCCTGTCTGGTACCGGCGATGTCATTGGCAATGGACCATATTTTTTGTTTGGCACCTTCAATAAGGCCGGACATGGAGCCGGTGGTGTCCAGCACAAAGGCCACTTCAACATCATAAGAGGGAGCAATACGGTCCCTCACTTGCGCCGCAGCGGGTATCGGGGAAAGGGTCAGGGCACAGAATGATACGCTTAATAATAGCTTTTTCATGGTCAAACCTCATGGCGTCCCCCGCCAGTCCAAGACATCGCGTATGATTCTGCCCAAATTGCGGCGCTGGCGCGGCGATTTAACGCGCATGAATTCGCTGTTGTGCATATCATCGGTGTGTAAGCTGAAAAAAATCCTTAACGCGGCAAATCGTCCTGCAAATACGATTGCCATTTGTGGCGCACAGTTCTAGCTTCACTTTCCAGAGCGGGGGCTTGGTATTCCGAGTCGCCGTGCCTGCATGCCACGCGTATAACCGCCGGAGCCTTCCATGAGCGAAATGTTGCTCGACTACCTTCCTGTTTTGATTTTCCTGGGTATTGCCGCCTTGATCGCCTTCGTTTTTATGGCCTTGCCGGTTCTTCTGGCACCCAAAAACCCTGATAGCGAAAAAGTATCCACCTATGAATGCGGGTTTGAGGCGTTTGATGACGCGCGGATGAAGTTTGACGTCAAATTCTATCTGGTGGCAATCCTGTTTATTGTTTTTGATCTGGAAGTGGTTTTTCTGTTTCCATGGGCGGTAAACCTCAAGGCGCTTGGCCCTTATGCCTTTTGGACCATGATTGTGTTTCTCGCCGAATTGATGATTGGTTTTATGTATGCTTGGCGCCGTGGCGCTCTGGATTGGGAGTAGTCTCGTGAGTGATGCCAATATTCCTGCCTTTGGCGCGGCCCGTGTGGCCACGCCGCATTATGACCCCAAAAAACATGACCCGTTTCACGATGGGGTAACCGATGCGCTGATGGACAAGGGTTTTGTCATTGCCAGCGCCGACGAGCTGATCACCTGGGCGCGCACTGGCTCGCTCATGTGGATGACGTTTGGGCTGGCCTGTTGCGCGGTTGAGATGATGCAGGCTGCCATGCCACGCTATGACATTGAACGCTTTGGTTTTGCGCCGCGCGCTTCCCCGCGCCAGTCCGACGTGATGATTGTGGCGGGCACTTTGACCAATAAAATGGCCCCGGCCTTGCGTAAAGTGTATGACCAGATGCCAGAGCCGCGTTACGTGATCTCTATGGGCTCATGCGCCAATGGCGGCGGGTATTATCATTACTCCTATTCCGTTGTGCGTGGATGCGACCGCATTGTGCCGGTGGATATTTATGTGCCGGGCTGTCCGCCGACCGCCGAAGCATTGGTCTATGGCATATTGCAATTACAGAAAAAAATCCGCCGCGTGGGGGACATTATTCGATGAGTAAATCCCTGGGTGAAATGCAGGAATATCTGCTTGACGGGCTGGGCACTGCTTTGACCGGCAGTGACCTCATCCATGATGAATTGACCTTGCACGCTCACGCCGAGCAAATCGTCAAAATTCTGGTGTTCCTGCGCGATGACCGCCATTGCCGTTTTGAAACCCTGATCGATATATGCGGGGTGGATTATCCGGGACGCGCCCGCCGTTTTGATGTCGTCTATCACTTGCTATCCATGCGTAAAAACATGCGGTTACGCCTTAAAATTAAAGTTGAAGAAAGCGGTGCGGTTCCCAGTGTGGTTGAGGTGTTTCCAGCCGCCAACTGGAATGAACGCGAAGCCTTTGACATGTATGGTATCTTGTTTTCCGGACACCCTGACTTGCGTCGAATTCTCACCGATTATGGCTTTGAGGGCCATCCCTTGCGCAAGGATTTTCCGCTCTCCGGTCATGTGCAATGTCGCTATGATGAAGAACAACGCCGGGTGGTTTACGAGCCGGTATCGCTAACCCAGGAATTTCGCAATTTCGACAGTTTAAGCCCGTGGGAAGGGGCGAAATATGTTCTGGACCAGGAAGCTGACGGAGAGGGGCGGTGAGTGAATTGCATTCCTTTCTGCGTCATACCGATGAAAATCGGTATCCAGATCAGAGTCACTACTGGATTCCGGCTTTTGCCGGAATGACGAATAGAGTGGAGGCAGGCTGATGGCTGATATCGAGGTCGAAACCGAAGGCCGCAACTTCACTATCAATTTTGGGCCACAACACCCGGCCGCGCACGGGGTGTTGCGTCTGGTGGTGGAGCTGGATGGTGAAATTGTGGAGCGGGTGGACCCGCATATCGGGCTTTTGCACCGTGGCACAGAAAAACTGATCGAGTATAAGACCTATCTGCAGGCCATGCCTTATTTTGACCGGCTGGATTATGTCGCCCCGATGAATCAGGAGCACGCATTTTGTCTGGCGGTTGAAAAGTTAATGGGAATCGAAGTGCCGCGCCGGGCGCAGTTTATTCGTGTGCTGTATTGCGAAATTGGTCGGCTGTTATCGCACCTGTTGAATGTCACCACCCAGGCCATGGATGTGGGGGCACTGACCCCACCGCTTTGGGGCTTTGAAGAGCGCGAAAAACTGATGGTTTTTTATGAGCGCGCCTCTGGCTCACGCATGCACGCGGCGTATTTTCGCCCTGGCGGTGTACATCAGGACCTGCCACCGGAACTGTTGGAGGACATTGGCGAATTTTGCGAAACTTTTCCAAAGGTTCTGGACGATATTGAGACCCTGCTGACGGACAATCGCATATTCAAACAACGCAATGCCGACATCGGCGTGGTATCCGAGCAGGATGCGCTGGAATGGGGTTTTTCCGGCGTTATGGTGCGCGGGTCGGGCGTGAAATGGGATTTGCGCCGCGCCCAGCCTTATGAAGTCTATTCAGAGCTGGATTTTAACATCGCCATTGGCAAGCACGGTGATTGTTATGACCGCTATCTGGTGCGCATGGCCGAAATGCGCGAATCTGTGAAAATCATGCGCCAGTGCCTGGAGAAAATGCCAAAGGGTCCTGTGATGGAAACCTCTGGCAAGGTGGCGCCGCCAAACCGTGCCGAGATGAAACAGTCTATGGAAGCGCTGATCCATCACTTCAAACTGTATACCGAGGGCTTTCATGTGCCCGAAGGTGAGGTGTATTGCGCCGTTGAGGCCCCCAAGGGTGAATTCGGGGTTTATCTGGTGTCGGACGGCACCAACAAACCCTATCGCTGTAAAATCAAGGCACCGGGATACATGCACTTGCAGGCTATGGATTATCTGAATAAAGGCCACATGCTGGCCGATATTGCCGCCATTATTGGCTCACTGGATGTGGTATTCGGGGAGATCGACCGATGAGCAAGCTCAATCCCCCCTCCGTCGGCTGTGCCGACACCTCCCCCGCAGGCGGGGGAGGAAAACAACACCGCGCTCTCATTCTTTCCTCCCCCGTGAACGGGGGAGGTGCCCCGAAGGGGTGGTGGGGGGATTTGTCATGAGTGGCCGTCACCTTGCAAAAGAACAACCCGACAGCTTTGCCTTCTCCAAAGAGGGTGAGAGCCAAGCCAAATACTGGATCGCCAAATACCCCGATGGCAAGCAACGCTCGGCGGTGATCCCGCTATTGTGGATCGCGCAAAAGGATAATGGCGGCTGGCTTTCCGAGCCGGCCATGCGCACCGTGGGTGATCGCCTGGGCATGGCGCACATTCGCGTGCTGGAAGTGGCGACATTTTACACCATGTTCAAGCTGGAGCCAGTGGGCGAGCATCTCATTCAGGTGTGCGGCACCACGCCGTGTATGTTGCGCGGCTCAGGCGACATCATCAAGGTTTGCAAAAACCGCATTGGTGAGAAAAACACCATCTCCGCCGATGGCAAGTTCACCTGGGAAGAGGTGGAATGTCTGGGCGCGTGTGTAAACGCCCCCATGGTGCAAATTTCCAATACGTCAGGCGATCATTATTATGAGGATCTGGATGAGGCGGCCATGGAAAAGCTGCTGGGCGATCTGGCTGCGGGCAAAGCCGTAAAGGATGGCCCGCAAAATGGCCGCAAAACGTCCGAGCCTTTGGGCGGCGCGCTGACCTTGAGCGATAAGTCGCTTTATAACGGGGCGCGCGCCAAGCCGTTAAAAAGCATTCCCAATGCGCCCAAGCTAGCCAAAAAGGCAGCGCCTAAAAAGGGGACAAAGAAATGACTTGCTCGTTTGCTTATAGGCGTCATTCCGGTGGAAACCGGAATCCAGTTGGGAGTCACTTCTGGATACCGGCCTGCGCCGGTATGACGGAGGCTTAGGGTGATGGCGGCAATGAAAAAAGGAACCAAATGATGATGAAAAATGCGCCAAACATATTAAAATTCCTGTTTGTCAGCATGTTTGTGTTGGTTTTATATGGTATCATCGGCGGCAATGATTTGGCATTAAAGTTGGGTATTGCGGTTGCCATTTTGTTTGGTGGCATACTCACTATTTTGCGTGTGCGCGGACGAAAGGGTGGTGATGACTGAAACCCCCGCAAAATTAAGCGACAATCAAATCCTGATCGCGCTGATTACGCTGGTGGAAATGCTGGTTCTGGGCGGCATCGCCATTGGCTATTTCATGACCAAAGCTGACGTGTGGATTCATGTGGGGGTAGCGGTATTAGTCATAGCGGGTGCCATGGTAATTTATCTGAGTTGGAAAGATACAAAAGCGAAAAAAGGCGGCAATGATGCTTGACGATAAAAATCGCATCTTCACCAATCTTTATGGCTTGCAGGACCCGTCTCTGGAGGCAGCCAAAAAACGCGGCGCGTGGAATGGCACGGGTGAGTTTTTGGCGCTTGGTGATGACTGGATTGTGGAGCAGATCAAGGCAAGCGGATTGCGGGGGCGCGGCGGCGCTGGTTTTCCCACCGGGCTAAAATGGTCGTTTATGCCCAAAGAGGTAAAGGACCGCCCGCATTATCTGGTGGTCAATGCCGACGAGAGCGAACCCGGCACTTGTAAAGACCGGGACATAATGCGCCACGATCCACATTTGCTGGTCGAGGGCTGCCTTATTGCTTCTTTCGCCATGCGGGCCAATGCCTGTTATATTTATTTGCGCGGGGAATATATTGACGAGCGCATCGCCCTGCAAAAGGCTATTGATGAGGCTTATAAAGCGGGGCTGATCGGCAAAAATGCCTGTGGATCGGGTTTTGATTTTGATCTTTACCTGCACCATGGCGCCGGGGCATATATTTGCGGCGAGGAAACCGCCTTGCTGGAAAGCCTTGAGGGCAAAAAAGGCCAGCCGCGCCTCAAGCCGCCATTTCCGGCCAATGCCGGGCTTTATGGCTGCCCGACCACGGTCAATAATGTGGAAAGCATTGCCGTGGCCCCCACCATTTTGCGCCGGGGCGCAGGGTGGTTTTCTGGCTTTGGCCGCCCCGGTAATGCCGGCACCAAGGTTTTTTGCCTATCCGGGCATGTGAATACGCCGTGCAATGTCGAAGAAGAAATGTCCATCCCCTTGAAAACCCTGATTGAAAAACACGCTGGCGGCGTTATCGGTGGCTGGGATAACCTGAAAGCCATTATCCCCGGTGGCTCGTCTGTGCCTTGTCTGCCACGGGACATTTGCGATACGGTTTTGATGGATTTTGACGCGCTTAAAGAACATAAATCCGGCCTTGGCACTGCCGCCGTGATTGTGATGGACCAAAGCACCGATATGGTGCGGGCGATTACGCGGCTTAGCTATTTTTACAAGCATGAAAGCTGCGGCCAGTGCACCCCGTGCCGCGAGGGAACGGGGTGGATGTGGCGGGTGCTGACCCGCATGTGCGAAGGCAAGGCGGAAATGGCGGAGATTGATATGCTGCTGGACGTTTCTCAGGAGATTGAGGGCCACACCATTTGTGCTCTTGGCGATGCGGCGGCCTGGCCGGTGCAAGGCCTGATCCGCCATTTCAGGCATGAGATCGAAGACAAGATCAACACCTATCGCGCGGGCAAATCTGTCCATGCGGTGGCGGCGGAGTAGGGCAGTGAGGACACAAAATACCATACCTCGTCATTCCGGCGAAGGCCGGAATCCAGAGCAGATTCACAACTGGATACCGACGTATCTCGGTATGACGCTCAAGAGTGTGAATGGGGCTGTGGCATGAGTGAATTGCGCAAAGTAAACGTGGATGGCAAGGAAATCGAGGTTCCGGGCCATTACACGCTGATGCAGGCCTGTGAGGAAGCCGGGGCAGAAATCCCGCGCTTTTGTTATCACGAGCGCCTGTCTGTGGCCGGCAATTGCCGCATGTGTCTGGTTGAATGGGTGGGCGCGCCCAAGCCGATGGCCTCGTGTGCCATGTCGGTCAATGATTTGCGCCCCAATCGTGACGGCACACCGGCTAATATTCGCACGGATTCGGCGGTGGTCAAAAAAGCCCGCGAAGGGGTGATGGAATTTTTGTTGATCAATCACCCGCTGGATTGCCCGATCTGTGATCAGGGCGGCGAATGTGATTTGCAGGATCAGGCCATGGGCTATGGCCGGGGCCGCACCCGTTATGATGAACCTAAGCGCGCGGTTGAAGAAAAAAATATGGGGCCATTGGTCAAAACCAATATGACCCGTTGCATCCAGTGCACACGCTGTGTGCGTTTTATTTCCGAGGTCGCCGGCGTCGAGGAACTGGGTCTGGTTAATCGCGGCGAGAATGCAGAAATCACCACCTATTTGCAGGCAAACCTCACCTCAGAGCTGTCGGGCAATGTGATTGATCTATGCCCGGTTGGCGCGCTGACATCCCGCCCCTATGCGTTCAATGCGCGGCCATGGGAGCTGGTGAAGACCGAAAGCGTTGATGTGATGGATGCGGTTGGCTCTAACATCCGGGTGGATTCGCGCGGGTCCGAAGTGATGCGCATTTTGCCGCGCAATAATGATGACGTGAACGAGGAGTGGATTTCCGACAAAACCCGTTTTGTCTGGGATGGCTTAAAACGCCAGCGTCTGGATAAACCTTTTGTGAGAAAAAACGACAAGCTGGTCCCGGCCAGTTGGGGCGAGGCGCTGGATGTTGTGGCCAAGCGCCTGAAGGGCGATCCGGAACGCATGGCCGCCATTGCCGGTGATCTGTGCGATATGGAAAGCATGAAAGCCTTAAAAGACCTGATGGGCTCCCTGGGCGTCACCTCGCTCGATTGTCGTCAGGACGGTGCGGCCATAGGTGGCCAGGGGAATGGACAGGGCCGCGAGGGTTATCTTTTCAATTCGGGCATTGCCGGTATTGACAAGGCCGATGCCATTTTGCTGATCGGCACCAATCCACGTATGGAAGCGCCGATCATTAATGCCCGTATTCGCGGCGTCTGGCTGCATGGCGAGGCCGATATTGGCGTCATTGGTCAAGCGGCTGATCTGACCTATCCATATGAGCATCTGGGCACCGGCCCGGCCGATATTGCCGCCTTTGCAAAAAAACGTGGTGGCTTTGCGGCGCGCTTCAAGAAAGCCAAAAACCCGATGATCATAGTCGGCATGGGCGCATTATCCCGGCCCGACGGGGCGCAGGTATTGCGTGAGGTTGGTGAGCTGGCCGCCAAAATGAAAATCGTGCGCGAGGACTGGAACGGCTTTAATGTATTGCATACGGCAGCAGCACGGGTAGGCGGGCTGGATATTGGCTTTATACCAACCAATGGCGGCAAGAATACAGATGATATTCTTATAGCGGCAAAAGCTGGCGAGATTGACACGGTTTACCTTTTGGGTGCCGACGAAATCGACATGAGCGCGCTTGGCAAGGCCTTTGTGATTTATCAGGGCAGCCACGGCGATGCCGGGGCGCACCGCGCCGATGTGATCCTGCCGGGCGCGGCCTATACCGAAAAAGATGGGCTTTATACCAATACCGAAGGGCGTATGCAGGACGGGTTCCGCTCGGTGTTTCCCAAAGGCGAGGCGCGCGAGGACTGGGCAATACTTAGGGCGCTCTCCGATACGCTGGAACGCACTTTGCCTTATGACGATCTGGAGGGCTTGCGTGCCACCATTCGTCGCCCTGATGCCTCTGCCTTTGATCCGGCCAAGCTGGGCAAATCCGGCAAGGTGACGGGTAAGGCATTTGCCTCACCGGTTACTGATCATTATCTGACCAACCCGATTGCCCGCGCCAGCGCCGTTATGGCGGCCTGTGCGGCGAATACACTTGGCGTGCGGGAGGCGGCAGAATGATAGTTATGCAGATCAATATAGTAGTCCGGCCTTATTTTTCCTCCTCCGTTTACGGGGGAGATGGGCGTGTTAGCGACCGGAGGGGGGGCTTTTCTGCCACTTCTGTTATTGCCCCCTCCGTCCTTTCAGGACACCTCCCCCGCTCCTTCGACAGGCTCAGGATGAGGCGGGGGAGGAAAGCCATGTTGCTCCACTCTCGTCATTCCGGCGCAGGCCGGAATCCAGTGGTGAGTCACACCTGGATACCGACTGGAGCCTGTCCAGGACACCGATCCGGGACCGGAGTGACGGAGACTAACCATGTCTTTGCCCGGTTTATCCGGGCAATCCATCCTTCGAGGCTCGCTGTGCGAGCGCCTCAGGATGAGGGGGCAGTGAGGGCATTACTGGATTTCCGGGACAAGCCCGGTAATGACATAAGGCGTCATACCGAGATACGTCGGTATTCAGCGGAAAAGCATATCTGGACCCTGGCTTGTGCCGGGCTGACGGTGAATTAAATGGCTGATTTTTTCTCCATGCTGTTCGACACCTCCACGGCACTGGGCTGGACGGTGATCACTCTGCTCAAAGTGTTGGGCTTTGTGGTGGTGCTGCTTATATCGCTGGCCTTTATTTTGCTGGCTGACCGCAAAATCTGGGCTGCCGTGCAGATGCGCAAAGGGCCAAATGTGGTAGGCGCGTTCGGGCTGTTGCAATCCTTTGCCGACTTTATCAAATTTGCGCTAAAAGAGGTCATCATCCCGGCGGGCACGGATAAAGGCATTTTCATTCTGGCGCCGTTTTTATCGCTTACTATGGCGTTTATCGCCTGGGCTGTGGTGCCGGTGGCACCGGGCTGGGTGGTATCAGACCTTAATGTGGGCATATTGTATTTGCTGGCGATTTCCTCGCTTGGCGTTTATGGCATTATCCTTGGTGGATGGGCGTCCAACTCCAAATATTCATTCCTTGGCGCGTTGCGCTCGACCGCGCAAATGATCTCTTATGAGGTCTCTATCGGCTTTGTGATTGTCACCGTTCTATTGCTGGCTGGCTCTATGAATTTGAGTGAAATTGTCGAGGCGCAGGCCGGTGGTTTTTGGCACTGGTATGGCATTGCCTTATCGCCCATTACACTGGTTATGCTGCCGATGATGGTGGTGTTCTTTATTTCGGCCCTGGCTGAAACCAATCGCCCGCCCTTTGATCTGCCCGAAGCCGAATCCGAACTGGTGGCGGGGTATCAGGTTGAATATTCCTCGACGCTCTATCTTTTGTTTATGATCGGCGAATATCTGAACATTGTGTTGATGTGTTCCATGGTCACAATCCTGTTTCTTGGCGGCTGGCATGCACCGGTTGATATAGCGCCCTTTACCTGGATACCGCCAGTATTCTGGTTCGCTTTCAAGGCGCTGTTTACCTTCTTCCTGTTTGCCATGGTTAAAGCCATTGTGCCGCGTTACCGCTATGACCAGTTAATGCGGCTGGGCTGGAAAGTGTTTCTGCCGATCTCCATGGGCGCGGTAGTGCTGGTATCGGCCTGGGTGGTTTTTGTGCAGGGGAGTGCATGATATGGGTGCGATAACGCGATTTTTGCGCAGTGCACTGCTGCTGGATTTCCTGGGCGCGTTTGTCCTGGGCATGAAGTATTTCTTTCGTCCCAAACCAACGCTGAATTACCCCTTTGAAAAAGGCCCTCTAAGCCCGCGTTTTCGCGGCCAGCATGTGCTTCGCCGCTATGATAGTGGTGAGGAGCGCTGCATCGCCTGTAAACTGTGCGAGGCCATTTGTCCGGCGCAGGCTATCACCATTGAGGCCGAGCCGCGCATGGATGGTTCGCGGCGAACGACGCGCTATGACATTGACATGACCAAGTGCATTTATTGCGGCTTCTGTCAGGAGGCCTGCCCGGTGGATGCCATTGTCGAGGGGCCGAACTTTGAATTTGCCACCGAAACCCGCGAAGAACTGTTCTATGACAAGGACAAATTGTTGGACAATGGGGATCGCTGGGAGCGTGAAATCATACAGAACCTCAAACTTGATGAGCCATACCGGTAACATCATGAGGCAGTGGAGAGCATAATGGATCTGGCCGTCTTACTTCCTGCGGTGGCGTTTTACGTCTTTGCCGGTGCGGCGATTGCGTTTGCCTTTGGCGTCGTGTCGGCGCGCAATCCGGTGCGCTCGGTTTTATTCCTGATCATGACGTTTTTCTCGGCGGCGGGTCTGTTTGTGCTGATGGGTGCAGAGTTTTTGGCGATGATTTTGATCATGGTCTATGTGGGCGCAGTGGCGGTATTGTTCCTGTTCGTGGTGATGATGCTGGATATTGATTATGTTGAGCTGCGTCAGGGTTTTGCCGATTATCTGCCGCTCGGTGGATTGTTGTCTGCCGTTTTGACCATTGAGCTGATTGTGTTGGGCGCGAGCTGGCATATCAGTGACAAGGCACAAGAATTGCGCCAGGCCCCGATCGATGCCGGGCAGGATAACCTGCGGGCCATTTCCGAGGTTCTTTATACAGATTACGCCTTTTTTATTGAGGCGGCGGGTCTGGTTTTGCTGGTGGCGATGATCGGTGCGGTGGTGCTGACCAATTTTCATAAAAAAGGCGTAAAGCGGCAGAATATTTCGGCGCAAGTGGCGCGCCGTGCCGAGGATGGTGTGGAACTGGTGGACGTTAAACCAGGCCAGGGGCTGTAAGGGAAATGAACATGGAAATTGGGCTGGCACATTATCTGGCAGTGGCCGCGATTATTTTCTCGATCGGCGTATTTGGCATTTTTGTGAACCGCAAAAACGTCATCATCATACTGATGTCGGTGGAGCTGATTTTGCTCTCTGTGAATATAAACTTTGTGGCGTTCTCCACACATTTACAGGATCTTGGCGGTCAGGTATTCGCCCTCTTTGTGCTTACTGTTGCCGCCGCCGAGGCCGCCGTAGGGCTGGCCATTCTGGTGGTTTATTTTCGTAATCGCGGCAATATTGCTGTTTCAGACATCAATCTGATGAAGGGTTGAGCGGGCCATGTATCTACTTATAGTTTTTGGCCCGTTATTGGGCGCGCTGATTGCCGGTCTATTCGGACGCCTCATAGGAGACCGGCTGGCCCAACTGGTCACCACAGGCTTTTTGGTGATTTCGGTAGTGCTATCCCTCTTTGCTTTCAAGTCCGTGGCCTATGACGGGCATGAGCAATTGATCCAGGTGTTTAACTGGTTGTCGGTTGGGGATTTTCAGGCCAATTGGGCGCTGCGCGTTGATACCCTGACGGCGGTAATGCTGGTGGTGGTGACGTTTGTGTCCTCATTGGTGCATATTTATTCCTGGGGCTATATGGCCGAAGATCCGCACAAAGCGCGTTTCTTTGCCTATCTATCCTTCTTTACCTTTGCCATGTTGATGCTGGTTACGGCCAACAACTTCCTGCAAATGTTTTTTGGCTGGGAAGGGGTGGGGCTGGCCTCATATTTGTTGATCGGGTTCTGGTATAAAAAGCCCGAAGCCAATGCCGCTGCTATCAAGGCATTTGTCACCAACCGGGTGGGGGACTTTGGCTTTGCCCTTGGCATATTCACCATTTTTGCGGTGTTTGGCTCACTGGATTTTGATACGGTGTTTGGTGCCGCTCAAGGCAAAATCGATCTGGTCATTCCCTTCTTGTGGATGAAATTTAACGCCATTGAGCTGATTGCGTTTTTGCTATTCATCGGAGCGATGGGTAAATCCGCGCAATTCTTTTTGCATGTCTGGCTGCCGGACGCCATGGAAGGCCCGACCCCGGTTTCCGCTCTCATTCACGCAGCCACCATGGTTACCGCCGGTGTGTTTCTGGTCGCCCGCGCGGCGCCAATTTTTGATCTGGCCCCCCATGCCAGCCTGTTTGTCACCATCATTGGTGGTATGACGGCGTTTTTTGCGGCCACTGTAGGCCTTGTGCAAAATGATATTAAACGGGTGATCGCCTATTCCACCTGTTCACAGCTAGGCTATATGTTTATGGCTGGCGGACTTGGTCTTTATGATGCGGCGATCTTCCATCTTTTTACCCACGCTTTCTTCAAAGCGCTATTATTCCTGGGGGCAGGGTCAGTCATTATCGGCCTGCATCACGAACAGGACATGCGCAAAATGGGCGGTATTTACAAAAAAATGCCGCTGACCTGGATTGCCATGATTATCGGCACCCTGGCGCTGACCGGCGTGGGCATTCCGGGCACAGATTTTGGTTTTGCCGGATTTTTCTCCAAGGATGCCATTATCGAAGGAGCATGGGAAGCCGGGGCGGCGGGCACCGCCTTTGGCTATGAGGCCTTCTGGATTGGGGTGGTCGCGGCGCTGATGACGTCGTTTTATTCCTGGCGGGTGATTTTCATGACCTTTCATGGCACCTATCGCGGCCCAAAAGACGTGCTGGATCATGCGCACGAATCCCCGCGCACCATGTTATTTCCTCTGCTCCTGCTCTCTATCGGGGCTGTTTTTGCGGGTGCCCTGTTCGCCAGTGATTTCATTGGGGATAAGGAAGCCGCCTTTTGGCGCGGCGCCACGGTGATCGAGGCAGAAGCGGCTCCCGCTCACGATGCAACAGTCATAACAGAAGGGCACAGCAGCACTGAACAGACTGCCGCCGAAACGCAAAGTGCAGAGGAAGAACATGGTGGTGGCCACCATGTGCCGACCTGGGTGGTCTGGTCGCCGTTTGCAGTGACTCTAATCGGGTTTTTGATCGCCTGGTATATGTATATCATGCACGAAGGTCTTGGTGCGCGTATGGCGGCCAATAGCCGCATTGTGCATCCGTTTTTATACAACAAATGGTATTTTGACGAAATCTATGACTTTGTGCTGGTGCGCGGCGCACGCAAACTGGGCGATCTGTTTTGGAAAGGCGGCGATCAGCGGCTGATTGACGGCCTTGGTCCCAATGGCTTTGCGGCGGCAACGCTGGCCGGGGCCAAGCGCATCGCCAGGCTGCAAACCGGCTTTTTATACCATTATGCCTTTGTCATGTTGATAGGCCTTGTAGGCTTCATTACCTGGATACTGGTTTCCGGCGCGACGGGGGGGCACTGATCATGAACACACTGCCGCATATTTTATCCCTGATTACTTTTCTGCCCCTGCTTGGCGCTTTGGTATTGCTGGTGTTTCGTGCCAGTGCGCGCGGCGAAGATGCCGGGATTATCGACCGTAATGCCCCCAGTGTGGCACTGGCCACCAGCCTGATTACCTTTGGGCTTTCGATCTGGGCGCTGCTGGACTTTAACATTGCCGATCCCGGTTTTCAGTTTGTCGAAAAGGCGGACTGGTTTGGTGGCATGTCCTATCATTTGGGTGTGGATGGCATCTCGCTTTCGCTGATTGTGCTGACCACGTTTTTGATGCCGCTATGCTTTATTGCCAGTTGGGGCGTGGTCAAAAAACGTATCACCGAATACATGGTGGCATTCCTGATCCTGGAAACCCTGATGATCGGGGTATTTGCCTCGCTCGATATTGTCTTGTTCTACATCTTCTTCGAAGCAGGCCTGATTCCTATGTTCATCATCATCGGGGTGTGGGGTGGACCTGACCGGGTTTATGCCGCGTTCAAATTCTTCCTCTATACCCTGCTTGGCTCGGTATTGATGCTGGTCGCCGTGGTCGCCATGATCCTGACCGCAGACACCACCGATATGGTGATGCTGCTGGACTTTGATTTTCCGGTTGGGATGCAAACCTGGCTATGGCTTGGATTCTTTGCCTCGTTTGCAGTTAAAATGCCAATGTGGCCGGTGCATACCTGGTTGCCGGATGCCCACGTGCAGGCACCAACGGCAGGGTCAGTTATTCTGGCCGGTGTGCTGCTTAAAATGGGCGGTTATGGGTTTATCCGCTTTTCCCTGCCCATGTTCCCTGATGCCTCACATACCTTTGCGCCGCTTATCTTTGTGCTTTCGGTCATTGCGATTATCTATACATCACTGGTGGCGTTTCGCCAGACCGATATGAAAAAACTGATCGCCTATTCTTCTGTGGCGCATATGGGCTTTGTGACCATTGGTATTTTCTCGATGAATTTAATCGGTGTGCAAGGGGCCATGTTCCAGATGATCAGCCACGGGCTGGTTTCCGGTGCCTTGTTCCTCATCGTTGGTGTGATTTATGACCGGATGCACACGCGTGAGATCGCCGCCTATGGCGGTCTGGCACAGCGTATGCCGGTTTATGCCACGGTATTTATGTTGTTCACCATGGCCAATGTTGGCCTGCCGGGCACGTCGGGCTTTGTCGGTGAGTTTCTGACCATGACCGGTGGCTATCTGGTCAATAGCTGGATTGCCTTTGGCGCGGCCTTTGGGGTGATCCTGTCGGCAGTGTATGCACTGACGCTTTATAAGCGCGTGATCTACGGCGACATCACCAATCCCAAATTGCACGACATAACCGATATGGTGCGCCGTGAAGTGATTGTATTTTCCCCTCTGGTGATTGCCACGATCCTGTTTGGCATTTGGCCCTCTCTTGTAACTGATTTGACTGGTCCGGCTGTGGAGGCGCTTGTTGAGCACATCGCCATCGCTGCACCGGCCATACAATAGGACAGCGTGATGACATCTTTTATGTCCAACCTCTCATCCATAGCACCGGAAGCGGCCTTGACGCTGACGGCTTTGTTTTTGCTGGTGGCAGGGGCCATGCGCGGCGAGCGGGCCAGCCAGATTATTAATCTGGTCAGTGTGATCGCGCTGATCGGGGTGGCCGTCTGGGGTTTGCGTTCGGCGGGTATGGATACACGGGAGGCCTTTGGCGGCGCGCTGATCCTTGACCGATTGGCGCTGTTTGCCAAAACTGCCATTTTGCTTTCGGGTGCACTGGTGCTGGTGATCGGCAGCGGTTTTCTGAAAATCGAAAAAATCGTCAAATACGAATATGCCATCCTGGTTCTGCTGGCGAGTATTGGCATGATGATTATGGTTTCGGCCAATGACCTGCTGTCGCTTTATGTGGGGCTGGAGCTGCAAAGCCTGTCGCTTTATGTGCTGGCCGCGTTTAACCGCTCCTCCTTGCGGGCCTCCGAAGCGGGCCTGAAGTATTTTGTTTTGGGGGCGTTGTCCTCCGGCTTGCTGCTTTATGGCATGTCCATGGTCTATGGCTTTGCCGGGACCACGCGCTTTACCGGGATAGCCGAAGCGGTGCAATCAGATGCTTCTGTGGGCCTGATTATCGGCGTGGTGTTTGTATTGAGTGGTCTTGCGTTCAAAATCTCGGCTGTGCCGTTTCACATGTGGACGCCCGATGTTTATCAGGGGGCGCCGACCCCGGTGACCGCGTTTTTTGCCTCTGCGCCCAAATTTGCCGCCATTACCCTGATTGCGCGCCTGCTTATGGGACCATTTGGCGAGCTAATGGGGCAGTGGCAACAAGTGGTGGTGGCATTAAGTGTGCTCTCCATGACGGTGGGGTATTTCGGGGCTATTATGCAACGCAATATCAAACGCCTGATGGCGTATTCCTCAATTGCCAATATGGGCTATGCGATGATTGCACTGGCCGCAGGCAGTCAGCGCGGGCTGGAGGCTCTGCTTTTCTATATGGGCCTTTATCTGATTACCACACTGGGAATTTTTGCCTGTATATTGGCTATGCGCCAAAGTGAAGGCATGGTGGAAAACATTGACGACCTGGCGGGCCTGTCGCAATCGCGGCCAGGTTTGGCCTTGAGTTTTAGCCTGTTAATGTTCTCCATTGCCGGTTTGCCGCCACTGGCCGGTTTTTTTGGAAAGCTCTATATCTTTATGGCAGCGGTAGAGGGTGGCCTTTTGTGGCTGGCCATTTTTGGCGCAGTGCTTAGCGTTGTTGGTGCATTTTATTATTTGCGCATTGTCAAAATCATGTGGTTTGATGATCCGGCACCGGCTTTTGTCACCCCGTCCTTTACGTTGCCATTAACCGCAGGCGCGGCGGCATTTTTGGTGTTGCCGGGTGCCTACTGGCTGTTGCCGGCGCTGGAGCGCTGGTCACAGGCCGCCGCCGCCAGCCTGTTTTAGGGCTTTAGGTGAAGTTAAAAAAACAGAAATATTTACGCTATAGCTTTTTTGAAAAGCATGGGGCAGCTGTGCCAAGCCTCGTTCGTCACCCCGGTGAAAACCGGGGTCCGGTTTTCACCTCTGGACCTCTCAAGAACGAGCTGGATACCGATTTTCATCGGTATGACGGTATCGTGTGAGTGGGATGCAAAATCCACCCTTACCCATTAAGCATTACTCGGTTCTGGGCAGCACCAATGATGAGGCCAAACGATTGGCGCTGGCTGGTGAGCAGGGACCGTTATGGATCCATGCAGACCGGCAGACCCGTGGCCGTGGCCGCCGTTCCCGTCAATGGCAAAGCCCGCCCGGTAATCTGGCTGCGACGGGTCTTTATTACTGGGACGGGCCGTTGGCACAATCGGCGCAATTGGGATTTGTGGCGGCACTTGCCGTGATTGAGACGGCCTCGCAATGGGTGCAGCAACCGCAGGCATTGGCGATTAAATGGCCAAATGATATATTGCTGGGGGATGCCAAACTTGCCGGCATCTTGCTTGAATCCGGGCAGTCAGCCCATGGCGGGCACTGGATCGCGGTTGGCATTGGACTTAATATTGAAGACGCCCCAAAAGATTTACCTTATCCAGCCACGGCTTTGCGCAATCATTTGCATGGAGCGGCTCAAAGCCCAAAATCTGGCGAAGTTCTGGATGAGGTGATCGCTCGATTTGAAAGCTGGCACGCACGTTTGCAAAAAGAGGGATTTGCTCCGGTGCGGCTTGGCTGGTTGTCCCGTGCCTACGGGCTGGGCAAGCCGATAAAAACCAGCACCGGACAGGTTGGTGTGTTTGAAGACCTGTCAGCGGAGGGGGCCTTGCTCTTGCGTATGAACACAGGGCGGTCCATTGAGATTAGCGCAGGCGAGGTTTTCTTTTCCTGAGGGAGTTCAATCATGCTATTGGCCATTGATTGCGGCAATACCAATGCGCTGTTTGCAGTGCATGACGGCAAACAATGGCGCGCCCAATGGCGCAGCGCCACCGATACCTCGCGCACTGCCGATGAATACGCGGTATGGCTGCACCAATTGCTGGGCATGGAAGGCATGAGCCTGCGTGATATTGACGCCTGCATCATCTCAACCGTGGTGCCGCAATCGCTGTTTCATTTGCGTAATCTCTCGCGGCGTTATCTGAAGTGTGAGCCTATGGTGATCGGCGAAAGTGACCTTGATATTGGCGTAACCGCAGTGATTGATAACCCCCGTGAAGTGGGGGCCGACCGGCTGGTCAATGCAGCCGGTGCCAGAACCTTGTATGAAGGTGCGCTATTACTGGTGGATTCGGGCACGGCGACAACGTTTGACCTGATTTCCGCCAAAGGCGAGTTTTTGGGTGGTTCGATCGCGCCCGGTATGTATCTGGCCTTGCAGGCTTTGCATGATGCGGCTGCAAAATTGCCGCGCGTGGCCATTGAAAAACCCAAAAAAACCATTGGCACCGATACAGTCAGTGCTATGCAATCGGGTATTTTTTGGGGCTATGTTGGCCTGATTGATGGTTTGGTCACGCGTATTAAGAGCGAATATGAAGCGCCGTTGACGGTGATTGGCACGGGTGGTGTATCACCGCTCTTTTCTGGTGCATCCAAGACCATAGAGCAGTTTGATTCTGATCTGACGGTGCGCGGACTTTTAGATATTTTTATACGTAATCGGGGTAAAATTTGAGTTCTTCAAAAAATAAGGATCGTCTGGTTTTTGTGCCGCTTGGCGGCTCTGGCGAGATCGGGATGAACCTTAATCTTTATGGTTTCGGGCCGGAGGGGTGCGAGAAATGGATAGTGGTTGATCTTGGTGTCACGTTTGGTGATGCCAGCACACCGGGGGTGGAGGTGATTATGCCCGACCCGGAATTCATCGCCGCCCGCGCCGATGACCTTTTGGGCATTGTGCTGACCCACGCCCATGAGGATCATATGGGTGCAGTGGCAGCCTTTTGGCCACGCTTGCGGGCACCCGTGTATGCCACACCATTTACCATGTATCTGGTGCGCGACCGTCTGGCCGAGGCCGGCCTGCTGAAGGAAGTGAAATTACACGAAGTGCCGTTAAGCGGGAAGATTTCTCTTGGCCCGTTTGAGATTGAACTGGTGACGCTGACCCACTCAATCCCTGAACCCAATGCGCTTCTGATCAGAACGCCCGCCGGGCTGATCTTGCATACCGGGGACTGGAAAATCGACCCGGAACCCCTGATCGGTGAGGCCACGGATGCCAAGGCGCTGATCAAGGCGGGCGAGGAGGGCATTCTGGCCATGGTTTGCGATTCCACCAACGTCTTTACCGAAGGCGAAGCGGGATCAGAGGCCGGGGTGCGCGATGAGCTGATCAAGCTGGTGGGCGAGCAGGAAGGCCGGGTGGCGATTGCCGCTTTTGCCTCTAACGTGGCGCGCCTGCAAACTGCGGTTGAGGCGGCCGAGCATAATCACCGGCAAGTCTGTCTGGTGGGTCGTTCCATGCACCGCATGATGGGCGCGGCGCGTCATGTGGGCCTGTTTGAAAATGCCAGACCGTTTATTGGCGAAGAAGAAGCCGCCGCCTTGCCGCGCAAAGACGTGCTTTATTTATGCACCGGCAGCCAGGGCGAGCCACGGGCGGCGTTGTCGCGTATTGCCAGCGGCTCCCACCGGTTTGTGAAACTGGGGCAGGGCGATAGTGTTCTTTTTTCCTCGCGGGTTATCCCTGGCAATGAGAAATCAATCTTCGCCCTGCAAAACGCGCTGGTTAGTGCCGGTGTGAACGTCATTGGCGAGCGTGATCGTCATATCCATGTTTCCGGGCATCCTTGCCGCGATGAATTGCGCCAGATGTATGCCTGGGCGCGCCCAAGGATTGCCATTCCTGTGCATGGGGAGCGCCGCCATTTGATCGAACACGCCAAACTGGCGCGGGAATTACAGGTGCCCCACGGCTTTGCCCCGCGCAATGGTGATATGATCAAGCTCTCTGATGCAGGGGCGGAACTGGTCGATGAGGTGCCATCAGGGCGGGTGCACCGCGATGGCAATGTGCTCACCCCGGCTGAAGGCGGTGCGCTGCGTGCGCGTAAAAAACTGGCCTTTGGCGGGGTGATCAGTATGGCGCTGGTGGTGGATCATAAGGGGGTTCTGCGGTCCGGGCCGGAAGCCAATTTGTTTGGCCTGGCCGAACCGGAAGAAGGCTTTGATGCGGTGATCGAAAAGTTGTGCGATGCCGCGCAAGATGCTGTAGAGCGAATGAACAAGCGCAATCGCGGCGATGAGCGGGCTACGGAGGATGCGGTATTGCTTGCCGTGCGTCGTCTGGCACCGCGCATCTGGGGCAAGCGCCCCCATGTGGAAGTCATTGTGCTGCCAGTATAAAGAATGATCTGCCCTGCGAATACAAGCGCAAAATATTTCTTGTTAATAAACATAAAGTGTGCTAGGCCGTGTAAAATAAAAAATAAATAAAGCATTAAATACACAGGCTTAGGGGGTGGATGGTTTTGACTATTGGTTCGTGGCCATCAAAAAATATCTTTTCCTGTTTGGCATGGTGCATTGTTACTTCCATAATACTTTATTCTTGCCCGGCCTATGCACAAACTCCATTTCCCTCTGTTTTTGACCTTAATACTCTGGATGGCTCCAACGGATTTGTTATTCGCGGCCAGAACCAGTTCGGCAAATTTACGCGTGGGGTTGGTGATGTAAATGGGGATGGCATAGATGATTTTGCCATCCGCCGTACGGCAGTGGAAAAAGGTGAAATCATCTTTGGCCGTACTGGCGGGTACCCCTCGCTTGCCGACTTGCAAAGCCTTGGCCAGCAAAATGGCAAAGCTGGCCCGCAAAGTGGTGGCGACCCGACCACCGCCGGCCCCATTACTGCCGATGTAACCGTTGAGGATACCTCTGGGGGTTCCACAGATACCGGTTCGCAGATACGAACGGTTAGCGATGTAAACGCTGATGGTGCCCGTGATCTGGTGGTAACCCAACCGTTTGCGGCTGGCGGGGGCAGGGCGGCGGTAATTTACGGATCGTCCCCGGCTACGGCACAAAGCATTTTTCCGACCAGTGTTGATTTGAATAACCTGACCGATACGGAAGGCTTTTTCCTTACGGACTTTGGTGCCTCTGGCGACATCGTCGTGGCATCGGATGATGCCAGTAATTTTCTTTTTATCGGCGTAAGGGCCGCGTTGAGCGACGTGCCGGTATACTTCCTTGATCAGTCCACATTTTCTCCGGGCAGTCCACCGCCTGCGGGGGTAACGGATGCCAGCACATGGGGTGTTCCGGGCAGCCCCGGCGGCAAGATAACCGGCGGAAACTCAACGGCGTTATTTGGACATTCCATTGATGTCGGCCCGGCAGCGACCAGCTTTACCGGCAATGGCAATTCAGTTCTGGCCATCGGGGCACCAGCCGACACACGGTTCACCAGCACAGACCCCGGCCATGTCTATGTGGTTTTCGACCCGGGCACCGCTTTGACGGCGGGCAGCACATTTGATGTTGCAAGTTTGGACGGCACCAATGGGTTTGTAATAGAAGGCGATGCAAATGAGGACGAGCTTGGTTTTGATGTGGAGTTCGTACGGGATGTAAACGGTGATGGCATTGATGACCTCATCTTTGGCATTCCAGGTGCCAATTCAGATGCTGGCCTGGGTTGCGTGATCTATGGCGGCACCGGCGCCTTCCCCGCCCTCTTTCACCCGGCCGATCTTGATGGCACCAATGGCACCTGCATTGGCGGCTTTTCTGCCGGGGATCGCGCAGGAGAAACCGTATTTGGAATAGCGGATTTAGACAGTGACGGGTTCAATGAAGTTGGCCTTGGTGCCCCCAACGCAGCTCCCGGTGGTTTGGCAAATGCTGGGGCTGCGTATGTTTTGGACCTGGATAATTTGCCCGCCCAACCCGCGATCAATGTCTCGATTGTCATTTCACCAAATGGCTTTGTCAGTCCCGGTCTTGCCGCAGGGGATGAATTTGGCACCGACTGCACCAGCCCCGGCGATGTCAATGGCGATGGTGCTGCCGATTTAAGCTGCGGCGCCCCCTTTGTTGGCGGCCCGGTTAATTCGGCACAGGGCACGGTTTATGTGGTTTGCGGAGAAGCGCCGACGGTGGCGCACACACTGGTGGCCAAGGATGATGTGTTTACTACCGATGAGGATACGTCGATAACGGGAAGCGTGTTTGCGGATAACGGCAATGGGCCGGATACGGATTCATTGTCGCATCCTCTGGAAGTCGCCTTGGCCAATTATGGCTCCGCCCAAGGTGTGGGCACGCCCATAACCATAATTTTGACCGATACAAACAACAATCAACCGCCTGCACGATTCACGAGCTTGAATGCGGGAACTGTGCAGATAGATACTGATGGCGGGTTTTCTTTCACGCCATCTAATGAACTGGATCAATTGGGTCCTGGCGATACGCCGGTATTGATTGACCTTGATTACACTGCAATCGACAATAATGGCTTGCAGGACAGTGCCAGCACCCAAATCCGAATTAGCGGCGTTAATGACCTGCCAACGGGACTTCCTGTTGTAAGGGATAATTTTTCTTCCAATTTGACTGGCAAACCCATTGGACTAGGTGCGATATTGACTGCAGATACAAGCGCTGTCGTGGACATAGAGGGCATTGACACACCAACCGTTGTGATCAACTGGTTCTCAAGTTTGGCAGGGTTGATCGGGCAGGGCACTATGCTGGACACTGGCGCATTGTCGCCCGCGGTGCGACAGGCCATGTTGGGCGGGACGATCTTCATCAGGTATAATTACACAGATTTGGGTGGAACGCCGGAAAGCGTGGATAGCCTGCCAACCGGATTTGTACGCAATCCGAAATTGACGGTTAATGTAGTTGGTTTAGGAACTGGAACAGTTGTTTCCAGCCCGCCAGGGATTAGCTGTCCTACAGTTTGCATGGCAGAATTTGATTTTGATGCCAGCGTAACGCTAACCCCTACCGCCGGTAACGGTTCTACTGTCAACTTCCCCGAAACAACATTCATTATGGATCATGATATTTTTACAGCTTTCCGCTTCGAAATCATCAACCCCACACCAACCACGGTTTTCTCAGCGGCGCTGCCCAGCGCCCGTTCCGGGCAAACGGCGGGCAGCCCGGATGCGCCGGAAAAGGGAGGCACCGCTGGCAACGGGGCATCGCGCCCGATGGTCGCCGGCGATCCGATCACCGTCTTTTATACCGCCATTAACGCCGGTGCTGACCCGGCGCAGTCGTGTTCCATCACCATCGATGCGGGGGCACCGGTAACACTCTCCTTCCAGCCGACTGATGCTACCAACGCGCCCGTGGGCACAGCCGATCAGCCCTTTGACATGAATGCCGGTGAGGCAAAGACCTTTATCCTGTCATTCACGCCAACGGCAGTCAGCACCGGCATTGAGGTGTTCCCCAATGTGGTGTGCGATAATGCCAGTGTCTCGCCCATATCCGGGGTGAATGGTGTGTTTCTGACCATATCGGATACGCCGGTGCCCGATGTGCTCTCTATCGGTGCGACGGTAAGTAATGATGGCATCATCCGCATCGCCACGGCGGGGGGGGCGGGCTTTATGTCCGCTTCGGCGCTTAATATCGGTGTTGGTGATGATGGTACCCCGGCTGATCCGGCCAACCCGACAGCCAATGCCGCAATCATGACGCTAAGTGCAGATACAGGCGGGGTAACCTTGCCACTGGTTATGGGGGTATGTGCGCTGGATATAAACGGGGCGTGTATCAGCCCGCCTGCGGCCAGTGTCGATCTTAGTGTTGCCAATCAGGCGGCCACGATGGCGGTCTTTGTTACGGCCACCGGCACCATTGCGCTGGATGCGGCGATCAACCGGGTGTTTTTGCGTCTCACGGATTCTGCTGGCATTACCCGTTCGGTCACCAGCGCCGCCATCACCGCGCCCTGAGCACTGGAAAGCCTGCGATTACAATCACTGCGGATCACTGTTTATTGCCAATAATGTTGTGTTAGCCTGTTGCCTCGCCATGCAGGAGCACACCATGATCGGACGATTAAACCATATTGGTATAGCTACACCGGATGTGGAAAAGGCGGCCAAAACCTGGCTGGCTCTTTATGGCGCCGGTGATGCCCATGATGCCTTTGATATGCCGGCCCAGGGGGTGCGGGTAAAATTTATTGACTTGCCCAACAGCCAGATTGAACTGATTGAACCTTTGGGCGAGAACTCACCACTGGATGCCTTTTTGGCCAAAAACCCGGCGGGTGGCCAGCACCATATCTGTTTTGAGGTTGAGGATATAATCAAAACCCGTGATAACATGCGGGCCAAAGGCGCGCGCGTGCTGGGCACGGGGGAGCCGCGTATTGGTGCGCACGGAACGCCCGTGATCTTCATGCACCCCAAAGATAGCGGCGGGGTGCTGGTGGAATTGATGCAAAGCCCGCAGGAGAAAACGCAATGAGCATTACAACCGGGATTGTTACTTTCATTATCGTCTGGTGGACGTCTTTGTTTCTGGTGCTGCCGTTTGGCGTCAAGGGGCAATGGGAAGAAGGCAAGGTTAAGGATGGCACTGCCTCCGGTGCGCCCGTCAAGCCACATTTATTGCGTAAATTTGCCGCAACCACCGTGATTGCCATCCTGTTTTGGGTTGTGGTTTATCTCATTATCACCACCCATGCGCTGGATTTGATCTCTTTTGACTGGTTGTTTGGCGCGCCAGACAAGGCTTGAGAGGCAAAAACATGCACCTTATCTTACCGGGCGGGGTCAGTATTGGTCGTATTGGCGTATAAATGCGCAATAATAGCATTATTATTTCCAACACGCTTGCATTTGAACAAGAGTCTGCCCATAATCACCTTATTCGACCGTGCTTGCTCGCAGGGTTGATAATGCTTGATGGCGTTTCCTTCCTAATCGGCCAGAGCTTTGCTCTGGCCGATCTTTTTTGTGCGCGCTGGTGATTTCGGCTGATTCTGTGGTCAGGGCAGGGTGTGCGGACGGCTCTCCGTCCTTTTACAACACCTGAACCAGAGCGATGGTAAGGGTGAGTAAGGGTGACAGTAACCGGAGTAAGGGTGACAGTAACCGAAACTAATGATCTTTCTTGGCTGGGCCTCTTTTTTTGGCCTGAAGGGGGCGACCTGTTTTTACTTCCAGGGATTGCATAAATGAATGGCTGCCAATGGGTCTTCCGACAATTTCACTGCGTCGTAAAGCTGCGAAGTTCTCATCATCGTGGCTGTCGGCCAGAAAAGCTGCAAAATCATCAATACGCTCATGCAGCGGTCCTGTGGTGGTCAAGCCGTCAGGGGTTCCTGTCAAATGTGCATGAACACTGGACCACTGCCAGTCTTGCGCCCGTTTGACGAGTTTTGCCCGCACCGGGTTTAAGGCAACATAGGCAAAGGCATGGTATAAGTGCGCCTCATCCATGACAACCGATCCAAAACGCCCCTGCCATACATGACCTGTCCATTGATTGCGCGCATTGATCCGCGCCGCATAGCGCCGATGTGCATTGGCAACGCTGGCGCGCAAACCGTCTTCGTCAGCGGGAACAACAATCAGGTGCACATGATTGGGCATCAACACCCATGCCCAGACCTCGGATTTTGCCTTGCGTACAGCCGTGCAGAGCATGTCGAGATAGGCTTTATAATCCTCATCATTGAAAAACACGGTCTCGCGCCGGTTGCCGCGTTGGGTGACGTGGTGCGGTAAGCCGGGAATAACAATGCGCGCAAGTCGTGCCATAGCCGATCCATAGTGCAATTATCGGTAAGGAGCAATA
>JAJFFP010000063.1 GCA_021776595.1 Robiginitomaculum sp. | reverse complement strand
CCATAAATGCCCAAGGGTAATAAGGGGCAATAAGGGTCATTTGTGGGCTCGTTTAGCGCCCGTTTGTATCCGTTATGGGTCCAAAATGGGGCATACAATGGACCGCTGAGGGTCAGCAGGTGCCCCTCACTGCCCCTTGGGGCGAAATGTGCCTGGCAAATGGATAGTTTCGGTTACTGTCACCGTAATTGCATTGCCGTAATTCGTAATTCTACTTACCTTGCGTAATCAGATAATAACGGAGCTAACAGAAAAATACCACAAGTGAGCAATGCGATTGCAGTTAATAGAATTGTTTTTCGGGGTATTGATTCGGCTAAGTTTTTTACAAAAACACCCAAGACGGCACTCATTATGAGCTTCAAGCTAAGTGCTAATAATAAATAACCAATCATATAGGCAGTCGCGGCCAGCAGTTCTTGATAATCAAATGCCAAAAACTGGATTAGCGCCATAAGGGCAACGACTGCCAAAAATATAATTGTGCCTAGAGCGGGTGTAAAGATGAATTTAAGTATTTTCATGACAATCATTTTCTAAGTCTATAAACTAAATTTATTCTTGACTTTTGGAATCATTCTAACTCTTCTGGTGTTTTTATCAATCAATTTGGTGATGGCTGCGATAGTATCTGGTATCGATAAACTGCCCTGAACGGTGGAATTCCGGTGACAGTAACCGAAACTAATGTTTGTCCAACGCACTGCCCCACAGGCCGTAGAGTAGCCCAAAGCGCTGCGCCGGTTTCGTTGCTGGCAAAAACGTGATGATTTTATCACCCTTTACCGCTTCATACGGGTGCAAAGCAATTTTCCATGACAGGGGCTTCAAGACCGACTAAAGGCCGGGCATGAGTGATGATAACACATCTGAACAAAGCCCTCTTCCCGGCTGGCGCATTTCCGCTGTCGCCGCGATTGCCTGCGTCAGCATCGCCGGCATGTCATTCGGTTTGGGCTTGCCGCTGCTGGCCTTTAATCTTGAGTTCATGACCGGCTCAGGCACCATCATTGCACTAAATGCGCTGATGGGTGCGCTCTCCACGATCCTTGCCGCCCCGTTTGCCCCAGCCATTCTGGCACGGGTGCCAACCCGGCCTTTTTTGGTATTCAGCCTGCTTTATACGGCGCTTAGCTTTGTTGCCTATAAACTGGTGCCATCGGTGCCGTTCTGGATGTTTATGCGTTTTACCTCTGGCATCACCATTGCCATATTATTTGTCGCCAGCGAAACCTGGATCATTCAGCTTGCCCCTGCCAAAATTCGCGGGCGGGTTCTGGGTATTTATTCCATTGCCTTAGCCTCCGGATTTGGCATGGGGGGGCTGATCGTTGCCCTGCTTGGTGTGCGTGGCTGGGCACCATTTCTGGCCGGTAGCGCCATTTGCCTTGCGGCGATTGTGCCTCTGTTATTACCGGGACCAAATCTGCATATACCGGAAAAAGCACGCTCCGGTCTAAAAGACATCTTTCATATTGCCACCAAGGCCCCGCGTTTGATGATGGCGGCCCTGGCTTTTGGGGCTATAGAGACTGCGGCCATGCACTTTGCCCCGATCTGGGCATTTCGGGCGGGATACGCAGAGACCCAGGCACAGCTTCTGGTCGCCGCCGGAGCCATTGGCGTGGTATTGTTGCAATTACCGATCGGCTGGCTGGGTGATAAATACAACCGCTATCGACTGATGTTGATTTGCGCCTTTTCCGGCATTTTGGCTCCGGCCCTGATGTATGCGGCGAGCCTTACCCATTCTCCGACAATATATCTGGTGTTTTTCCTCTATGTGGGGCTGGTCGAGGGGATATATATTCTGGCGCTGGCACTGATTGGCGAACGGTTTCATAAATCCGACATGACGGCGGCCAGTGCGGCGCTGATTACCATGTATGGTATCGGATCGTTGAGCAGCCCGGTGCTGGTGGGACCGCTTATGGACCTGATCAATCCCCATGGCGCGCTTGTAGGTTTATTGATTGTCGGGTTGATCTACCCGGTAACTGCACTTTTACGGCGGCAAGGTTGACAGCGCGCAACGGGTAAGTATGTTGCGCGCCTTGCGCCGGGATAGTCCCGGAAAATAAGGGAATCAGGGTGATGGCCAAAGCGGCAACCATTAAAATTCGTCTCAATTCTACGGCTGATACGGGCTTCTACTACGTCACCAAGAAGAATTCACGCACCCAGACTGAAAAGCTGGTCCTGCGCAAGTATGACCCCGTGGTGCGCAAGCACGTTGAATTCAAGGAAGGCAAAATCAAATAGATTTTGCTCACCGGTTTTTCGGCTAAAATCAGCGCCCGGCAGCACTTTGCGCCGGGGCTTTTTCTATGCTTTTCACACAATTACGTCCGGCGTTTTTGGCCGCATATAGCGCTTGATCGGCGCGCGCCAAAGCGCTCTCATGGCTATCGCCCGGCTCCAGTTCGGTTACCCCGGCACTTAACGTGATGCGTGTTGTGCCGTGATGGCCACCCAACTCAAAAGGCTCGTCCTCGATGGCGATGCGCAAACGCTCTGCCGCCTGTAACCCCGCGTTCAAATCTGCGCCCGGCATTACCAGCACAAATTCCTCGCCTCCATAACGACAGGCAATGTCGATGGCACGCATGTTGGCTTTCATACGCCGCGCCAATTCCTGCAACACCTTGTCACCGGCATCATGGCCCCATTTATCGTTGACCTGTTTGAAGAAATCCACATCGGCAATCATCACCGAGGCTGGCTCCACCCCGCGCCCCAGCCGGGTAAGCGCATCGGCAATTCGCGCCTGCATGAAACGCCGGTTGTGCAGACCGGTGAGTTGGTCGGTGACGGATAATTCAAAGCTGGAATCCAGGGATTGCCGCAAAGTGTCCGCATAGCGTTTACAGCGTAATTGCGTTTTTACCCGCGCATCAAATTCATTTGCATCCACCGGGCGCAACAGCACATCATTTACGCCAATATCAAGCGCCCGAACAATTTTTTCACGGTTATGGGGGTCCACCAGTGCCAGAATTGGCATGGCCCGCCCGTTATCACTGGAACGGATGCGCGCACAAAGCCGCAATCCATCAAACCCGCGCGCCACCAGATTGATCACCAGCAAATCAAAGCCCTGCTGATCCAGCAATTGCGACGCCTCTTTTGGGTCGGTGCATAAGGTTAACTGGTTTTGCTGGCTGATTCTTCGACCCAGACGCTCGGCACGTGACAAGTCTTCTTCAAGAATAAGGATATTGGCCGCTGCGTCTGAATCCCCAAAACAGGTCATGGTGTCGCTAATGGCGCCCACGGCGCGGCCACTGGCCTCACGCTGGCGCAACTCATCCATCACCAGCTTTAACCGCAGCAAAGAACGCACCCGCGCAAAAAGCGCCACATCATCTATGGGCTTGGAAAGAAAATCATCGGCACCGACCTGTAGACCGTGCACCCGGTCCACCTGCTGGTCCAATGCGGTGACCATGACCACCGGTATATGGCGGGTGCGCGGATCATTCTTTAGACGGGTGCAGACCTCAAACCCGTCCATTTGCGGCATCATAACATCAAGCAGGATCAGGTCGGGCACTGCCTGGCGCGCCAATTCTATGGCATCAGGACCATTATCGGCCGTCAGCACATCATAATACTCCGCCTCCAGCTTGGCCTTTAACAGCCGCACATTGGGTGCAATATCATCGACAACAAGAATACGACCGCTCATAGCAAACCCCCGTTATCCAAGGTGCTGGCGGATGGTTTCCAAAAACGTGCTGACGGTTATGGGTTTGGAGATATAAGCCTCACAGCCACCCTCGCGAATACGCTCCTCATCGCCCATCATGGCAAATGCGGTTACGGCAATCACCGGGATGGAAGCCAGTTCATCATCAGCTTTTAGCCATTTGGTGACTTCAAGGCCGGAAACTTCGGGCAGTTGAATATCCATCAAAATCAAGTCAGGGCGGTGTTCGCGGGCAATATCCAGCGCTTTCAGCCCTTCCTGGGTCTGCAATGTTTCATACCCGTGCGCTTCAAGCAGATCATGAAACAATTTCATGTTCAGCTCGTTATCTTCGACAATGAGTATCTTTTTTGGCATAGCCTTTAGCATGGCGCTCGCGCCCACCACCTGTTCAATTTCACCAACGACTTTTTTTCTTAGCCTGATTAAACCACAATTGTCTTAAACAACCCTTGACCTGGACAAAGAAACAGAACACTGTGAACATATCATGAACAATAATTTACGCAACCTGCCCTGCGCTCTATTGCGGCAACGCCTGTTCCATTATGGCTGAAACCTGGTGCCGCGCCTGTGCCCGGCGCACGGCTGATGAAAAGCAGTGCGAGCACTGCGGGGGGCGTTGGCGGCTTGCGCACCCGGATGCTTCTGTCATGGGCATTGCCCATATTGATTGCGATGCGTTTTATGCCTCCATAGAAAAACGCGATGATCCGTCACTGGCCAGTGTGCCGCTAATCATTGGCGGAGATGGCCCGCGCGGCGTTGTCGCCACCGCCTGTTATCTGGCCCGTGCTTTTGGGGTGCGCTCTGCCATGCCCATGTATCAGGCCAAACGCCAATGTCCCCATGCCCGTATTTTATCTCCCCGCATGTCCGTATATACCAAAGAGGGCGCTCATCTGCGCACATTGATGAAAAACCTGACCCCGCTGGTGGAGCCGCTATCCATTGATGAAGCGTTTTTGGACCTTACCGGCACAGAACGTGTTCACGGCGGGCCGCCGGTGCAAACCCTGATTGCTTTTCAGAACATGGTAGAGCGGAAAATGGGTATAACGGTTTCCATTGGTCTTTCGGGTAATAAATTCCTCGCCAAGACCGCCTCTGATCTGGATAAACCATCTGGCTTTTCAATCATTTCACCTGCGGAGGCGGCGGATTTTCTGGCCGATAAGCCGGTGCAATTCATTTATGGCGTAGGACCGGCTTTTGCCCGCAAACTGGCCAGCGAAGGCATTACCCGCATCGATCAAATCCAGAATATGCCCGTAGGTGATATGGCCAGGCGCTTTGGCGAGCAGGGTTTGCGGCTGGCGCATCTGGCCCGTGGAGAGGATAAGCGCAAAGTTACCCCGGCTTCAAAGCGTAAGTCCATTTCGTCTGAAACCACTTTTGCCAAAAATTTAACTTCGCTGGAAACGCTGGAAACCTGTTTATGGCAACAATGTGAGCGCGCATCACGGCAGGCCAAGGCCAAAGGCCTGGCAGGCGGCACAGCGGTCATAAAGTTAAAAGACCGCCATCACCAGAGCCTGACCCGGCAAAAACCCCTCGACCCACCCACCAATCTGGCGGACGCTTTGTTTCGCGCGCTGCAACCCTTGCTTGCCAAAGAGGCACAGGGGCGCGCCTTTCGTTTGATCGGTGCCGGTTTCTCTTCCCTGTGTCCCGCAGGCGATGGAGATGATTTACGGGATCTATTGGATAGGGAAGCCCCGCGACGCGCAAAGGCGGAACGGGCCATGGACCATGCCCGCGCCCGTTTTGGGGATGGTGCCATCAAAAAGGGGCGTTCGATTGAAAAATCCGGGAAATAATTCAGCTTTTGTCCAGCGCCCGCTGCAAAAGCCCTTCACTGGATTCACGGGCGCGCAGCTCCACAACACGGGTTTCCAGTTCCAACTGGAATGGCTTTTCATCATTGCCGCTCTCAAAGGCGGTGCAATCAATGACACTCTCTATGCGATTGGCGGCAATCTGGGCTGCGGCCTTGGTGGTTCCTGGCATAACGATCGCAAATGCACCGGCACCAAGGCGCGAGGCCATATCCTCAGCCCGCACAAGATGGCGCAACATGCCGCCAAGCTGGCGTTGCGCCGAGTCACGATAAATTTTTTCTATGCCGGGCGGGGCCACAGCACGCAATACCGCCAATGATAATGGTCGATTGATCTCGCGCGCCCGGCGGGTCATACGCCCCATATGACGGGCAAAAAAGGTGGGATTGAACAAGCCGGTATCCTTGTCCACCACAGCGGCAGTGCGCACCCCCTCGAACAGGGCTTTGGTCTGCTCGTGGCGTTGCCGCTCACGCGCCAGACCCAATATACGCTGTCTGGCGTCCGCTTCATCGACTTTGGCATCAAGAAGGTCACTGGTGCCACGGGCAAAGGCTTCATCCACGTCCATGAATGTCTTGGCATTGACCAGCAATACCGCCGGAACATGAAACAGCCGGGTATTGCGGCGCATGGCCGCAACAATGGTAAAAGCCGGCTCGTTTTCGCCAAGCGCATTCAGCACAATGGCATCGAAATTACGGTCATGCAGATAATCAAACGCTGTAAACGAAGTCATGGCGGCAGTAATGTTCGCGCCCGCCTGTTCAAGTGCATTTTTTAGAGCAATAAATTGCGGCGCCGCCGCCCCGACAAACAAAATGGAGACCGGGTCATTGGCCAGCGTAATATCACCCAGCGCTTTTTGCTCTACACCAAGATCGGCAATGGTTTTACGCCGTTGCACCGCTTCTTCTGCCATCAGCGCCACACGCAATGCCGAAAGCAGCCTCGCCTCCATCTGCGCCGGATGCACGGGCGGACGAAGCAGGCTGGAGAATAAATCCTCACCCTTTTCGTTTTCTGTGGGGTCGGCGACCGCCAGGATTGGCAGCGGGCGCACACCTGCTATGGTTTTTAAGGCTAGTGCCAATTTGGCAGCGTCCTCAAACGGGCGGGTTTGTGCATCCAACAGCACCCCTTCAACCGTAAAGTCAGCCGCCGCAATTTTGGCTTCTGTATCGGTTTTGGCGGTGATGGTATTGATGCCGGAACGGTTCAACCTTTCCGCGGTTTGTGCAACCACACCTTCGCCATCACAGACAATTAGAATTCGTGCCGTGAAATCCATACTGTGCGCTACAATCCCCTCCGATTCGCCAGACCAGCATAATGGCATAAACGAGCCATAATAAAGGGATAAGATATGGAAAAAAACACACCACCTTGCGGCCCGCTCTCCGGCTTGAAAATACTGGAATTTGCAGGTTTGGGCCCGGTACCGTTTTGTGCCATGTTATTCAGTGATCTGGGGGCCGATGTGGTGCGTATCGACCGACCGGGAACACCCGATCCCGGCAAAGTGGATATTCAGGCACGGGGCAAGCGCTCAATTACACTGGATTTGAAATCAAAAACAGGCCGCCATACCGCACATGCCCTTGCGGCTAAATCAGATGCCTTGATGGAGGGGTTTCGCCCCGGCATCATGGAAAAACTGGGCCTTGGACCCGATACATTGTTGGGAGGAAATCCGGCACTGGTCTATGCGCGCATGACCGGCTGGGGCCAGGATGGCCCGCTGGCGCAGGCCGCTGGTCATGATCTGAACTACATCGCCATCACCGGGGCACTGGCGGCCATGGGCGAGGCTGATCGCCCCCCTGCCCCGCCGCTCAATCTGGTGGGTGATTATGGTGGCGGCGCGCTGTATCTGGCCTTTGGCATTATGGCAGCCCTGCACCACGCACAAAAAACCGGCGAGGGTCAGGTGGTGGATTGTGCCATTGTGGATGGGGCCATCAGCCTGATGACGCCAATACACTGGTTGCGCGAAAGCGGCATGTGGGATGCCGCCAAACGCCAGAGCAATATTCTGGACGGCGGGGCCTTTTTTTATGGCACTTACGCTTGTGCGGACGGCAAGTATTTTACTATCGGTGCGATTGAGCCGCAATTTTACGCCCTGTTGCGCGAGAAACTGGGCCTTGATGGCGGGCAATGGGACAACCCCTATGAGCAGAGCCGCTGGCCTGTTTTACGCGACAAACTCGCCGCCATATTCATCAAACACCCCCGCGATCACTGGCAGGCTTTGCTGGAAGGCAGCGATGTCTGCGCCGCCGGGGTGATGGATATGGTAGAAGCAGCCGATCACCCGCATAATAAGGCGCGGCAAAACCTGCTGGAAATTGATGGCGTTTTGCAACCGGCTCCGGCACCGCGATTTTCTAAAACACCAGGCGCCATTGCCGGACCACCGGCCAGTCCTGGCGCTGATAACGAGGCGATTCTAAAAGACTGGGGTGTCAATTAAACCGGCATATGGCCCCTCATCCTTCAACAAGCTCAGGATGAAAGCAAAGTCATGTGCAAAAGCGAAACTTCCCAGGGTCAAGCCCTGACCCTAACTGCGCACGGCCTGCACCACCCCGGCTGAGCACAGGAACATGCCCCGCCAGCTTTGATCATATTCCATTTCCATGGCCGCCTTGCGAAAGGCCGGGCCAATGGAGGTTTCCAGCATGGGCGGGGCAGGATGAAAATGATACCAGTGAATTTTCATGCCCGAATAGCCGACTTTCTCAAAGAGTTCAGTCAATTCAAATGGATTATGATAATTGGCCTGTATCAGGTCATAGCCCGGCCCATCGCCATCTTCGGTGACATCACGAATAGGCGGCAGATCGGTGGCCATACGTTGGTCCAGCTCATCAGCCACCGCATCACGCAATAAATCCGGCACGTCTTTGAGCAGTTCATCCAGGAAAAACTCCTTGGTGAAACGGTTTAGCGTAAACATGGAAAACAGCTTGTTGCGAAATTCGATAAAGACCGTGCCGCCGGGACGCACGATGGAGCGCATATTGCGCAAGGCGCTCTGGTCATCGCGAACATGAGGTAGCACACCAGAAGCCATCATCGCATCAAACAGACCGGCTTCCAGTTGATTGACAAAACTTTCCGGCTCATCAATATTGCCTAACTGGATAACATCCGGATCAAGGCCCCGTCGTTCAAAATTAGCCTTGGCGGCAGCCACCATATTCTTTGCAATATCACTGCCTGCCACACGCAGGCCCATGTGCGCCATATGCGCCAATGGGGTGCCCTCACCCAGTCCCGCTTCATAGATGGATTGCGCGCCCAGTTTGGCCACTTCGCGTTTGAGGATATTTAGACGAAAATAGTTTGCCGGATAATGCGGCAGGGTCTTATGGGCCTCGTCGTCATAATTAAGATGATAATCCTCGACCACGGCATTATAATGATCGGCAACCGCCACAGTTTTTTTGTCGCTCATTCCACGTCCTCCAATAATCCATGGGCCACCAACTCGTCGATAAAGGGGCTGATTTCCCATATAGGCTGGCGTAGTTTTTCCGCCAGAGCCAGAAGATCATGATTCCCGTCGGCCAGTGATAAAATGTGCATACGCATACGCGTGGCCGACTCTGGTTCGCGGGTGCCCAGCGTGGAATATAGCCCGCGCCTGCCCATTTGCGGCTCACACAAGAGGCTCGCTTTCCAACACCGGTTGGCCTCGATGGCTTCCAGTGCCCGGCGCACCGCCAGATAGCCGCCTGCCAGCCCCATTGGCGTTACGAAATCCAGATCATCCAGCGAGGTATGATATTGTGGATATTCATGAAATTTGGAGCGCATAATACTGGCCACCGGCAAGTCCACCCCCGGCGCGCAATACTGGCGCTCGTCGCTACCCCGGTCCAGCCAGTCATAACGGATATATTCGGGGGCCATATGAGACAAAACATGCTGCGCCGCCCGGTCGGCAAGGCTATCACCCGCCCGGCTTGGCAGATAAGAAAACGCGCGCTCATCGCCCATACAGGTCAGGTTAAAACCGGCCTTCATATAGGCCTGTAAATGCACCAGATGGCGCGAGAGATAACAGATGGAGCCAATGGTTTCTGGAATAAACACAAAGCGATAACTGTAATGGCGCGGCGCACAGGCCACCCATTTGGCCAGCCAGGTGGCCACCATGGGGCCGGAAAGTTCGTTATTGGCCATTGAGGGGTGGCATACATAAGTGGACAGGAACACCTCTTTTTTGCTTTGCCCCGGTATCAGTAATTCCCCATAGGTCATATTGCCTTTGGGGTTCAGGTCCGCATCAATTTTAACCTTGTAAACCCCATCTTTCAGGCCTTGACGCTGCTTGTCCGTCAGGCAAAAACCCCAGCGTTCCTGATAATAGGAGGTGATATAGGGAATGGCATCCGGTTCATCGGGCAATGTGTGCAAATGCTCTTGCAAGTGCGCCAGATCAATCTGGCAATCAACGGGTGTGGAATAGCCAACCACATGCAGGTTATTATCCTTAAAATCGACAATGCGGCGGCCCTCTGGGTCTTCAATCCAGGCGGCGCGAATATTCCATTCTGGCGGAATTTCCCAGTCAAAACACGCTGTGCCGCTTGGCACTTCATGGATTCTCAAATCCGGTAAATGCTCACCCAATATGGCAAGGGTCTGGCGCACTCCATCACCGGTAAGACTGCGGCAAATGGGAAACAGCCGCCGCGCCAGTGCGTGCATTTCCTCACCGGCTTTTATACTTGCCTCGTCTAACATAAACACACCCTGCAATGATTCTCGTAGTGGACAGAATGGTTTGTGTTTGGCCCGCGCAGGCTTCTGTGGCAAAGTGCAAAAAAACAACCAGCCATCAGGAAACCACCATGCGCATCATCACCGTCCTTACCCTTCTGGCCCTTACCGTTCTGCTCATTTCATGCGGCCAAAAGCAAAAACCCGCGACAGAATTTTCCGTGATCGAGGCCAACATCGCCGATCTGCACAAGGCGCTGGAGCACCGCGAAACTACCTGTAAAGCCGTGGTGCGCGCCGAGCTGGCCCGTATCAAAGCCTATGACAAACCGCACGCCCTGAATGCCATCATCATGATCAATGAAAATGCACTGAACCGGGCCGAAGCCATGGATGTGGCCCGTATCACCAAGACGCCTCTTGGCCCGCTTTATTGTGTGCCCATTGTGGTCAAGGATAATTTTGATACCTATGATTTCCCCACCACCGGTGGCTCGATTGCCTTAAAAGGCAGCACACCCCCCAATGATGCCTTTATGGTGCAAAAACTGCGTGAAGCCGATGCCATTATTATTGCCAAAACCAATATGGCAGAATGGGCATTCAGCCCGCGCGAAACCATTTCGTCATCATTTGGCACCACCGCCAATGCCTATAATCTGGGCCGGGTTCCCGCTGGCTCATCGGGCGGCACCGCTTCGGCGGTGGCGGCCAGCTTTGCCTTTGCCGGGCTTGGCTCTGATACCGGCAATTCCATACGCGGGCCATCTTCGCATCTGGCGCTGGTGGGCATTCGCTCGACCATGGGACTGACCAGTCGCGACGGGGTAATTCCCCTGCTTGCCGATCGCGATATTGCCGGGCCAATGGCGCGCAGTGTCGAGGATGCGGCGCGGCTTTTTAATGTGGTGGCGGGCTATGATCCGGCTGATCCGGTCACTGCCCAGGGCCAGGGTAAAAAAGCCGATGATTACACCGCCTTTTTGATCAAAGATGGCTTAAAGGGCGCGCGCCTTGGTGTTGTGCGTGAGTTTGTAAACACCAAGGATGCCGACCCGCAGGTGATGGCCATTTTTGAGCAATCCTTACGCGATCTGCTCAAAGCCGGTGCCATTATCATTGATCCTCTCACGATCAAGGATATACGCCGTCATATTGATACCGATGATGGCTGCCCCAGTTTTCGTTATGACATGGCGCAATACTTGAAAACCCTGGGCGATGCCGCCCCGTTTACCGATGTTAATACGGTGCTGGAGAAAGGGCTGTATGGCCCGGATGCCAAAGGCGGGCTGGAGTACTTTTCCGCTTTTCCCGCCGATCGTCCGCCAGAGGAATGGGATGAGCCGTGCCAGCGTTATCTGAACAACCCTTTACGCGCCAGCTATCGCAAAGACGTGCTGGACGCCATGGACGCGCATAATCTTGACGCGTTGATTTTCCCGACCTGGAGCAATCCGCCCGCCCATCTGGACAAGGGCCGCGAGGAATATAAAGGCGATAATTCCCAAAGCCTGTCGCCCAGTACCGGCCTGCCGGCCATCACCGTGCCCATGGGCTATTCATACGGCAACCTGCCGGCCGGTCTGCAAATCGTGGCGCGGCCCTATGCCGAAGGCACA
>JAJFFP010000062.1 GCA_021776595.1 Robiginitomaculum sp. | reverse complement strand
AACTACAACTCAGTATGGGTCCTCCGGTCATGCCGGAGGACGACGAGGATGGGGATTGCCTGTAACTTGTCCTACAGGCGCGCTGTCGGGGTATATTAGTGGCACGTTGCCCTCCATGTTTCGAGGGCGCTGCGCGCCGTCTCAACATGAGGTTGTTATTATACTTTCTATGGCCTCATCCTGAGGATCAGGTCCGGGGGCAGACTCTGAGGTGCGTAGCAATCGTCTCGAAGGATGGAGAAACGCAAATCCGGATGGTGCTATCCATCCTTCGACAGGCTGTCATTACCGGGCCTGTCCCGGTAGTCCAGAATCTGCACCAAAGCCGCACTGGATGGCCGGCACCCGTTCTGCAAGGACAGCTTCATGGTGTGCGCTGCCCACAGGCTTGATCGAAAGGCCCTTAAACCATGCGGCTTTGCACCAGGGCCGCTTCGATAAAGCTGGCAAACAGCGGGTGGGGCGCGAAGGGTCGCGATTTTAGTTCCGGGTGAAATTGCACGCCGACAAACCATGGGTGGTCCTCAAGTTCGACGATTTCCGGCAATTGGCCATCCGGTGACAGGCCAGAGAAAATCATGCCCTGGTTTTCCAGACGGTCTTTCCAGGCAATATTGACCTCAAAGCGATGACGGTGCCGTTCGCTAATGTCTTCAGTGCCATAAATCCGGTGCACAAGGCTGCCTTTTTTCAGGCGAGCGGGATACGCACCAAGGCGCATGGTGCCGCCCAGATCGTCCTTGTGCCCACGGGTTTCCTTATTTTTGCCTTTGGTCCATTCAGTCATCAGGCCAACCACATGGGTGCCCGTGCCTTCAAACTCGCTGGAGGTGGCATCTTTCGAGCCTTGCAGATGGCGGGCCGCTTCGATCACTGCCATCTGCATGCCAAAGCAGATGCCAAAATATGGCACCTTGCGCTCGCGGGCAAATTCCACAGCGCGTATTTTGCCTTCGGCACCGCGTTCGCCAAAACCGCCAGGCACCAATATACCATGCACATTGGAAAGCGTGGCCAGGGCCTCATCTTCGCGCTCAAAGGTTTCGCTCTCGATCCATTTGATCAGCACTTTGACATTATTGGCAATGCCACCATGCACCAGGGCTTCCATCAAGGATTTATAGGCATCGGGCAATACGGTGTATTTTCCAACCACCGCAATGCAAACTTCACCATCGGGATTATGAATACGCGATGATATTTCTTCCCACCGGGACAGATCCAGTTGCGCACCATCATCACCCATACCAAAATGCGCCAACACTTCGCTATCCAGACCTTCTTGATGATAAATCAGCGGCACATCATAGATTGAGCCAGCATCCAGTGCCGGGATAACGGCACTTTCGCGCACATTACAAAACAGGCCTATTTTGCGCCGTTCGCCTACCGGGATGGGGTGTTCGCAACGACAGAGCAAAATATCGGGTTGAATTCCGATTGAGCGCAATTCCTTGACCGAGTGCTGGGTCGGTTTGGTTTTCAACTCTCCGGCCACCGAAATAAAGGGCAACAGCGTCACATGAATATAAGCGGCCCTTGATGGCCCAAGTTCCAGACCAACCTGGCGGATGCTTTCAAAGAAAGGCAGTGCCTCTATATCGCCAACCGTGCCACCGATTTCGCACAATACAAAGTCTACTCCCCCGGCATCAGACAGGATAAATTCCTTAATGGCATCGGTAACATGAGGGATGACCTGCACAGTGGCACCAAGATAGTCGCCCCGGCGTTCACGTTCTATGATTGTCTGATAAATACGCCCCGTAGTGATGTTATCGCTTTGCGCGGCGGCAACCCCGGTAAAGCGCTCATAATGGCCAAGATCAAGATCGGCTTCGGCCCCGTCATCGGTAACGAAAACCTCGCCGTGCTGATATGGCGACATCGTGCCGGGATCGACATTCAGATACGGGTCCAGCTTGCGCAGCCGAACGCTATAGCCTCTGGCTTGCAGGAGCGCACCCAGCGCGGCAGAGGCGAGGCCTTTTCCCAATGAGGAGACCACGCCGCCAGTGATAAATATATATCGCGACATGGGCGCACACCTTATTGCCGATTCGCGCAAGGGTCTATAGAGCCTGGCGAAATCCGTGAATTAATTGAAAACGGGTTTATTCTTCTTCTGGCGTTGGTTCTGGCTGAGGCGTTGCTGCATCGGCCGGTTTAGCCGGTGCAGGTTCGGCATTTTTCTCAATGGTTGCAGGCTTTGCAACATCCTGTAATTCAGAACTTGGCACACCAATCACCACACTGTCACTGGATTTACCAAGGCTGGGAACCACGGTCAACAAAATGCTGGTGGTAAAAAATAGCGCGCCAAGAATGGAGGTGGAACGGGTCAGCACATCGCTGGCACCGCGCCCGGACATCATACCGCCTGGTCCACCGCCCATGCCCAGCGCACCACCTTCGGAACGTTGCAGCAATACGGTCGCCACCAGGGCAACGCTAATCAAAAAGTGTATCGTCAATAAAACTGTGGTCATGGCACGGGTGTCTCTGACATAAAATGCAGGCATAAAATGTGGGCAAACCAGCAAAAATTAATGCGGGTTCGGGCGCTATATAGCGCCGGTCAGCTCCCGGCGCCAGTCCCGCAGGCTCTGTTCCTGCAGTTTCTCACGCAAAACACTTACCGTGCGGTCCACCTCGCCTGTGGTGCGCTCCAGATCGTCACCATCGGCATAGGCGGTAAAAGCCCCCAGCGCCAACTCTCTGATCAAGCGCAGCCTTTGCTCGGTTTCACCATCTGGCTCCAGGGCTTCGGTAGTAATTTCCACCAGGGCGCTGGACAATTCTACGGCATCAGGCGCCCCAAGACCACGCAGGCGGCGGCGTAGTTCGCGCGCCAGACCATCAATCTCTTCTGCATTAATACTGGCACCGGTTTCCGGATCATCCAGTTTTAATTCCACCGCAACAATGATGCGCATAGCCAGGGTGCGAATACGCTCCCGGCTCATTTTCTGGCGGGCTTCCTCGATGGCCTCATTATGATCGACAACCCCCTCGGCCTCACCATGCACAACGCTTTTCAGCGTGTTGGGCGGGTGAAACAGCTCGGCACTGTTGTCGCGATCATTTTTACCACGACGATCCGGCCCTACATATTCACCGGTCACCACGAAGCCTTTTCTGGCTGTAACGGCGGCATGCACACGGGCGGCCAGGTCACGGGTGGAAAATGGCCGCAGAAGTAAATCATCCACACCGGCATCAACCAGTTGGCGCACGCTTTCGGTCTGCCGGTCCCAACTGGTAGTTATGGTCACAACAAAGGGATTAACCCCAATATCGCCGGTGCGCAGTTTACGCATCAGATCAGCAACCCCGCCACCGGCATTATGCACTTCGGCAATAATCAGATCATAATTACCATGCGAGACATGTTTGCTGAAATCTTTGAAATTCTGCACGGATTCTATTTCCCGAAACCCTATCTCAAACAGGGCGGCGCGTGTAACACGCAAATTCGTTGGCTCTGTGTCAAACAACAGAACGCGGGCATCCTGAAATTTTCTTACTTTACGCATAACCCCAAGGCCCCCATATCGCAAAACCTGCGATGTTCACAAATACTATGGGGCCAAGGTATTGAGAATACTTTACCGCTGGTGCTGGAATTGTATCAATTGCAGGCGCTGATAATGGCGAAAAAGTCCCCGGCGCGCAAACTGGCACCACCGATCAGGCCACCATCCACATTCGGGGTTTGAAAGATTTGTGCCGCATTGGCAGGTTTGACGGAGCCACCATAAAGTATGCGCGCATTTTTCAGGCCTGCCCCGCCCATGCCTTCCAGTCTTGCCCGTATGTGCGCGTGCATCGCAGCAATATCATCAATGGTGGCCACCTTGCCGGTGCCAATCGCCCATACCGGCTCATAGGCCAGAACGCAGTTCTCTGCACTGGCACCATCAGGCACCGAGCCTTCAACCTGCCTGCCCACCACTTCAAAGGCCAGATCAGCCTCACGTTCAGCCAGGGTTTCACCAACGCAGACAATGGCAATCAGACCAGCTTCAATCGCAACTTTTGCCTTGGCTTTGACCATTTCATCGGTTTCGCCATGGTCTGCGCGGCGTTCCGAATGGCCGACAATCACATAACCTGCCCCGGCATCTTTTAGCATGAGCGCGGAAATGTCACCGGTATGGGCACCATGGGTTTCATAATGACAATCCTGACCGCCCAGACTTACGCCGCTATCGGCACTATCGCGAACCATATCGGCCAACAAGGTCGCCGGCGGGCAAAGCAGAACATCCCGATCCGTTGGTGCCTCACCCCCAAGGCGGGCAATCAAATCAACCAGTTCTTTACGGGCACTTTGCAACCCGTTCATTTTCCAGTTGCCGGCAATCAGCCTCCTGCGTGTCATGTCGAGCCTCATATCAAATTCCCATCCTGGCGCTTACTAACAGCATGGGTGATATTGGGCAATTGCATGCCTTGCTGTTCACGCAGCACCCCCTTACATTCAGCATGGTTTTGCCTTTTGCCTTTCCTGGAGTCTAGAATGCTTGAACAAATGCGTGCCATGGCCAAATCGCCAGTGGCTATTGTGCTTATCGGCCTTTTGATCCTCAGTTTTGCCGTTTGGGGCATTAGTGATGTATTTCGCGGCGGGCAAGGCGATGCGGTTGTTGTGGTTGGCCCAAACAAGGTTTCCGTTCAGGATTATGCTGTCGCCTGGGATCGTGAATTAAACCGCATCATTCGGGAAACCCAAGGCAAGGTCACTTCCAAACAAGCTCGTGATTATGGCCTTGCGGACCAGTTATTGCAACGCATGACCAATGAAGCGGCCCTGGACGCCAAAGCCACACAGATGGGCGTTGGCATGTCTGACAAGCTGGTAGCGCGCGAAGTGCTCGGCTTTGATGCCTTTTTGGATCCGATCACCGGCAAATTCAGCGAAGAGCAATACCGTTCGGCACTGGCCAATGCTCGATATTCCCCCAAACAGTTTGAGCAGGATGTGCGTGGTGATCTGTTGCGCACACAGCTCACGGCACCGGTGGTGCGCGGTGTCATTGCCCCAAAATCCATGGCACAGATTGAAATGGCCTTTGAAGGTGAATCCCGGATTATCACAGAAATATTATTGCCAAAATCCGTTATTCCGAAACCAAAAGAACCAACTGAAGAAGATTTGCAGGCCTTTGCCAAAGAGCATGAGGACAGCTTCAAAACCCCTGAACTTCGGGTGGCCAGCCTGGTTACAATTTCCGCCAGCGACCTGGCCTCTGAAATCGATGTTCCAGAAGATAAAATCAAGGAATTGTATGAATTTCGCAAAGCGGAAATGTCCACACCCCAAACCCGAAGCTGGGTGCAGATCAGCACCCCGGATGAGGCCACGGCTATCGTGGTGAAAAACCGCCTGGCAGCGGGTGAGGAAGCACAAGAGATCACCAAGTCCCTCAATCTTAGTCCTCCGATCGTCTTTGAAAACACCCCCGTTACCGACACCCCCGATGACCAGATTGCCGAGGCTGTTTTTGCCGGCAAAAAGGATGGGACCGGGGTCAGTGAAGGACGCCTTGCCTGGGCCGCATGGAAAGTCAACGCCATCACCCCGGCGGTTGAGAAAAGCCTGGATGAAGTGCACGACACCTTGCGCGATGAATTCATCAAGGAAGAAGCCGCCGACCAGCTTTATGAACTGGTTGGCAAGTTTGAAGATGCCAGAGCCAGCGGGGCAACGCTGGAAGAAGCCGCCGAAGCTGCAAACCTGTTATTGCTCACCCTGCCCCCGGTTGATCGTTTCGGGAATGATGCGTCCGGTCAGCCGGTCACAACGCTGAGTAACGCGCCGGAAATCTTAAAAACCCTGTTTGCAACTGACGAAGCGGTTGAATCAGAAATTCTGGAGACGGCAAACGGGGATTATTATGCCCTGCGCACCGATGCCATTGAGGCTCCACAGACCCCAAAGCTCGAAGATATTCTCGATCAGGTGCGCAAAGCCTGGATCAATAATGAAAATGGTCTGGCCTTAAAAGCGATCGCCGGGAAAATTGTCGCTTCTTTGAAAGCCGGTGAAGACGCCAATGTGATCGCCGCGCGTTATCCCGGTGCAAAAGTTGAATCGGCGGTGCTGCGACGTGGCCAGGCGGTTCCCCCGCTTAGCCAGCGCCATGCCAGCCAAATCTTTGGTGTTACCAAAGGTGAAGTGACCATGGCCCCTGATGTCAGTGGCGAAGAACTGATTATTGCCCGTCTGGAAAACATTCTTTCCGCCCCGCCCGCACCGGATTCCTTACTGGAAGTGCGCCGATCCACCATTGGCAATGCCATGGCCGCCGATCTGCAGACGGAGTTTCTGCGTGGCTTGATGGAGGAATTTAACGTGCGTCAGGACCCGCGCCTGAAAGCACTGGCTCTTGGTGATAACCCGGAAGGTTAGGGTCTTTGGAAAATCTGTCCGTAGAGCCGGATGAGGATTTTAGCGCGCTTTATGAACAGGGCGTCGCGCAAATTCTGTCACGCACGCTTATTGACGATCTTCTCACCCCGGTGGGGGCCATGTTGCGCCTTGGACCGCAACAACCAGACATTTTCTTGATGGAATCGGTTCAGGGGGGCGACTGGCGTGGCCGCTATTCCATAATCGGGCTGGCCCCTGATATGGTCTGGAGAGTCCGCCATGATCAGGCGCAAATTAAAGTCCCGGATGGTGCGTGGCAGACCTCTGCCCTGCCCCCCATTGAGGCCCTGCGCCAGTTTGTAAATGACGCGCAAGTCACCATTCCGCAAGGTCTGCCACCAATGGCCGCCGGTGTATTTGGTTATCTGGGTTATGATATGATCAATCATGTGGAAACACTGCCCGTTTCAAAGGTCGATGCGCTTGGGCTTGATGATGCGCTGCTGATCCGCCCTACCCTGATTGCCATATTTGACTCCGTTGCCCAGGAAATTGTGCTGACCACACCGGTCAGGCCGACGCCTGGCCGCAGTGCCAAAGATGCCTGGTCAGCGGCAATGCACAGACTGGATGGTTTACAGGAACAATTGTGCAAAGCGGTGCAAACCCCGCCCATCAATCAGGGGACCCTGGGTGACGCGCAACCAGAACCGCAAAGCAATACCGCCCCGGATCATTACCGGGCCATGGTCGAGCGCGCCAGAGACTATATCAAGGCGGGTGACATCTTCCAGATGGTGCCAAGCCAGCGCTTTAGCGCCCCGCTTAATGCGCCAGCCTTTGCCCTTTACCGTTCATTGCGCCGCTTAAACCCGTCGCCGTTTTTGTATTATCTCAATTTTGAAAATTTTAGCGTGGTCGGCTCCAGCCCGGAAATTCTGGTCAGGGTGCGTAATCGCCAGGTGACGGTGCGCCCCATCGCCGGCACCCGGCCACGCGGGGCCAATCCGGCCGAAGATGCCGCCCTTGAAGCAGAACTGCTGTCTGATCCGAAAGAGCGCGCCGAACACCTTATGCTGCTGGACCTTGGTCGCAACGATGTCGGCAGGGTGTGCAATGCCGGCAGCGTCAGCGTTACCGAACAGTTTGGCATAGAGCATTACAGCCATGTGATGCACATTGTCTCCAATGTCGAAGGTGAACTGGCAGAAGATAAAGATGCCATTGATGCGCTGTTTGCAGGTTTTCCTGCCGGAACGGTTTCTGGCGCCCCCAAAATCCGGGCCATGGAAATCATCAATGAGCTGGAAATTGAAAAGCGCGGGCTTTATGCCGGTGCCATCGGCTATTTCTCTGCGGGTGGCGATCTGGATACCTGTATTGCCCTGCGCACGGCCATTATCAAGGATGGAATGATGTATGTGCAGGCCGGCGGCGGGGTGGTGCTGGATAGTGACCCGGAAAGCGAACGCATGGAAACGGTGCATAAATCACGGGCGCTGTTTCGTGCCGCCGAACAGGCCTGGCGGTTTAACTAGGGTCCTTGCCTCTTCAGATGCTTGATTTCACGAGGAGAGGTTTTTTTGCCAAAGGGGAAAATTTACAGGAGAATGGGCGACGGAAATATGGTGTATTTTCAAGGTCTTTTGACGTCTTTAAGCGAAAAAGAACCCTCGCCTTACAGGTGCCTTCAGGAACCACTGTCTGTCGAAACCCAGCCTTGCAAAGGCGGGTAGCCTTTGCTGCACCCGCCTTTCTTCCATTCAATATTTCCTAAAGGCATGAAATTAAACCATTTGATTGAGTCTGGACCCTAGATATCTTTACAAGCCCGCTGAACGGCGAAATGTGCCCCGCTCCTGTGCGCGTTTTTGTTCCATCGCCGCGCTCAGCGAAACCATCTTTATTTCAAGTTTGGCCAGCCGCTTTGGCCAGTCCTGCAAAGCGGTCAGCGTGCCCGGCCTTGGATGCGCGATGACCACCACAACGCCGCTTTGGCGGGCCAGTTGTTCCGCCCTTCGCATCTGACGTTCAATCGCTTGCGCATCATCAACATCATCCAGAAAAACATCGCGCCTGATCACCGCCACCCCGGCTTTTTGGGCTTCGTCTGCGGCTGTGCTGGAGGGTATGGTCATGGAGTCCAGAAAATAAAGCCCGCGATCATGCAGCGTTTTTGCCACCATCATTGTGCAGCGCGCACAGGCGGTATAGCGGCTACCCATATGGTTATTAACCCCGACAATGCCTGGCACCGCCAAAATGGCTGCTTCAAGGCGCTGGCGATTCTGATCTGTTGAAAGCCTGCGCAACAAGGCCCCCGGTCCCGGATCTTCCAGACCGTATGGCTCCATCGGCATATGCAGGATCACTTCATGCCCGGCCGCTTGCGCTTTTCTGGCCCATTGGGGCGCATCAGATACATAAGGCAGCACCGCCATTGTAACCGCTTTGGGCAGGGCCAGCGCCGCCTCTGACCACTGATGGGCCGGTCCCATATCATCAATAACCAGTGCAATGACTGGCTGTATGCTACGATGATGCCCCGTTTTGGACGACGATGGAAAAGATAATTCAGTTTTCGATATGGGGGTAGTTTCCGTGGCAGATTTTGGGGCAGATTTTGGGGCGGATTTTGGGGCGGGAATACTAAATCTACCACTGGTTTTTGCACTGGCTCCGGCCCGGTCCGGTAACAGACCCGCCATTATGATAATGGCCAATAATGACCCAAGCACCATGCCCAATAAGGCAAATCCGCCAAAACGGCGCTGATGCTTTTCTGTGGTCATATTGGCTTTCAGATGTTCGCGCACTTTGGCAAGGCGCTGTAACCTGTAACCTCTTGAATCAGTCATTTGCCGGTCCATACGCCATCAGGCGCATTTATGGTTACCAAATGGTTAGCATGGAGCAGATGCGCTTAACTTCCAGCCCCCATTGCGACCTTTGCGCCAACGCCGTAAATTACCAAAAACCGGAAACGTCTGCCCATGCTTCTCATTATCGATAATTATGACAGTTTCACTTACAATCTTGTGCATTATGTGCAGGAGCTGGGCGCGCAAACCCAAGTGTATCGCAATGACGTTATAAGCGTTCAGGATGTGCTGGCGCCAGCGCCTGACGGGATCATTCTTTCCCCCGGCCCGTGCGATCCCAATCAGGCCGGGATATGTCTGGAATTATTACAAAAAGCCCCCGACAACCTGCCCATTCTTGGGGTGTGTCTTGGCCATCAGGCCATTGGGCAGGTCTATGGAGGCAAAGTGGTGCAGGCCAAGACCATCATGCACGGTAAAACCAGCCCTGTCTTCCATGATGGCAGCGGGGTGTTTGCCGATATTCCAGACGGTTTTGAGGCTGCACGCTATCACAGTCTGGCGGTGGAACGGGCCAGCCTGCCCGATTGCCTGCATATCAGTGCCCAGACAAAGGACGGTGAGATTATGGGGCTGCAACACAAGAGCCGACCGGTGCATGGGGTTCAGTTTCACCCCGAATCCATTGCTTCAGATTATGGACACAAGATTTTACAGAACTTCATGAATTATTGCACACGAAAAGCCAGTGCGGCATGAGCGATTTTACCCCGATATTGGAAAAACTGGCCGCCGGTGACACGCTGGATACGGTATTGGCGCGCCAGGCGTTTTCGTTAATTATGGATGGCAAAGTCGATAATGCACAAATCGGTGCATTTTTGATGGGATTACGCATCACTGGCGAGAGCACGCAAGTCATTACCGAGGGCGCATTGGCGCTGCGCGCCCGCCTGAACCCGGTATCCGCCCCCAAAGGAGCCATCGACACCTGTGGGACTGGCGGCGATTCCAAGGGCACCTATAATATCTCCACGGCAGCAGCCCTGATCGTTGCCGGCGCCGGGGTCTGTGTCGCCAAGCATGGCAATAAGGCGCTCAGCTCCAAATCTGGCTCTGCCGAAGTGCTGGAGGCCTTGGGGGTGCGCCTGCAAATCAGCCCGGCCAGGGTCGAAGCCTGTATGCGCGGAGCCAATATTGGTTTTATGTTTGCCCCGGCTTTGCACATTGCCATGCGTCATGTGGCCCATGCCCGAAAGGCGCTTGGCATACGCTCTATATTCAACCTGGTTGGTCCCCTGTCCAATCCGGCGGGGGTTCGCCACCAGTTATTGGGGGTATTTGATGCCCGCTGGACTGCGCCCATGGCCGGAGCGTTAAAAGAACTTGGCGGACAGCGCGCCTGGGTCGTGCATGGCCATGATGGCCTTGATGAAATAACCACGACCGGGCCGACACGCATCAGCGCCCTGCAAGACGGACAAGTGCAAACCTTTGACATCACCCCGGAAGAATTTGGCATTGCCCGCGCCTCTGAAAATGATCTGACCGGGGGGGATCCGGCGCAAAATGCCAAAGCCATACGGGCCCTGCTGGATGGTAAAAAAGGCCCGTTTTACGATATTGCCCTGCTGAATGCCGGAGCGGCTGTCTTTGTAGCCGGAAAATCGGCAGATATTGCACAAGGCATAGCGCTTTGCGCCAAAGCCCTGGATGAAGGCAAGGCCGCCGCCGCACTGGAAACCCTCGTGCGTCTTTCCAACGAGCCTGACCAATGAGCATATTGGATCAGGTATTAGAAACCAAACGCGACGAAATTACCGCTGGTAAACGTGAAACAACTATAAACGAACTTTTGGGACTGGTGCGCGATTGCACGCTGACACGCGGGTTCCTGCAAGCCTTAAAATCACCACCCACGGGCACCAGCATCGCCCTGATAGCCGAAATTAAACGCGCCAGCCCCTCAAAGGGCCTTATTCGCGATGATTTTAGTCCGGCAAAACTGGCAGACGCTTATCAGCGCGGCGGGGCGGCGTGTCTTTCCGTTCTGACCGATCATGATTACTTTCAAGGCGATAATGACTTCCTGTGCGAAGCCCGTGAGGCTTGCGCGCTGCCGGTCTTGCGTAAAGATTTCATCATCGACCCCTGGCAGGTGGTGCAATCTCGTGTTCTTGGCGCAGATTGTATCTTGCTGATCATGGCCGCACTCATGCCCGCACAAGCAAAAGAACTGGCAGAGCTGGCCCAGGACCTGTCTATGGATGTGCTGGTGGAAGCCCATAATGCCAGGGAGCTTGAAGCGGCGCTGAGCTTGCCCATCCGCCTTGTAGGGATAAACAATCGCAATTTATCCACCTTTGAAACCTCGCTTGCCGTAACCGAAGACCTCGCGTCGCAAATACCGGCAACCCATTTCCTGGTATCAGAAAGTGGCATTGCCACCCCTGCGGACATAAAACGGGTTAAAACCGCCGGTGCCAGAGGCATACTGGTCGGCGAAAGCCTGATGCGACAGACCGACGTGCAAGCGGCCACAAAGGCACTGCTTGATATCCGGACTTGACGCGGGACAAGAACATCTATAGAACATAGCGAACAGATTCGTTTTTTGTTCTGGTGATATCATGCTAACCGCTAAACAACACGACCTATTGTTATTTATCAACAAACGTCTGGGGGAGACAGGCATTTCGCCCTCATTCGATGAAATGAAAGACGCCCTGGGTCTGGCGTCCAAATCAGGCATACACCGCTTGATTACCGCTCTGGAAGAACGCGGGTTTATTCGCCGCCTTGCCCATCGTGCACGGGCACTTGAAGTGATCAAGCTGCCAGAAGACTTACAGGATAGAAAAGCGGCCAACGCGGACGTTACGACGTTAAAGTCCGCACAAGGGCGCACTACCGCTGATTTTGATCATCCGCAGGCGGCCAATAGCGTGGATGTTCCGCTGCTTGGACGCATTGCCGCCGGCACCCCGATCGAGGCCATATCTCATGAAACGGCCCGCATTTCTGCCCCCGCCGATATGATCGGCAGAGGCCATCATTTTGCCCTTACCGTGCAAGGGGATTCCATGATCAATGCCGGCATTCTGGATGGCGACACCGTTATCATCCGCAAAGCCGATACGGCCCAAAATGGCGAAATTATTGTGGCACTGGTTGATGATGAAGAGGCAACCTTGAAACGCCTGCGCAAAAAAAATGGTGCCATCGCGCTGGAAGCTGCCAACCCGGATTATGAAACCCGGATTTTTGGACCCGACCGTGTGAAAGTCCAGGGCACACTGGTTGGACTGGTTCGCCGTTACCATTAATTCATATGAATTTTTCAATATAATGCGTTGTAATATATATTACAACACAGCACTACGGCATACTTTTTGACCAAGGCCGTATTGGATTGGGTATTATTTTTTCTGCCTTTTCATGGTCAAAGTTTAGGAAATATGTGACTTCCTCATTCATTGCCGGGCGGATCAATCGATCGGCAGGACAACGCGTTGCCGTCCTGGCGGACGGGGCTGAACCTGCCACTACGATATCCGCATGTCGGCAATCTTCTTCCAATTGCCCCATATCCAGATTAAAGACGATGCGTCTGCCATCCATGAGCTGTGCCATGCACCCGGCAGCATCACAGGAAAGCACTTTGGATGCTTTTTTGATGTGAATAGCGTTTTGCGGGGCAATGGCCAGAGCGCTGGCCAATTGCCCTAACTCAAATTTGGAAAATGTGCCGAAACCTACCAGTCTGATTTCATCATTGACCATGACCTTTATTGCCCCGCCATTAGCGGTTATCAGCCCATCAGGCGGGGATGTGTTTGACCAGATCATTACGCCTACCACGATGGAGGCCACACCCCATAAACGGCGAAATGATCGGGTAAGGCAAAGCAGCAATAAACCTGCAGCCATAATGGCGGGAACCAATGGCGGTGCCGCCGGAATTCTGGCCAGGGCACCGGGCATAAGGGCTACGCCGTGGGCAATATTGATGATCAGATCAAGCCCCCATCCCGCCAGCGCATAAAATGGCGCGCCCATGCCGATCACATCCAACAACGTCCCGGCCAGTAATGCGGGCATCACGATAAAGGTAAATACCGGCATAGCTGCAATATTGGCAATCAAACCATAAACAGCGGCGCGGTGAAAATAAAAGGCGGCAAAGGGCCCCGTGGCAAAACCAGCAACCAGGCTGGTCAACGCCAGTGCGCCAATAATGGCGGCCAGTCGGGAAAGGGTTTGCAAAAAGCTGAACCCGACCGGACGAGGCAATAATTGCACACGGCTTCCTGCCCATTCATAAAATGCAATCAAGGCCAGGGCCGCTGAAAACGACATGATAAATCCCGGCGAAATAACGTTTTCAGGGTTAAGGACTGCCACCATCAAAGCGGCAATGGAGATAGTGCGCAAAGAAAGGGCCCGGCGATTAAAGAGCACCGCGCCCAAGGCCACTGCGGTCATAACAAATGCGCGCTCGGTCGGGGCACCGGCACCGGAGAGCAGCAAATATCCCGTGGCCACCAATAGCCCAAGAAGCGCTGCAGGCTTGCGGGCATCATAATGCTCACCTATCGCGGAAATGGCGGCAAACATCATCCCCCCAACGCCAAATACAAGGCCCGCCACCAAGCCCATATGCAGACCGGAAATGGCCAGCATGTGCGCCAGTCCGGCGACGCGCAAATCCTCTGCCGTCTTATTATTTATGGCACTGCGGTCCCCGGTGACCAATGCTGCGGCAATCGCACCTTTTTGCCCCCCCAGGCTTTCGCGGATACGCACTGCCATTTTGCGCCGTATTTTAGCCAATCTTAGCGAAAAGCCGGGCGTTTGAGGCGAAACGCCAAGAGATCGCAAATGTCCATAAGAAAAACCGGTGCCCCCGATCGACTTGAACCAGGCGGCTTTGGCAAAATTATATGCCCCTGGAAAACGTGCCTTTGGCGGGGCTTGCAAGGCAGCTGTAAAGTTAACCTGATCACCGGTTTGTGCATCATTGGCAAAAGCAGTCATGCGTATGCGTTTTGGCATATCAGACGCGCTCAGCCTTCCCAGTGACGAGGGTGCTATCAGGTATCGCGCCCGATGGCCGCGCTCCTTATCAACGCCAAGCACAAGACCATGCCCCTTGTAAACTGTGCTCTTGGCACTCAAGACTGGTGCCGCGCGGGAATGACTGCGCCATTGCGCCCTGCCCCATCCAGACAGAAAAGTGGCAATCATGACCAGGATAAAAATAGCCCACAAACCATTTGATCCGGTACGCCGATGCACCCAATAACCGACACCCAGGCACACCAACAGCACAGCCAGCGGCAAAAAAGGTGATGGCTCGTAAAGCGGAAAAAAATAGGCGGCTGCCCCAAAGCAAAATGCCCATGGCCCCCAAAGAGACAAACTGCCCCGTCCCGGTGTGCGCAGCATCACCCCGGCGGCTTTGTTCCAGGCGTCCAGCCACAATATTTCCCGATGCCGGGCATGGTTACGCCATGGCACGGTGAAAAAATCACCTAATCGGCCCCCAAGTGGCTGTGCTTGCTTGCTGTTCGCCATCTTTGGCCCATATTAGCACAAGATTTGATTCCTGCGCCTTTTTTATTTTCGGTATTTCCCATGTCTGAAGTGATCACCCGTTTCGCCCCTTCCCCCACCGGCTTTTTGCATATCGGTGGGGCGCGCACGGCCTTGTTCAACTGGCTTTATGCCCGCGCGAAGGGTGGAAAGTTTTTATTGCGTATCGAAGATACCGACATGGCCCGCTCCACCATGAAGGCCAAAGCCGCCATTATTGAGGGGATGCAATGGTTGGGCCTGGATCATGACGAAGAGATTATCTATCAGAGCCAGCGCGCCGACCGCCATAGCGAGATTGCCGAACAATTATTGCAAACCGGCGGCGCTTACCGGTGCTTTATGACCCCCGACGAGGTAATGGCCGAGCGCGCCTCGGCACGGTTGCAGGGCAGGGCTTTTCGTTCCCCCTGGCGCGAACGCACCCAAACCAGTGCCCCGGATAATCCTTCCTTCGTTATTCGCCTCAAGGCCCCCTTATCCGGCAACACCCTCATAAATGATCAGGTGCAGGGCGCGGTCACATTTGCCAATGCGGAAATGGATGATCTCATTTTGCAACGTGCCGATGGCACCCCGACCTATATGCTGGCCGTTGTGGTTGATGACCATGATATGCAAATCAGCCATATTATTCGCGGTGACGATCACCTTGTGAATGCCGCACGGCAAAGCCTTATTTATGAAGCCCTTGGCTGGAAAACACCGGCATTTGCACACATCCCCCTCATTCATGGGCCAGATGGCAAAAAGCTCTCCAAGCGTCATGGGGCATTAGGCATAGAAGCCTATCGCGATATGGGTTATCTGCCAGAAGCCATGCGCAATTATCTGGTGCGACTGGGTTGGGCGCATAAGGATATGGAAATAGCAAGCACGGATGAATTGCTGAAGGTTTTTGACTTTTCCGGCATGAACAAAGCGCCGTCCCGCCTGGATTTTGATAAAATGGCCAGCATCAATGCCCACTATCTGCATCAGGCAGATGATGACCGTCTGGCAACACTAACACTGGAGCATATGCGCAACATCAAACAATGGCCGGTTGATAAGGTCGCAGCCAAACGTGTGCGCATGGCTATGCAAATCCTCAAAAAAAGAGCAAAAACCATTTCCGATCTAGCCGATCAGAGTTACTTTCTGATCAGGGAGAGACCGATTCCCTTGTCTGGCAAAACAGCAAAACCATTAAAAGGGGATGCCCTGCCGAGACTGGCGCGCTTGCGAAATGAACTGGAATCAGTAACAGACTGGCGTGCTGATGCGCTGGGAACACTTCTGCAAGACTTTGCGGATAAGGAAGAGGTGGGATTTGGCAAACTGGGGCAGCCTTTGCGCGCAGCCTTAACCGGGGGGGCACCGGCACCGGATCTGGGCGCAAGCTGTGCGCTGCTGGGCCGTAAAGAAACATTGGCTCGCCTGGGTGATGTGCTGGCACATCCAAAAGAAGACTGACGGGGATATGGGGCGCATGGCGCCAAAACACTGCAAGATGAGGTCACAATAATGGAAAATAAAATTAAAAAAACCAACCAGGCAACACTGAACACCCCCGATGGCAAGGCCATTGAACTGCCGGTTTATTCGGGCACGGTTGGCCCGGATGTGATCGACATAAGAACCCTTTACCGTGATTCAGGCATGTTCACCTTTGATCCTGGTTTTACGTCCACCGCCAGTTGCGAATCCCAGATCACCTATATTGATGGCGGCGAGGGCACCTTGCTCTATCGTGGATACCCCATCGACCAACTGGCTGAACAATCCAATTTCCTGGAAGTCTCTTATTTGCTGCTTTACGGGCATTTGCCCTCTGAAACAGAGATGGCAGATTTTTCCCACTCCATCACGTACCACACCATGTTGCACACACAGTTTGATACATTCTTCAATGGCTTTCGCAGAGATGCCCACCCTATGGCCATTGTTTGTGGTGCCGTGGGTGCGCTTTCCGCCTTTTATCATGATTCAACCGACATTAACGACCCGGTACAACGCACCGTAGCCAGTCATCGCATGGTTGCCAAAATGCCTACCATAGCAGCGCGCGCCTATAAATATTCCGTTGGCCAGCCCTTTATCGGCCCGCGCAATGATTATGGTTATGCTGAAAATTTCCTGCGTATGTGCTTTGCCGTGCCTGCGGAGAATTATGATGTGAACCCGACCCTCGCCCGCGCCATGGACCGGATTTTTATATTGCACGCAGATCACGAACAAAATGCCTCGACCTCGACCGTGCGTTTGGCCGGATCATCGGGCGCGAACCCGTTTGCCTGTATTGCCGCTGGTGTGGCCTGTCTTTGGGGACCGGCCCATGGGGGGGCCAATGAAGCGGCCTTGCGTATGCTTTATGAAATCGGCTCGGTTGATCGCATTCCCGAATATATCAAACGCGCCAAGGACAAAAATGACCCGTTCCGCCTGATGGGCTTTGGCCACCGGGTCTATAAAAATTATGATCCCCGCGCCAAGATCATGCAGCGCACCTGCCATGAAGTTCTGGATGTTACCGGGCACCGTGATGACCCGATCCTGAAAATTGCGCTGGAGCTGGAACGCATTGCCCTTAGTGATGAGTATTTTGTTGACCGCAAACTCTATCCAAATATCGACTTTTACTCTGGCATCACCTTAAAAGCCATGGGTTTCCCATCGGATATGTTTACGGTTCTGTTTGCGCTTGCCCGCACGGTTGGCTGGATTGCGCAATGGTCAGAAATGCTCAGTGACAAGTCACAAAAAATCGGCCGCCCGCGTCAGATCTATACCGGCGCGCCTCTGCGCGATTATGTTCCTATGGGCAAACGCTAAGCTTCGTCCCGCCATAAAGCGACTATCGCTTCGGCGGCGCGCTTTGCCGCCGGCCCACCATCGGACTTCATTTTTCCAATCGCTTCTGCGAGCGCTTGTTTTTGTGCCCTACATACGTTTTTGTCGTATAATATATCTGTCACAGCATCAGCCAACGCCTCGCCATTACACTGCCCTTGCAAATATTCCGGCACTGCCATGTTATCCAGGGCCACATTGACCAAAGTAATATACTTCGTTTTCAAGAAAAACAGTTTGAGCAAAACCCAGGAAGCCCGGCCAATTTTATAACCAACCACCATGGGGACCCCTGCGGCGGCAAGCTCGGTCGTAACGGTCCCTGAGCAGGCCAGTGCGCCATCAGCCGCTGCAAAAGCATTAGCTTTTTCATCCTCGGTCAGAAATATCAATTCTTGTAATCGAATGTCATCGGCGGCGGCGGCCTGAACCTGCGTGGCAAGCGGCGCGGATAGCGGGCAAAGGAACACCAGGTCCGGATCTATAGCCTTTAATCGTTCAATGGCCTGAGCGAAGGGCTCATGAAGACGTGCAAACTCGGCTTTTCGGCTACCAAACAAAACCAGCAGCACCTTTGATTTGGGCGGGATATGACAGGTTTCACGTATTGCCTTGCCGCTCCCCTTGCACACGCGAGATAAAACCGGATTGCCAACAAAAGTTACGGCAAGGCCTGTACCATCGTAAAAAGGTGCATCGAACACATGTATGCTCAACAAGTGATCTACGTGTTCGGCCAGAATTTTTGCCCGTTCAGGCCGTGAAGCCCAAACCTGCGGCCCGACATATTTCACAAGTTTACTCTTTGGGCATAACTCTTTAACTGCGGCGGCCACCCGCATGGTAAAACCCCAACTATCAATCAGAACCACAATATCGGCGTCAAACGTGGCAATATGCACCGCCGCTTCTCGCGCCAGTTTTCTTATCCGCCACCAGGCGAGCAAGCCTTCAATATACCCCAGCACGGAAAGTTCGGACATTCTGATCGGGCTATGCACGCCCCTGGCGCTCATGGCCGTTCCCCCAATGCCGGCTAATTCTATGTTTGGGCCAAAAGCATTATGCAAGGCATCAATTAACTCGGCCCCCAGCACATCGCCGCTGGCCTCTCCGGCCACCAGAAATATTTTCACCGGGTATTCATACGATTCCGCTTTGCCCTGCGCCAATGGTCACTCCTTCATGCCAAGAATAAAGAGGCCATTCTGCGTTGCTGTTGTTATAATTTTTTCCCGGTCCAGCAATATTACCGCCCCGGCTTCAATTGCCAGACCGGCCAGGTTGGCATCAGCAACCGCTTTGATGGTGCGCACGCCAATGACCGGCAGGTCTATGCGACGATCCTGTCCGGGCTTTGCATATTTTGCAAATACACCGGCCCGCCTTATGGTTTCGTTTCGAAGTGTGGCACATCGTTCCAGCATGGCTTGTGTGCCTTCTTGCGCCTCAACTGCCAGCACGACACCATCACAAACCACTACGCCCTGTCCAATATCAAGAGCACCGATTTTACGAGCCATTTCGCAAGCCCTGTTGCAATCTTGAAGATCATGATCTCCAATCGTGTCGCCGCCAATCAGGCCAAGGGGCGCCAGCAGTTCCGGGGCAATATCTGCCACACCCAGAACTGTGAACCCTTCATGCTCAAACAGAGTGATGATATGACGCAATAATGCGTCATCACCCCGGTGCGCCGCTCTTGCAAGAGCCTCAATTTCTTTGGTGGAAAACCCGCCCGGATTAAATGTCTGAATATTCGGGCGCGATACATTGCCGGCAAAGGTAATGGCATCAACACCTTGCGCTTGAAAATAAGCACATATGGCCTTGATCTGATCGAGCCTGAAATGCTGCACAGCATACCCATTCCACGAGAAATCACTGTGCTCCTGCAAGGCCGCAATAAAAACCGGTTTTTTATGACCGGAGGCCAATTTCGCAAGCGTTAGTGGCAATTCGCCTCCACCAGCTACAATCCCCAGTGCCTGCCATTTAAGATCAGTTTGCATCGTGCATACACAACGGACGCGAAGAACGGGTTTTGATAAACTCAACGATCTCTTTGACGCAGGCATTGGTTTTATAGTGCACACTGACAGCGATCAGGCGTTCCTCGAATAGTTTTTTCTCATCCTCAAAGAGGGCCTGATAAGCAGAACGGACACGGTGAATATCATTTCGTGCAATGCCATGACGCTGCATTCCAATTACATTTAGCCCATTCATCAGTGCTGGATTACCAGTGGCCATGCCATAGGGAATAACGTCACAGGCAACATATGAAAGCGCGCCCACGAAAGCATGGTGTCCAATGCGGGTAAATTGATGAACCCCAACCAACCCGCCAAGATTGGCATAATCGCCAACTTGCACATAACCACCAAGGGCCACGCCATTGGATAGGGTAACATGATCACCTATTGCACTGTCATGGCCGATATGGGCACCGACCATAAAATATCCGTCATTACCAATACGGGTAACGCCTTTTCCATGCCCGGTTCCTGGGTGCATGCTCACTTGTTCACGGATAATATTGCGCGCCCCGATTTCAAGGCGTGTATCTTCGCCTTTATATTTGAAATCCTGCGGGGCCATACCCAACACCGCCTGGGGAAAAACCTCACAATCATCCCCCAACGTTACGGAACCGGTTATGTGGACATGCTCATGCACAACAGTCCCGTCGCCAATAATCGCGCCCGCTTTTATGACGCTGAACGCGGCGATCTGCACACCCTGCCCCAGTTCTGCGTCTGGCTCGACCAGTGCATTGGGATGTATGTTGGTATCCGTCATGGTGTATTCGCTACTGCCATGGCACTAAAACTGCACTGGGCGCATAAATGCCCATTGCTTCGCACTTCGCCCTCATAAAAATGGATATTTCGGCGCACCTTGAGCAAAGTGACAGGGATGTGCAGAAAATCTCCGGGCACGACCGGGCGGCGGAATTTTGCTTTTTCCACACCCAAAAACATGATGGTTTGCTGCCCCGGCTCCAGATTGAGAGATTTTGAGGACAAAAGCGCACCGGATTGCCCCATGGCCTCAATCAGCAAGACGCCGGGCATTACCGGATTACCTGGAAAGTGTCCCGAAAAATATGGCTCATTGGCACTAACCGCCTTGATGCCGGTAATGCTTTTATCGACGATAAAGTTCTCGGCACGGTCAATCATTAAAAACGGAAAACGGTGTGGTAGATAATAACGAACCTCTTCAGGGCTGATATGATCAGCGTTCTGCGTCATCATTTCCCCCCTTTTTGCCTGCCAGTTTCCTTATCGCGACCTGCTCGCGCAAAAAGGCGCGCAATGGACGGGCTGGATGTCCGCCCCAAGTTTCCCCTTCCGGTATATCCTGCATAACCGCCGAAGCCGCAGCAATGCGCACATGATGGCCAATATTGACATGATCGGCAATACCGGCGCGCCCCCCCATCAGGACATCATTACCAAGGGTGCTGCTGCCTGCCACACCACAAAAAGAGGCCAGCACACAATCTGAGCCGATGGTTACATTATGGGCGATTTGCACCAAATTATCCAATTTTGTGCGCGCGCCAATGTGGGTTTCACCAAATACGGCACGATCAATGGTCGCATTTGCGCCTATTCTGACATCATCCTCAAGACGCACAGCGCCAAAATGCGCCATGGCAACGAGGCCATTGCTCCCGTCTACAGTGCCAAGGCCGGCTTCGCCGATCACTGCCCCAGGGCGCACGTCAACATGATCTCCCATCAGGGTGAAACCAATGACGGCCCCGGCACCAATCATACAATCACACCCGATCACACAACCGGGGCCGATCACAGCGCCGGGGCCAATAACGGTATTTTCGCCAATGACAACACTGTCATCGATGACCGCACCGGGAGCAATAACAATATTTTTGGCCAGGTTAGCTTGCGTTTTACCGCCCTGCGTCGCTCTCATAGCCATTATTGGCGTAACCAACTGGCTGGCCGCCTTCACAAAGGCAGCACCAGGATGGGCACATTCTGCAATAGTCCTGACACCAAGGCTTTTGAGTGGTTCCACCAGCTCTGGTGTGCAAAAGCATAACCCTGCCTGAAGAGTATCCAGGCCTTGCAGATGCGAACACCCGCGCGCGAACGACATATCGCCCGGCCCGGCCGTGCCAAGCGCAGCGACATCGTGCAATGCCAGTGCGCCGTCCCCATAAACCAGTTTGGCCCCAACGAGTTCAGCAACGGCACGGGCAGACATCGGCGATTGCACATTAAAAAATCGCGAATCGCTCACCCCACCGTGCCCCTTTGCTTATCTGCCTTGCGCTCTTTGTGCGGCTTGCATGCGCCGTTGTTGTTGCTCTGCAGTGAGTTTACGTGGCACACGCACCCGGTTTACCGGCGTGGTGGTCATGGCCGCATCAATCTTGCCAACCACGGCTTCGGTAATATCAGCAGTGCTGGTACGAAAAAGCGTGGCTTCACCTGGCAGCAATATCTGGATATTACGCTCTTTAATAACCCCATTCACCGCTTTTTGATAAGCCTCTAACACCGGCGTCAACGCTTGCTGGCGGGTGGCTTCCATCTGACGTTGTTTCCAATCAGCCAGTTCAGAAAGTTTAACCCGTATTTCCTGTCCCCGGCGTTGCAAATCCGTGCGGGTGCGAATGGTTTCCGGCGAAAGCGCGGAAATTTCAGCATTTAACTGTTGCGCCTGCGTTCTCAGGGGCGCCAGTTCACCTTCAAATTCAGTGTCAATGCTTTTATCCAGAGCGGCCAGTTGCTCAGCGACATAAACCCCGACTTTGGATTTTGCCAATGATAATTCCTGGCTGATCACTGCAATGTTAGTCCCCGTCGTAGAAGATTGTGCCATTGCAGATTGTGAAAAGAATACGCCAATAAGCGCAAGTGAAAGGGTGGAGAGTAGTGTTTTCATAACTAGAACCTTGTTACCTGACTAAATCTGAATTTTGTAATGTCATCATATTCTTGGCTTTTTATGATGCGTGAGAAATCGAAACGAACGGGGCCAAATGGTGAATCCCAGAAAACAGAGACCCCGGCAGAGCCACGAATAGCAAGATTATCGCGAACCGCAAACCGTGTCGGATCGGAAACCAGCTTATCCCGTGAATCCAGCAAACCCAGCGTGCCCCATTCGGTAAAGAGCGCGCCTTTAATCCCATATTGCTCAGGCAAACCGGTTGGAAAGGCTAGCTCCAGTGCGCCAATGGCAAAGGCTTTACCGCCCAGTGCACTGCGCGCACTATCCGTAGTGCCACCATTGCCATCGTCCACCAGTTCAACAATACGTGGGCCAATCCCGGCTATATCAAACCCGCGAAAAGACAGACCGCCTTTGAAATAACGATCATTAATGCGCAAATCCTTGCCACCCCAGGCAGTAATATAACCAGCGTTAAGGTGAGCACTTAAAATAAAATTCTTGATCAGACCACGGTAAGCATCGCCGGAAATTGCAGAGCGCGCAAAGCGAACATCACCGCCAAAGCCTGCCAGTTCCTGATCAAATGAAACGTTGAACCCGCGTGTGGGGTCAATCGGGTCATTTCGCTTATCCCATACCATGGTAAAACCAACCAGAGAGGTAAGTCGCCGACCAATCTGCGAGCAAATCTGGATTGATGCCGTGCAGGTCTTGATCAGATTGCCATTGGCATCACGTCTTGGATTGCCAAAAACGTCACGGGCGGTAATTGACGGCGCGGAAATGTTATCGCTGCGCACTGTATACCGAAGGAACAAACGAGAATTAGCTGTGGTTGGAAAGCCGATACGCAGGCTGCCGCCAAGAGAATTACTACGAAAACCAGCTTGGCGTATAAAGTCTGTCCGGACATTAAATGCCTCAAAACCGGCCGAAAGATTACGCCCAAGGAACCTGGGTTCAGTAAAACGCAGGTCAATATTCTGGCGCCGGGAACTGGCCGAAACAGCAAAGCGCAAGAACTGTCCGCGCCCGCGAAAGTTTCTTTGGGTAACAGAAATGTCCACCAAGAATGAGTTTACCGAAGAGAAGCCAAGGCCAAAGGAAAGCTCGCCGGTTGGTTGTTCCTCAACTTTTACCTCAATAATCGCGCGGTCAGGCTTGGTGCCTGGCTTTTCTGTGATCTCCACCGTTTTGAAAAAGCCAAGGGCGCGTATTAGATTGCGTGAGCGGTCCAGAAGAACCCGGTTAAAGGCATCCCCTTCCACCAATTGCACTTCGCGGCGGATCACCCGATCAAGCGTCTGGGTATTGCCCACCACATCAATGCGTTCAATATAAACTCGCGGGCCTTCATTCACGACAAAGTTAACATCAACGGTCCGGGTATCGCGATTGTTCTTACGTTGGGGGCGCACATCAACAAACGCGTAGCCCGAAGCCCCCGCCGCAAAGGTCAGCGCATCGACCGAGTCTTCTATGCGTTGGTTTCTGTAGAGCGTTCCAGGTTTGACCTTAACGAAGGTTTCCAGAAGGTCGGTGTCCAGCGCGTCCAGCTTTGACTCTACTGTCATTTTGCCGAACCGGTATTTAATCCCTTCATCCACGGTAAAAGTAATGAAGAAATCTTTCTGGTCCGGTGTTAATTCGGCAACCGATGAAACAACGCGGAAATCTGCAAAACCTTTTTCACCATAAAATTTACGCAATTGCTCGCGGTCATATTCAAGGCGGTCGGGATCATAATTATCGTTAGAGGTCAGGAATTTATACCAGCGCGATTCTTTGGTAGCCACCACGCGGCGAAGCTCTGTATCTGAATAGACCAGATTGCCGACAAAATTAATCCGCCGCACATTCGTCACCGGGCCTTCAGAGATTTCAAAAATCAGATCCACACGGTTTTGCGGCTGCTCTGCCACTTTTGGCGTCACGGTGGCGGCAAAGTGTCCGGCTTGACGATAGAGGGCCACAATACGCTGAACATCGGCCTGAACTCTGGCACGGGTAAAGATAGCCCGTGGCTGTGCCTCAACCTCATCACGTAACTTGTCTTCCTTGAGGGCACGATTATTCTCAAAGATCACCCGGTTGATGATCGGGTTTTCCACAACCGTCACCACCAGGGTATCACCATCTGCCCGTATGGTCACATCGGCAAAAAGGCCAGTGGCAAACAAGGTTTTTAAGGATAAATCCATTCGCGCCGGGTCGAATACATCACCCGGACCCAAAAGCAGATATGATTGAACCGTGCCTGGCTCAAGACGTTGATTACCCTCAACCCTGATCAACCGAATGCGTGGGGCAGGTGCGGGAGCAACCGCAGTGGGGACTACAGCCGCAGGGGTTTGCGCCGTGGGAGCCGCAGGCGCTTGCCCCCAAGTGGGTTCAGCCAGGACAGCCCAAAGGCTTGCAACCAAAAAACATGCCATTAGGCGGCGGCCAATATGCGGCAAAAACATCATGCAAAACCCTAGGAAAAAAACTGACTTAAACTCTCAAACAGGCCGAAATAGCGCAAATCGTTCAGAGTAGCAAACACCATTAAGCTCAAGATCAGTGCTAAACCAACCTTAAATCCCATGAGTTGCAGATTTTCACTCAGCGGCTTGCCGGTTAACGCCTCAAAAGCGTAATATAACAAGTGTCCGCCATCCAGAACCGGCACGGGCAATAAGTTTACAAGACCGATCGCCACCGATAATAATGCAGCAAGATTGATCAAGTTTACGATGCGCATTGCCAGCGATATGGGGGCGCTTTGCACATCGGCTGCCGGGGCCGTGCCAACGGCACCAGTATAGGCAAATATCCGCAATGGTCCACCCAGCATATCAACAGAACCGCGCCCGCGCACCAGGCGGCCCATAAACTTCAACTGATCAGCAATACTGTTCCAGGTCTTTCCCGTTCCGGCCATAACCGCACTAACCGGTCCATAACGCTCACGTTTTATAACCTGTGTAGAGGCGCGTATCCCCAGATACCCAATTCGAATGGTATTGCCCAGGGTATCTGTTTGTTCAATCAAGCCAGGGGTTGCCAGCAAATTTACCGGTTCGCCATTGCGTTCAACCACAAACCGGACAGGCTCATCAGCCGCAATCGAAACAATAGCCGCCACATCTGCAAAACTTTTCATCTTGCGTCCATCGGCCCTGACAATCAGGTCATCAGCCATAAAGCCCGCCCGCGCCGCCGGGCTGTCCGGTTCGACACTATCGATACGTGCAGGAATACTGACCGAGCCAAAGGACATGAGCAAAATGGCAAAAATAACAATCGCAAAAAAGAAATTCATCAACGGGCCGGCAGCCACAATAATGGCCCGCCGCCAAACTGACAAAAGATGAAAAATACCGGCCTGTCCGTTGTTTTCAACGGCGGCACGCGCCACGGTCTCTGAATCCGGTGCGCTGGCCACACCGGCATCGCCCGCAAACTTTACATACCCGCCAACCGGAAAAAGTGAAACCTGCCAGATAGTGCCATAACGATCAGTGCGCTCAAAAATACGTTTTCCAAAGCCGATGGAAAACACATCAACCTTGGCACCTAACAATCGTGCTGCCAGAAAATGTCCCATTTCATGCACAAAAACGATCATTGTGAACACAAACACAAAGGACAGGATAAATCCTGGTGTATTTAATAAAGCCTGCATCTAATAAACCATTTGTCCCTTGGTTAGCGCTAATGATATTTCTGCTTCAACAACTGTTGAGCACTATGCCTTGCGGCCCTGTCCAGTGCAAATACGGCATCATAATCCTCTGATTCGCCCTGCCAGGCACCGCCATCGGGATGGCCGGTTTCCATAACATTTTCAACCAGTGCCACAATATCCAAAAAGCCAATTTGACCAGCAAGAAAGGCTTCAACAGCCACTTCATTGGCGGCATTAAGCGCGGTGCAGGCCACATCACCTGCCACCATCGCCGTCCTTGCCAGATTAAGCGCCGGGAAGCGCGCAAGGTCTGGCGCGTCAAAATCCAGGCGGGATAGTTTTGCAAGATCAAGGCGTTCGCACTTTGTTGTAATGCGATCGGGCCAGGCAAAGGCTGAGGCAATTGGCACCCGCATATCCGCAGGACCCAGTTGTGCCAGAATTGAACCATCAGAATATTCCACGAGGCCATGCACCACTGATTGCGGATGAATAAGAACATCAAGTTGATCGGAACTTGCGTCAAAAAGATGGCAAGCCTCAATTAATTCCAGCCCTTTATTCATTAAGGATGCAGAATCCACAGAAATTTTGGCCCCCATGGACCAAACCGGGTGAGCTACGGCCTCTGCCGGTGTCGCTGTTCTCATTTGATCCAGTGTCCAGGTTCTAAAAGGTCCACCAGACGCGGTAAGCACAATTCGTACCAATGCCGATTTACGTGCCGGGTCCAGTACCTGAAAAATTGCATTGTGTTCTGAATCTACTGGCAACAATTTGGCCCCCGTGCGCTTGCAGGTCTGCACCAGCAAGGCACCGGCACACACCAGCGTCTCTTTATTGGCGATCGCTATCGCCCCGCCCCGATTGGCAATTTGCAAGGTAGAGCGCAGTCCCGCAGCCCCCATGATCGCCGCCATCGTCCAGTCAGCTTCGCGTGCTGCCGCCTCCTGAACCGCCTCTAGGCCAGCCCCGCAGGCGATCGATGTCCCGGCCATGGCATCTTGTAAATCTTCTGCGTATTTCTCATCGGCGATCGCTACAAAATCCGGGCGAAACTGCCGGGCCTGTTCTGCCAATCTGGCCACATTGCGACCAGCAGCCAGGGCCACGATATGCAAGCTATCCTGCCCATGACGCGCCCGCTGATCGGCCAATATATCCAGCGTAGACAGGCCGACAGAGCCGGTTGAACCCAATACGCTGATGCGCCGTGCTGTTGGCATGTTGGGCATTAAAAAACTACGCCTGGCATGAAAAGTATAAATGCCGCCAGCGCCATGGCCGCCGCCAATAAAGCATCCAGACGATCCAATACGCCGCCATGGCCCGGTATGGAAGTGCCCGTGTCTTTAACGCCAAAACGCCGCTTCAACCAGGAGCTTAATAAATCCCCGCCAACGGAAATCACTGCCAGGGTGGCCGATAAAACCTCAAGCTCTACCCCCACCTCAAAACCGGCTAAACGCACCGTTAAACTGCCTGCCAGTGTGCCCGCAATGAGCCCTGCGGCAAAACCGGACCAGGTTTTATTGGGGCTAATAGCGGGCCAGAGCTTGGGGCCGCGAATTTGGCTGCCAAAAATATAGGCCGCTGAATCGGCAGCCCATACCACGGCGAACAAATATAATAATCGCCATACCCCATCCGCACTATTGCGTAAAAACAAAATGGCAAGCACCGCCAAACCAATATAGAGCAGGCCACCAACAGCGCGCCATGGGCGCCCCCGCCTGGCCCGTTCAAGTGCCGAGACAAGTGTAACCAGAAAAAGTGTGAATATAGCCCAGCGCCAATGACCGCCATAGGCAAAAAAAACCGGCAGCATCATGCCCGTCATGGCAAAGGCATAAGCGTAAATCCGCGCATTAGCGTCAGACATGCGGACCCATTCACGCACCATCGCCGCCGTGGCAATGGCCACCAATAGCGTAAACCAGACCCCACCCAATACGGCGCACAAAAGCGTCACCGGCAGCAGGATCATAGCGGAACCCGCGCGTATCCAGAATTCACGGGTTTTGAAACGACCCTGTCCGGCGGGAGTTTTACTCATGCGTCCACCCCGCCCTGACGCCGGTCACGGCTATGATAAATCCGTATTGCCTGTTCAAAATGTTCCTGGGTAAAATCCGGCCAGAGCACATCCAGCACTATGAATTCCGAATATGCACTTTGCCAAAGAAGAAAATTGCTGATGCGCTGTTCCCCGCTAGTGCGCAGCACAAGGTCAGGATCGGGCATATAGGCCGTATCAAGGTAACGAGATACGGTGTCTTCATTAATTGCATTGGCCCCAAGCGCACCGGTGGAAACGTCTTTTGCCATGCCTTTAATGGCACGGGCGATCTCGTTTCGACCGCCATAGTTAAACGCAATGTTCAGGTAAAGCCGCTCGTTGTTCTGCGTTTGCAGCTCTATATCTTCAATCAAGCTGATTAAATCCGGGGCCAGATTATCGCGTGCACCAATAACGCGCACACGAACGCCATTGGCCTTTAGCCGGTGCACGTCCTTGGCTACAAAACTGCGCATCAGATCAAATAAGGCTTTAATTTCCTCTTGTGGCCGACGCCAGTTCTCCGTTGAAAAGCTATACAGGGTTAAGTAGCGAACACCCAGCGCGCCGGCGGCCTCAACACAACGCCTGACAGCCTCAACGCCCTGGTGATGGCCGAATTTTCTGGGTCGTTTACGCGCGGCGGCCCAGCGCCCATTACCATCCATGATGATGGCAACGTGATGCGGCGGGGTTGAGAGAGTATGGGCGTTCGTGTCTGACACGCCCTTATACCTGCATGATTTCTTCTTCTTTGACCACCAATGCCTTATCAATATTAGCGATCGTCTCATCAGTCGCGGCCTGCACCTGAGCGCCTTTCTTTTTGTGCTCGTCCTCGCTTAATTCATTATCTTTTTCAAGGGCTTTAAGCGTGTCCATGCCATCGCGGCGAACATTACGCACCGCCACACGGGCCTGCTCGGCATAGCGACTGGCCAATTTGGCAAGTTCCGCACGGCGCTCTTCATTTAATGGCGGAATAGGGATACGCAGGTTTTGCCCGTCCATTACCGGGTTTACGCCCAGGCCAGCATTGCGAATGGCCTTATCCGCCGCCTGCACCAAACCCTTGTCCCAGATTTGCACCGAAATCATCCGTGATTCAGGCACACTGACCGTCCCGATCTGATTAAGCGGTGTCAGGGCGCCATAGGCCTCTACCTGCACGCTATCCAGCAAGGCAGCACTGGCTCTGCCGGTGCGTAAGCCACCAAACTCTTGTTTTAACGCTGTTAAAGCCCCTTCCATACGCCGCTTCAAATCGTTTAAATCAAATTCAGCCATTTTCCCCACCTGTTTTTTCCGGTTTGCCAATAATTGTGCAAATTCCATCACCTGCAAGCACTTCGCGCAATCGCCCGGCTTCCTGTATGGAAAAAACAATGACCGGTATATCATTATCACGCATCATACTGACCGCAGAGGCATCCATAACCCGCAAATCCCTGGCCAGCACCTCATGATAGCTTAACTGGTCATAGCGGGTTGCATCCGCGTGTTTTTTAGGATCCGCACTATAAACCCCGTCTACCTGTGTGCCTTTTAGCAAGGCATCACAGCCCATTTCCGCAGCACGCAGGGCCGCGCCCGTATCGGTTGTAAAAAACGGGTTTCCGGTCCCGGCGGCAAAAATAACCGTGCGTTTGCGTTCCAAATGCCGAATGGCACGTCGCCGTATATAAGGCTCGCAAACCGACATCATCGGAATGGCCGATTGCACACGCGTTTCCAGCCCAATGCTTTCCAGTGCATTTTGCATGGCAAGCGCATTCATAACGGTCGCCAGCATGCCCATATAATCAGCCGTGGCCCGTTCCATGCCCTGTTCAGCAGCCGATAGGCCGCGAAAGATATTACCGCCGCCGATAACAAGGCATACCTGCACCCCGGCACTGACCGCATCGCCAACCTCGCCAGCTATGCGCAGAACCGCCTGTTGGTCTATGCCATAGGTCTGATCGCCCATCAGGGCCTCGCCAGACACTTTCAGCAAGACACGCTTATAGCGTACAGATCCGCCCACCCGGTCAGGTTTTACCACTTTTGCTTCTGGCACTACGACTTACTCCTGCGACTCAAGATCAGGCACACTAACCCGAAGCGCTGCAGTCGTCTAAGACAAACCCGCAAAAGGTGGGGCTTATTCTCCACCTGCAACAGCAGCGACTTCAGCGGCAAAGTCTTCGTTCTTTTTCTCGATGCCTTCACCAAGACCCATGCGCGAAAAGGCAACCAGTGTTACCGGCGCATCCAGGTCATTGGCGGCGGCCTCTACCAGTTGCGCCACGGTCTGATCCGGGTTCATCACGAATGCCTGTTTCAGGAGCACAACTTCTTCATAAAACTTGCGCAAACGCCCTTCGACCATTTTTCCAATAATGTTATCAGGCTTGCCAGAGGCACGGGCCTGTTCAGAAAAAACATCACGCTCTTTGGCGACAACATCCTGATCCAGATCCTCAATGCCAAGCGCCAGCGGTGAAGTCGCCGCTACGTGCATGGCTATTTTACGGCCAAGATCAGTCAGTTTGTCTGCATCCGCCGTAGATTCAAGCGCCACCAGCACCCCAATACGGCCAAGGTCTGGTGCAACCGCATTATGCACATAGCTCGCCACCACACCGTTTGGCACAGATAATTGCACAGCACGGCGAAAACTCATATTTTCACCAATTTTGGCAATCATTGTCGTCAAGGCGGTTTCAATCGTTTCGCCATTATCGGTACTGTTGTTAATCACGTCCACGTCGCCGCCGACACGAAGCGCCAGATCAGCCAGTTTTTTGGCAAAGTCCTGAAAATCACCATTGCGCGAAACAAAATCGGTTTCAGAATTCAACTCAATCATGGCTCCGGCATTACCATTTTGGGCAACGGCAACAACGCCCTCAGAAGCGATACGGCCAGCCTTTTTCGCCGCTTTGGCCATGCCTTTTTTACGCATCCAGTCGATAGCCGAACTCACATCGCCATCGGTTTCCATCAATGCTTTTTTACAGTCCATCATGCCGGCACCCGTGGCTTCACGTAGCTCACGAACGAGGGCGGCGGTAATTTCAGCCATCGCTGAACTCCTTAAATCAGATGCTAAATCAAGATCAAAATCAGACCTTGAGATTAGACATTATTTGCTCTTTATATCTTCTTTTTTTGCAGCCTTGGATTTAGGCTCAGCCTTGGCTTTAGGCTCAGCCTTGGCTTTAGGCTCAGCTTTGGCTTTAGGCTCAGCTTTGGCTTTAGGCTCAGCTTTGGCTTTAGGCTCAGCTTTGGCTTTAGGCTCAGCCTTGGCTTTTGGTTCCGCCTTGGCTTTAGGCTCAGCCTTGGCTTTTGGTTCCGCCTTAGGTTTTTCTTCTGCCTTGGCTTTTGCTTCTACCTTGGATTTAGGCTCGGTCCTGGTTTCTTTTACCTCTGCCTTGGCTTTTGCTTCTACCTTGGATTTAGGCTCGGTCCTGGTTTCTTTTACCTCTGCCACTTCTTTTTCAGTAGCCTTTGGTGAAGCCTCAGCCTTTACTTCTTCTTTCTTGCCGGTGGTTTTTGCCTCTGTTTTAAGCGCCAGCTCAACCGGTTCCTCAGCGGCGCCATGGTCAACACCCAGACTGGCTTGCGCATCGGCCATGCCATCCAGAGCCGCATCGGCAATCAGGTCGCAATAAAGTGCGATGGCACGCGTGGCGTCATCATTACCTGGAATAGGATAATCCGCATCGGAAGGGTCCGAATTGGTATCCAGAACCGCCACAACCGGAATATGAAGTTTGCGGGCCTCGGCCAGCGCAATCACCTCTTTGGTTGTATCGATGATGAACATAAGATCAGGCACACCGCCCATATCCTTGATACCACCCAGCGAGCGCTCCAGCTTGTCCTGCTCACGTGTCAGTTTAATCAGCTCTTTCTTGGTCAAACCGGTTTGCGCATCATCTGCCAACAGTTTTTCAAGATCACGCAAGCGTTTAATTGAGTGTGAAATCGTCGTCCAGTTGGTCAGCGTTCCACCCAGCCAGCGGTGATTAATATAATACTGGGCACAGCGCTTGGCCGATGCGGCAACCACATCACTGGCCTGACGCTTGGTGCCAACAAACAAAATTCGGCCACCCTTGGCAGCAACTTCGCGCACTTTGACCAAAGCCTGATGCAGCAAAGGAACTGTCTGTGACAGATCCAGAATGTGTATGTTAGAACGAACCCCGAAAATATAGGGTTCCATGCGGGGATTCCAGCGGTGTTTCTGGTGTCCAAAATGCACGCCTGCTTCCAAAAGCTGGCGCATGCTCACCTCAGGTAGAGCCATAATATATATCCTTTTCCGGTTCGCCTCCACAGGGGTTGTCCGCGAATGCGGCACCGGATGGATGAGAACGAATGCGTCCGCTCTTCCCGCCCCTGTGTGCGTGGTGCGCGCCTTATAGGCAGCACACAACCGCTTGGCAAGCGGCCAGGCCAGGCAATAACACCCTTATCTCTGGGTCAATGCACCTGAGCATAACTCAGGAATGAACCTCAATGGCATCGCGAACCCCACTTAGGGATTTAAGCGCCCTTCTGGCCGCCACATCGGCTGGCCACAGCCCTTCGGCCATAACTTCAACCTCGCATCCGTTTAGGGCTTCAAAAACGAGACTGAGCTGGCGCATCGGCACATCTTTTCGCCCCTTCAGAGCCTCAAGGCAGGCTTTAACATCTGATACCTGATCGCAGGAATTTAGCATTACACGTAAATCCCCGGTTTTATCAGCCACCAGAGCTTGCAGGGGTTCAACCTTGAGCAGGCGCAGCCGAGCTTCTCCGCTACCTTTATCGGTGCGGATGCTGGCCAGCACCGGTGTGCCCACATCCAATAATTCACCAGCATCTTCCAGAACCTCAGAGGAGGCCATTACCTCACACTCGCCACTTGCATCTGAGAGGGTTACAAAGGCGAAACGTCCGCCACGCTGATTAATCCTGGCCCTTTTAACGCGCACAATCCCCGCCAGGCGAAAGGAGGTTGCACCACTGGACATACGGACATTCAAATCACCAACAGGTGTAGCGCCCATAGACTTTACACTCTGCCCGAAAACATCAATGGGATGCCCGGAAAAATAGAACCCGATGGCGGCAAGCTCTTCCTGCAATTTTTTATCAAGCGGCCAGACTTCACAATTGGGCAGTTCTGCCTGCCCAAGTGCTGTTGTGTCATCGCCAAACAAACCAACCTGGGCCGATGTGCGCTCCTTGTCTGCTAAAGCGGCATGGGCGAGTAACTGGCTGGCTGCATTATAGACTTTCTGACGGTTAGCCTCGACCGAATCAAAGGCCCCGGCTCTGGCCAGATTTTCAAGTGCCCGCTTGTTGAGTGATTTTGGATCAACTCTGGCGGCAAAATCAACCAAGTCCTTATAGGGACCGTTTTGACTGCGCTCCTGAATAATATTTTCCATGGCGCTGCCACCAACGTTGCGCACCGCGCCAAGGGCATAGATGATTTTACCGTCCTGAACGGAAAAACCCGCAAGGCTTCGGTTAATATCCGGGCCACAGACCTTCACACCACAGTTACGGGCATCTTGCACAAAAACCGCCAGTTTATCGGTATTGGTAATATCAAGGCTCATCAAAGCGGCCAATAATTCAACCGGATAATGCGCCTTTAACCAGGCCGTCTGATACGCCACCAGGGCATAGGCAGCCGAGTGCGATTTATTAAAGCCATAACCGGCAAACTTATCCACCAGATCAAAAATATGCTCGGCCTTGTCCTCTTCCACGCCATTTTCTACGGCGCCGGCAACAAAACGCTGGCGCTGGGCCTGCATTTCTGACTTGATCTTCTTACCCATGGCCCGACGCAACAGGTCCGCTTCGCCCAGCGAGTACCCCGCCAACACCTGGGCAATCTGCATCACCTGTTCCTGATAGATAATGACGCCATAGGTTTCAGCGGTAATATGGGTGATCTTTTCGTGCAAAAATAATGGCGCTTCCTGACCATGCTTACACGCCGTATATTTGGGAATATTTTCCATAGGGCCAGGGCGATACAGCGCCACAATAGCGATGATATCCTCAAAGCAGTCGGGTCTGGCTTTACGCAACACATCGCGCATTCCAGAGCTTTCCAACTGGAAGATACCAACCGTTTGTGCCCGTGACAGCATGGAATAAGTTTTTCCATCATCAAGGGGCAAATGATCAATATCAACCTCGACATTGCGCCTCTCCAGAAAAGAAACAGCACGATCAATCACGGTAAGGGTTTTCAGACCCAAAAAGTCAAATTTAACGAGGCCGCCCTTTTCCGCCCATTTCATATTGAATTGTGTCGCCGGCACTTCAGAACGGGGGTCGCGATAAAGCGGGGTCAATTCAACCAGTGGCCGATCGCCAATGACCACCCCCGCCGCATGGGTTGACGCATTGCGATAAAGCCCTTCCAGCTTCAAGGCTGTATCCAGCAATTGTGCCACATCCTGATCATCATCACGGGCCTGTTGCAAGCCTGGCTCAGAAGCAATGGCCTCTTTCAAGGTAACCGGATTAGCCGGATTGCTTGGCACCAGCTTGGCCAGACGATCAACCAGCCCCAGGGGCAATTGCATCACACGGCCAACATCGCGCAGAACAACCCGTGCCTGCAAGGTACCAAATGTAATGATTTGCGCCACACGATCCTTGCCGTATTTACGGCGCACATATTCGATCACTTCACCCCGGCGTTCCTGACAAAAATCGATGTCAAAATCAGGCATGGACACCCGTTCCGGGTTCAAGAAGCGCTCAAATAAAAGACCAAAACGCAAAGGATCAAGACCGGTAATGGTCAAGGCCCAGGCCACCACCGAGCCGGCACCAGAGCCCCGGCCCGGCCCTACCGGAATGCCTTGTGCATTTGCCCATTTGATAAAATCGGCAACAATCAGGAAATAACCAGGAAAGCCCATCTGGTTAATAATACCCAGTTCATGTTCCAGCCGGTCCCAATAGGCCTGTTCGGAGGCAGCAAGTTCTATACTGCCAAGTCTTTGGCGCAGGCCCTCTCTGGCCTGACTGGCCAGCATATCGGCTTCATCTGTGCCTTTATCACTGGCCTTGCCACCGGCAAAGTTGGGTAAAATCGGTGTGTGGGTTCGGGGCCGGTAATGACAACGCATAGCCACCAATGCAGTGTTCCCCAGCAATTCTGGCGCATCGCTAAAACGCTCGGCCATTTCTTTGGCAGATTTGAAATAGTGCTCAGAGGTAACCCGTATGCGGTCCGGCACCGACAAAAATGTACTTTGCGAAATGCACAAAAGCGCATCATGGGCTTCATACATCTCACGGTCTGCAAAATATGGCTCATTACTGGCCACCATGGCTATGCCATGTTGTGATGCCCAGTCCATGAGCACCGGTTCACTTTGCGCCTCTTCAGGGCGGCCATGGCGCTGTATTTCAATAAAAAAGTTATCACCAAATACATTGGCCATCAGATCAAGTTGCTGCTGCGCCTGTTCCACATTTCCATCATGCAGCAAGCGGTTCACCATGCCGTCATAGCCGCCGCTAAGAAGGACCAGACCAGAAGAATGGGCCGCCACATCCTGCCAGGTGACATGGGCTAAATCAGCCGGATCAACATCCAAAAAGGCCTTGGAACTCAAGGCCATCAAATTCAGATAACCTTCGCGATTTGAGGCCAGCAAAGCGATGGTGCCGACAATCGTATTAAATCCTGCACTTTGATTATCCGGTGCGCCCAGGGCCAGCGTCAGTCCCATAAGGGGCTGAACACCCGCATCAGCCAGGGTTTCAGAAAATTCCAGCGCGCCAAACAGATTGTTATAGTCGGTAATAGCCAGCGCCGGCATTTCATGGCGCAAGGCCAGGTCGCGCAGCCCTTTGATTTCAACCGCGCCTTCAAGAAGAGAATAGGCCGAACGACAGCGCAAATGCACAAAAGGCAATGAAGCTATGTCCATAATCCTGACTCACCCTACCTGATCAATGTTTCCCTATCATTGATTCTATGACAGCTTAACGCTTTCTTCAGCCGCCGAGAACCATCGACCATGCACCAACCAGCATGGTTAGCCCCGCCAGCACAGAAAGGGCAGCCGCTTCTCTGAGTAAATCACGCATTTTCTTCTCCTTATATCCTATAGCATTTTTTAGTTCGTGGTTTGTTCTTTCACGTTTTGTTCTTATCGTCAAGGAGATTTTAGTCAGGTGTTCTGATAATGTTATAGGTTAAATCCGTTGCTGGACTTATCTTGTTGTTTTACTGAATGTTTTGCCCTCTGACATCACCAGCACCCGATCCATATAGGATTGCAAATCGTGGTTGTGTGTGGCCACCAGTGCCGCCACACGCTCTATGCGCACCAGATCAAACAGACTTTGAAACACTGCCGCTGATGTGTTGGGATCAAGATTACCAGTTGGCTCGTCAGCCAGCAAAATGCGTGGCCGATTGACTAGCGCCCGCGCGATCGCCACTCTTTGCTGCTCACCGCCGGAAAGCTGTGAAGGCTGATGCTTTACACGATCGGCAAGCCCCATAATTTCGAGTAATCGCATAGCTTCACGGCGCGCTTTTCGCACACTCTCACCAGCAATACGAAGGGGCATGGCCACATTATCCAGCGCCGTAAATTCGGGCAAAAGGTGGTGAAACTGATAAACAAAGCCGATGCCATTACGGCGCACGGCGGTGCGCTCATGGTCGCGCAGGGACAAACACTCCTGCCCTTCTATCCAGACTTCCCCCTCATCAGGTTTTTCCAAAAGCCCGGCAGCATGCAGCAAGGTTGACTTGCCGGACCCCGATGGCCCGATCAGGCCAACAAACTCACCGGCGGCAATATCCAGATCAACGCCGCAGAGGACTTCAAGCACTCCGCCGCCAGAGGGGTAGCGCCGGCTTATGTTATTTAGCTGCAAGACAGGCTTGTCGGCTGCATTGCCTATGCGGTTATTCATAGCGCAAGGCCTCCACCGGATCGAGGCGCGAGGCGCGCCAGGATGGTGGTAACGTCACCAGAATGGACATGGCAAAACCAAAGAGCGCAATGACCGTGACCTCCTGCCATTCCACCTGGGCCGGTAAGCGCGCCAACTCATATACTTCCGCGTCAAACAGTCGCTCGCCGGGATTAAAAATGGCAAACACCCATTGGATCACATCTTGTATCGGGTCTATATAGATGGCGAACACAATCCCCAAAATCAGACCGGCCAGTGTTCCAAACCCGCCAATGGCCGCCCCCGCCATAATAAAAATGCGCATGGCCGCGCCGCGCGTGGCGCCCATGGTACGCAAGATAGCAATGTCCCTGCTCTTGTTTTTGACCAGCATTACCAGACCGGAAATGATATTCATCACGGCAATGGCAACGATCAGCAAAAGGATCATGCGCATCAGTGTGCGCTCTACCTTCAAGGCCGTAACATAGGTTTTATTCTTGTCTTTCCAGTCATCAATCAGGACCGGCATTCCAGCGGCCCTGGCCAGAGCCAGACGAACCGGCAGCGTATTAAACGGATCGTCCACGCGAATTTCGATATAATCAGGCATGCCATCACGGCTGAAAAACAATTCCGCCTGTTTCAGCGGCATATAGATAAACGCGCTGTCATAATCATCCAACCCCATCTCGAATACCGCGCCAATGCGATAGAGTTTAGAGCGCGGCGATGAGCCAAAAGGTGTCATATTGCTGGAGCTGAAGGATAGCAGTTTGAGATCATCGCCAGCGGTCAGATCATATTTACGGGCCATGGCCGCGCCAATAACAATTTGATTGCCGCCATTACGGCCTTGCCCGAACTGATCAAGATCACCGGCAATCAGTTTATCCGCCACCAGCGGCATTTTGCGTAAATCTCTGGCCTGGGTACCAAATACCACCGCCAGCGAGGCATCGCCGCCACGATTGGATAGCGCCGCCGCCTGCCCCACCACCATGGAACGCGCCGTTTTCACATGGGGCACTCTGGCAAGGCGCCGCCTTAAAGGCTCCACCTCTTCAGGTGGAACACCGGCGGTTTGGACAAAAATATGTCCCTGTGTGCCCAGCATGATGTCGAAAATTTTATCGCGATAGCCATTCATTACCGACATAACGATAATCATCACCGCCACGGCCAGCATGATACCAATAAAAGAAATGGTGGTGATCAGCGAAACCCCGCCCTCGGCCCTTTTGGCGCGCAAATATCGCCAGGCAATGGCCCGCTCATAAGAGGAAAAAGGAGCCGCGCCACGTCTGGAAAGTGCGGGTTTTTCACTCATACGCTAACCGTGCAGATATCTTGCAACTGGTTTAAGGCGTCCCGCAACGGCAGGCTTTGGCGATCCCCGCTGGCGCGCTCTTTAATTTCAACCAGGCCATCTTTCAGGCCCCGTGGTCCAATAATCAACTGCCAGGGCAGGCCGATCATATCCATGCGCGAAAACTTGGCCCCGGCCCGGTCTTCACTATCGTCATAAAGCGGATCGACCCCGGCATTGACCAGTGCCAGATATGCCTCTTCACAGGCGGCATCGGTGGCAACTTCTCCTTGACGCAAATTGATAATGCCAACCTTGAAAGGAGCGATGGCCATCGGCCAGATAATACCGTTTTCATCATGGCTGGCTTCGATTATGGCACCGGCAATACGCGAAACGCCCACGCCGTAAGAACCCATATGCACCGCCTGCTCTGCGCCGCCGGGCAGTGCTACCGTGGCCTTCATGGGTTTTGAATATTTGGTGCCAAAGTAGAAAACCTGGCCAACTTCAATGCCGCGCGCGCTTAAACGCTTGTCCTCTGGCACCGCCATAAACGCGTCTTCATCATGCACATCTTCGGTGGCCGCATAAAGCGCTGTGCGTTCATCCACCAGTGGTTGCAGATCACCTTCAAAATCAACATCCAGACCCGGCGAGGGCATATCCACCAGATCCTTGTGGCAATAAACCGCTGACTCACCGGTATCGGCCAGAATGATGAATTCATGCGATAAATCGCCGCCAATCGGCCCGGTTTCTGCGCGCATGGGCACCGCCTTCAGCCCCATTCTGGCAAAGGTATTCAGATAAGCAATAAACATGCGGTTATAGGATTTACGCGCGGCGGCCTCATCAATGTCAAAGGAATAGGCATCCTTCATCAAAAACTCCCGGCCACGCATGACCCCAAAACGCGGGCGGACCTCATCGCGAAACTTCCACTGAATATGATAAAGCAGCTTGGGCAGTTCCTTGTACGAACGGCAATAGGAACGGAATATGCCGGTCAGCATTTCCTCATTGGTTGGCCCGTAAAGCATTTCGCGCTTGTGCCGGTCGGTAATGCGCAACATTTCCTTGCCATAGGCCTCATAGCGCTCACTCTCGCGCCATAGCTCTGCCGGTTGAATGGTGGGCATCAGCATTTCCACGGCCCCGGCGCGGTTTTGTTCTTCACGCACGATCTGCTCAATATTTTGCAAAACCTTGAAACCAAGCGGCAACCAGGAATATATCCCCGCCGCTTCCTGGTGGATCATGCCTGCACGCAGCATCAGCCGGTGCGAGGCAATCCGGGCCTCCGAAGGGGTTTCTTTTAAGGTCGGTAAAAAATATCGGGAAAGGCGCATCAATAACTTCCAGTCTTTATCCTCTACCTGCCGTGATAGACTGTCCCGCAACACCATGTCCACAGCACGTTTGCATCCCGATACAGATATTACCTGGCCACACGCCCCGCCATGGCGCCATCACGGCATGTTTTTTTGCGCGTAACCTCTAACAAGGCTGAAACCTCATGTAATTGGGGTTACGATTTTTGGTTTTTCGTCCCAATGCGAAGAGGCACAGGCAAAACGGCGGGGATAAACCCCAAAAGTCCGCGATTGTGCGGTGCAGGGCGCGCCGGTAATGATCAGCAGTCGCCATAAAATGCGCGCAGGAAAGCAACGCTTCACCCGCGCGATATTGCATCAAGCGTTATGCTATAAGGGTTTTACACTGTCAAAGAGCCGTAAAGGGTATAAATGAGATACCCTTCACAGGATGATTATGCACCCTGTGGCTGACCAGAGGATAAGTCACCAAACCCATAAGGGCATTAAGGGGTAATAAGGGTCATTTTTGGGATAAATGAGGGCAGGTTTTCCCCCATAAGTGTGCATTATGGGGCAGATGCGGGACAACCAGGGCTCAACAGGTGCCCCACACTGCCCCTTGGGGGATAAAACCGGCAAATGAATGATTTTGATTGCTGACGCCTAAATCACACAACCCGGCATAACGCATATTTCCCACACCCTCATCCTGAGGTGTGAGGCGCAGCCGAACCTCGAAGGGTGGGTATGTGTTTCGGGTTCCTGATGCCGAAACCCCCAGGTGTTTTCAGCGCACACATGCTTCGAGGCCGCACCAGTAACACGTACTGGTGGGGCACCTCAGCATGAGGCACAAGTCTCACCCCTCTCCCCCCCTCACCAGTGAAGCATATTTCCCACACCCTCACCCAGAGACGTGAGGCGCAGCCGAGCCTCGAAGGGTGGGTATGTGTTTTCGGTTACTGTTGTCTTACCCAAGAAAGATCATTAGTTTCGGTTACTGTCACCGTAATCGTGGTGCTGTCACTGGCAGAGGTCAGGCGATTATTGTTCGCGGACTTACGCGGCCCCACCGGGGCCACGGTTCTGCTCACCATGAATGTAGCTGCGCGGCGGCGAAGCGGCGCAGGAACCGGCCGTGGAGGTGCCTGGCAAATGGATAGTTTCGGTTACTGTCATCTACGGACGCCCCTTTGATTGCAATATACTCAAAAAGAGACTAAATGTATAATAAATAATATTATACAAAATATAACCAAAAAGATATGTAATAATAAATATTATGAACCATATATATAAACTCTTCACTATATCAATACTATTTAAAAACAATATTACTCCAAAAGAATATATAATCGAGGCATAAAAAGAATTTTTTTGTAATTTATTACATATTTGCTACCGATTATATTATTTATGTACAGGGTGTTAAAAATAATAGCCAAAAAGAAATATAAAAAAACCGTTGCAAGCACGCTATATACAGTAAAATTTTTAGTTTTGAAATAAAACAAGGCAGGAAGCTGAACAACAATTATCAGAAAAATAATTGTGATATTCACATAAAGTAAGTTCTTGCGAGTTGCAATAACAGGGAAAACCGTATTTTTGAACAACATTTTTCTCCATATGTAGTTAAAAACTACCAATGCTCAGCAACCAGACCCACCATCTGTCACATTATTAAGACATTCAACTGCTTTTTCTAGAGAAGTGGCAACTCGGATAACGGTGGATAACGGTGGGATAACGGTGGGTGGATAACGGTGACAGTAACCGAAACTATTGCTTCTTCGGGTGGTTACGGTGGTTACGGTGGTTACGGTTACGGTGACAGTAACCGTAATTATTGCTCCTTACCGATAATTGCACTATGGATCGGCTATGGCACGACTTGCGCGCATTGTTATTCCCGGCTTACCGCACCACGTCACCCAACGCGGCAACCGGCGCGAGACCGTGTTTTTCAATGATGAGGATTATAAAGC
>JAJFFP010000061.1 GCA_021776595.1 Robiginitomaculum sp. | reverse complement strand
CAAGGTGGATAAAATGCGCATTGGCATACCCAAGGAAATCAAAATTCATGAATACCGGATCAGCCTGACCCCGGATGCGGCGGCCGAACTGGTGCAAGACGGGCATCAGGTGATGGTGCAGAGCCATGGTGGTGAGGGTGTTGGTTTTACCGATGCGGATTATGAGGCCGCCGGTTGCGCTATCGGGGCGGATGCGGACGAGGTGTTTGCGTTTGCCGATATGATCGTCAAGGTCAAGGAGCCACAGCCCGTTGAATATGCGAAGTTGCGTGAAGACCAGAGCTTGTTTACCTATCTGCATCTGGCCGCAGACAAGCCACAGGCCGAAGGCCTGATGGCATCGGGGGCAACCAGTATTGCCTATGAAACCATTGTCGGTCCGCGCGGCGGTTTGCCCCTTTTGCAGCCGATGAGTGAAGTTGCCGGGCGTATGAGTGTGCATGTGGGTGCACATTGTCTTGAGCGTGAGGCCGGTGGTCGCGGCATGTTGCTGGGTGGTGTGCCAGGGGTGGCCCCCGCCAAAGTGGTGATTCTTGGCGGTGGCGTTGCGGGCACCAATGCGGCGCAAATGGCCATGGGGCTGCGCGCCGATGTTAGTATATTTGATATTTCCGATGATCGCTTAAATGCGCTGGATGCACTTTATGGCGGGCGGATCAAAACCATCTATTCCACCAAACAGGCGGTGGCCAAGGCCTGTGTCGAGGCGGATCTGGTAATAGGCGCGGTGCTGGTGCCAGGCGCCGCCGCTCCAAAACTGGTCAGTGCGCAAATGGTCAAAACCATGAAGCCTGGCGCGGTGCTGGTCGATATAGCTATTGATCAGGGGGGCTGTTTTGAAACTTCCCATGCCACCACCCATAGCGATCCGACTTTTGTGGTCGATGGCGTGGTGCACTATTGCGTGGCCAATATGCCAGGTGCGGTGGCCCGCACCTCGACCTTCGCGCTGGTAAAATCAACCCTGCCTTATATGAAGCGTCTGGCGGGCATGGGGGTTCGCGAAGCCCTAAAGGCGGATCCGGGTTTTGCCCTTGGCCTTAATGTGGCAAATGGCAAGATCACCCACGAGGCTGTGGCCCGCGATCTTGCCCTGCCGTTTGTCCTGCCGGACTGGCTAAACACCTAGTCCGCGAATTCAGGCAGATCGGCTTTTAGCGTTATTGGCTTGGCTTGCACGGCGTTATTGGCTTTCAGCAAGGCTTTCATCTGCGGCGATTCCATGATTGCCTGCAGGGAGGCCACGGCCTCAGCGGTTTCAGATGAAATACCAAAATAGCGCTTTAATTGTTGCAGTGGTGGCTCCGGCGTGGGGAAACGCTGTAGCTTGACCTTGGCATCCTCGGCCAGACCGGCCAGTTCGCGGGCCTTGGCAATGGCGTCGCGCAGCCCGCCGATTTGATCCACCAGACCATTTTTCAGGGCCTGCTCGCCGGTCCAGACGCGGCCTTTGGCTATCTCCAACACCGTTTCCAGTGGCATTTTACGCCCTTTGGCCACGATGGAAGTGAAGTCTTCATAGGTTCGGGCCATGGCATTGTGAAAGGCTTTTCTTTGTCCCGGCGTGAAGCTCTGCACGGACGAATAGGCCAGGGTAAACTCACCGCCAACCGCCACAGGCTCTATATTATAGCCAACCATATCAAATGTATCATCAAGCACGATTTTCCCGCCCAAAACCCCGATGGAACCGGTCAGGGTAGTTGGCTGGGCAAAAATGTAATCGGCACCGGCGGCGTAATAATATCCACCCGATGCGGCCAGTTGACCCATGCTGACCACCACGACTTTGCCTGCTTTTTTGGCGCGTTCAACCGCATACCATATCTGGTCCGAGGCAATGGCAGAGCCACCGGGCGAATCAATACGCAGCACAATGGCTTTCACGTTTTTGGCGTTGGCGGCTTTCATGATGGTTTGTGCCATGGTGTCAGAGGCAATGGAAACCGAGTTGCTGAACGGGTTATCATCGTTTTTGCCGGTTACAATTTCGCCCTGTCCCTCAATGAGCGCGATAACCGGGTGCTTGCCAGCCAGCGATTTGAGCCTGGATTTCTGTCGCGCGTAATTCGTTATTTCGACGATGGCGCCTTTACCGGCTTTTTCCATCGCGGCTTCACGGGCCTCAATGACCTGTCCAAGATGGTCAACCAGTCCCTTTTCCAAGGCTTCTTCGGCGCTATAGGGACCGCTTTCAATCAGACTACGCATTATTGGCGCATCCTGTCCCCGATCCTCACTGATTTCGCTAATGGCGGAATCATAGATAGAGCCAAGATAGGACATCACGCTTTGGCGGTGCGCCGGGGTGAAGGTTTTTTGCGTATAAGTGTTCGCGGCGTTTTTGAATTCATAGAATTGTTCAAATTCAGGCTTGGCATGGACTTTTTCCATAACGCCGCCAAAAAACTCAACTTCACTGCCCACCCCGGAGGTGGCAAATCCAGATGATTTTTGTAACCATATCTCATCTGCCGCACTGACCGACAAATAGGATGTAACGGATGTGCCTTCAAAGCCCTGGGCATGGGCGATGACAAATTTTCCTGAGTCGCGAAAGCGTTTCAGGGCATCGCGAAATTCTTCGGCTTGTGCCGGGGCCATGCCAAAAGAGTTGGCGCGGATAAAAAGACCTTTGACCCGCTTGTCTTTTTCGGCCTTTTGCAGTGTTTGCACCAGTCCCACCAGGGATGGACGCCCGCCGCCAAGAATGCTGTTTCGGGGCTGGTCGAGCATGGGAACGCGTAAATCAACACGCAATATAATGTTTTTCGCTTTACTGCTGGCCGAGGCGGTCACGGCTTTTTGTGAACCGCCGGCAAAAAGACCAACCGCAATCAGCATTACTACTGGAATTAACAGCAACAGGAAAAAAGCGGCAAATACACCGGCCATGGTCAGGAAAAACTGTTTCATAACTTCCTCAAAATAAACGCAAAGCATCAAAAAGTGAGATACGTGAACTATGAATATAACAGGACTTTATCGAAAAACAATATAAGGCAGGTCCAGCGAATACAGCGGCGCAAACGGGCGTTTATCCTGGTGGGTTATAAAAAAGCGGGAATTTATAAATGGTCGGAGTAGCAAGATTTGAACTTGCGACCCCCGCCTTCCGAAGACGGTACTCTAACCAGGCTGAGCTATACTCCGACGAAGTGCGGTATATATCGTTTGGCTGGCCGGGTGGCAAGCAGGCTTTTCATCTGGCGTATGCTGATGATATGCAGCCAAATCAGAAGCAGGCGGAAGCGTATGAACACCCGGACAGTTGACGTTATTGTGATCGGGGCCGGGGCGGCAGGGATGATGTGCGGTGCAGTGGCGGGGGCGACCGGGCAAAAAGTTCTGATCGTCGATCATGCCAGGGCTGTGGGCGAGAAGATTCGCATTTCCGGCGGCGGGCGCTGCAATTTCACCAATTTGTATTGCGGACCGGAAAATTTCATTTCCGGCAATCCGCATTTTTGCAAGTCCGCCCTTGCCGGGTATTCACCCCAGGACTTTATTGGTCTTGTGGATGCGCATGGTATTGCCTGGCATGAAAAGAAACTGGGGCAGCTATTCTGTGATGGCCGCTCGACACAGATTGTGAAGATGTTGAGTGAGGCCTGTGAGCAGGCGGGCAATGACATATTGCTCGACACAGAAATAAAGCGTGTGCAAAAAGACGGAGAATGGTTCTCGATCCAGACATCAAAAGGCGATTTTAGTGCAAAGTCGCTGGTGGTGGCCTGTGGCGGCCCGTCAATCCCGAAAATGGGGGCCAGTGGATATGGCTATCAACTGGCTGAACAATTCGGGCTAAAAATCATAACGCCACAAGCGGCGCTGGTGCCGCTGACGTTTAATGGAGAGATAAAAGAATCAATGCGCGAGCTGGCGGGCGTTGCACTGCCGGTAAGGGTAAAAGCCGGGAGTATTACCTTTAATGAAGACATGTTGTTTACCCATAGGGGATTGTCTGGCCCGGCAATTCTGCAAATTTCTTCTTACCTGATGCCGGGACAATCCATCACCATAAACCTTGCGCCGACCAAAGACCTGCCGACCTTGCTTCAGAGCGGGCGCAACCAAAAGCCGAAGCTAAGCCCGGCCGGGTTGCTGGCGAGCATCCTGCCGCAGCGTCTGGCGCAACAAATTGCAAAAGAATCATCGTTCATACGACTGGCGGATATGGGTGATGCCGCCATGCAGATTTTGGCAAAACGTGTTCATAACTGGGAGGTGTTGCCTGCGGGAAGTGAAGGATTTCGCACTGCAGAAGTAACCCGTGGCGGTGTGGATACCGGGGCGCTTTCGTCGAAAAGCATGGCAGTGAAAAAAGTTCCCGACCTTTATTTTATAGGGGAAGTTGTGGATGTGACCGGGCATTTGGGCGGTCATAATTTTCAATGGGCCTGGGCCAGTGGTGTTGCTGCCGGGCGAGTGATCGCCAGGCGTTAGTGTGCATTACAGTAATCATACAATCTTGTATCCGGTAATGTTTGACAAGACTTCTTGGTGGTGAGTGCAGTTCTGGCATAAAAGAGCGCAGACAAAGCGTTGCAATTGCCAGATCGAGGCGTTATTACCCCACCTCCGCCGGGCTGGTCCCGGAAATAAGTTGGGGCGTGGCCAAGTGGTAAGGCAGCGGTTTTTGGTATCGCCATTCCCAGGTTCGAATCCTGGCGCCCCAGCCATATTTCCCTTAACAAGCGATTTTTTGGACATTGCCTGGCCAACATGTGAAATTCTTGCATACACAGTATTGATTGCTGACACAGATCAGTGTTAGCGTTTGCGACAATAGGGGCATGAAAAGGTTTTTATACCGTGCCGGATACGTCGGTGGAACAACCGCCGCATTGCCAGAGACGGCGGAGTAACCGCTGCAGGCTGAAGGGGGAGCCGCTGTGTGATACAGCGCGAACTCTTCCAACTTTTCGCCAAACGGCGATATGCGCTTATGCGTGATTTGCGGGGTGGTTGACAGTTTTGTCAGGCATTTTTTTTTAGATTTTTCGGCGCGCCTGTTTCGTCTGGTCGCGGCAGGGTCCTTTTGTGGAGCATGGTATGACGAAGTTGAAATTAATGACGCGGATCAGTGTCGCGGCTCTGGCAGTCGCAGCATTTGGTGGTGCGGCTCAAGCGCAGCTTTCATCTGCGATTAAAACGGCAGAGCGTTCAACCGCCTCCGGTGCGGCGGCGCAAGCGCGCATAGATCGCATTGATGATCAGGTTGGTGATGTGGTGCGAGAGTATCGCGCGGCGCTGCAGGAGAAAGATACCGTTGCACTAAATGTTGAGCAGCAGAAGATTTTCCTTAAATCGCAGCAAAATGAAGTTGAGTCTTTACGCAGTCAAATCGATCGCGTTGGTGACATCCAGGCGCAATTGCTGCCGATGATGCTGCGTATGATCGGGTCACTTGAGGCTTTTGTTGCCAGTGACGTGCCATTTCAGATGGAAGAGCGTGACGCGCGTATCACTAAACTGAAAGAACTGGCTGGTGATCCCAACCAGTCTCCGGCTGAGCTTTACCGGCAGATCATGAATGCCTATCAGATCGAACTTTCTTACGGCAACCAGACCACTTCTTACACTGAAAACGTGCTGGTAGATGGTGAACCTCGCAAGGTTGAATTCCTGCGTGTAGGCCGTGTGGCGCTGGTCTATACCGATGGTCAGCACAAAATGCACATTTATAATAAAGCCAAGGGGGCTTACGAAGACTTGCCTGACAGCTTTAAGCTGGATGTTCAGTCTGCTACGCGGATTGCCCTTGAGCAGAAAACCCCTGAAGTATTCCCCGCACCGTTGCCTGGCGCAACAAAAGTGCAATAAGGCTAGAGAGGCGAGAAAAGCAATGAAATTCAATATGAAATCGCTTCTGGGTGCCGTCGCGTTAAGCGCAGCAACCCTGATCGTTCCCACTGCACCAGCGTTCGCACAAGCGACGCCGGTCAAGTCCATTGATGAACTGATCGCCCGTGTTGGCCGCGACAGCCGTGAGGCAAATGCCGAGGCACAACGCCGGGTGCAGGAGTTTATTCAAAAGAAAGCCCAGCAACAGCGTTTGCTCAATAAGGCAAAGTCCGAACTACGGGCATTACGCGCAGAAGAGTCTCGCAATAATTCCAAGCTGGATGCCAATAAAGCCCTGGTCCTGAAGCTCGACGAAGACCTTCGTGTGGCACAAGGCTCTTTTGGTGAATTGTTTGGTGCTGCCCGTCAGGCAGCCGGTGAAATCAAGGCCATTGTTGATGTGTCTTTCATTTCAGGCCAATACCCAAATCGTGGTGATGAACTTGGTGAAGTTGCCAACAGTTCCAAACTGCCTGAAGTTTCCGAGTTGGAAAACATTTACAAAACCATCTTGCAAGAAGCCAAGGCCCAGGGCGAAGTAGTTACCTATAGTGGTTCAATTCCTGATGTGAATGATGGTGGACCTGTTGATGTTACCCGTGTTGGACCGTTTACCTCATGGTTGGCCAAAGATGCCCGCTTCCTTAAAGTGGAAGATGGTGAACTGGGTATGCTGGCCCGCCAGCCTTCCGGTCGTTTGCGCGGCCTGGCTCGTAATGTCAGTAATGCCAGCCCGGATAAAATCGTAAAAGGCCCGGTTGACCCAACCCGTGGTGTTCTGCTTGGTCTGGTGGTTCGCACCCCGACCATTATGGAGCGCTATCACGCTGGTGGTAATATTGGTTATGCGGTGAGTGTCATGGCCGCCATTGGTATCTTTATCGGTGTGTGGCGTCTGTTTGCCCTGTTCATGACGTCCATGGCAGTGCGCGCACAGATGCGTCGCTCGAAACCTGGCAAGGGCAATCCGCTTGGCCGTATCATGGCTGCTTATGAAAGTGCCAAGGACAAGGATATAGAAACCATTGAGCTGAAACTTGATGATGCTATCCTCAAAGAGACCGGCAAACTTGAGTTTGGCCTGAGCCTGATTAAGGTGTTGGCGGCCGTTTCACCACTTATGGGCCTGTTGGGCACGGTTATTGGTATGATCAAAACCTTCCAGGCGATTACCCTGTTTGGTGCCGGTGATCCGCAATTGATGGCTGATGGTATCTCTTTTGCTCTGGTGACCACGGTTCTGGGTCTGTTGTCAGCTATTCCCCTTCTGCTGTTGCACAGCTTCTGCTCGTCCGCGAGCCGGTCTTTGCAACAGGTTTTGGAAGAACAGGCCGCTGGTATGGTTGCAGCAAATGCTGAAGCCCGGTCCAAATAAGTCGTCGCATGATTGCGGTAACTCTTAGGCTGAGAAGGAACATATCATGCCAGTCTGGCTAAACCCTGGGACGGCTTTGGATAATCTCCAGCAGTTTCTGGAGATGGGCGGGAATGTTCTCCTGCTGATCATGGTCGCCACCTTCTTTATGTGGGCGTTTATTATCGAAAGAATGGCCTATTACCAGTTTGCTCATGGTCGTATTGTGAAAAAGGCTGTGAATAAGTGGGCGGCACGGGACGATCATAAGTCCTGGTATGCCCATGCCATTCGCGAGCAATTGATCTCTGAGGTTCGGCAAAAAACCGAACAGAATATCAGGCTGATCAAAACCCTGGTTGCGATTGCACCCTTGCTGGGTCTTCTGGGCACGGTGACCGGTATGATCGAGGTTTTTGATGTCATGGCGGCCACCGGTTCGTCCAATGTGCGGGCCATGTCGGCGGGGGTATCCAAAGCCACCATTCCGACCATGGCAGGCATGGTAGCAGCGCTTTCCGGGCTGATTTTTTCAAACCGGCTTGAGCGGCGGGGCCTGCGGGCTACACAATCCGTCGCTGACGCCATGGACTTAGGGTAGGGCCGGCTTATGCGTAGAGGTGGACGCCATCGCGAACAGGAAGAAGTCGAAGTCGATATGACTCCGATGCTGGATATTGTCTTTATCCTCCTGATCTTTTTCATCGTCACCGCAGTCTTTGTGCAGGAGCGCTCCGTTAGTCTGGTGCCGCCACCGCCTTCTGACAACGAACCTGAAAAATCCAATCCGGTGATTTTGATTCAAATCAACGACCGGGATGTGATCTTTGTAAATGATCAGCTAACGGACCTGCGCCGTGTTGGCCCGGCCATTGAGCGTTTTCGTGCTGACAAGGGCGACAGTGCCATCCTGATAGTACCAGATGACGAAGCCAGCCACGGGGTGGTGATTACCGTATTTGACGCCGCCAAGAATACCGGTGCGCCGACCATGATTCAGCGTCAGGCAGACGGTGCCTAAAACAGGCTCTTTGAGCCGCATTGAAACGAGTTAAGCGGAGTGTAGTGATGGCAAGATCACGCGGAGTAAGTAAGGCAGACGATGTGGAAATGGATATGACGCCCATGCTGGACGTTGTGTTTATTCTGCTTATCTTCTTTATCGTTACGGCCGTTTTCGTCAAAGAGCCTGGGGTTGATGTGAATAAACCCTTGTGGGGTCCGGAAGTATCCCCGGAAAAACCCTCCATCATGGTGGCGGTAGATAACCAGAACCAGATCTGGATCAACAAGAAAATTGTACCCAAAGTCGGGGTGAGCGCCGCGCTTGAAAAAATGAAAGCGGAAAATCCCAAAGCCGAAGGCGTTATTCAGGGTGATCAATTGGCCAAAATTGGCACGGTTCTGGATATTCAGGATATTTTCCTTGCTCTGGGTATTCCAGTGAAAGTTTCCATCGAGAAACGTTAATTTCCGGATCGTCACAATATTGCAGATCAGCGGCCATCCCTTTTACGGGGGTGGCCGTTTTCTTTATGGCTCAGGTTAGGGCCTAGCGACGGATAGTCGCAGCGATCTCTGATTGATATTTTTACGCCTATATTGTTTGCAATTCCTGTTGAACCATAGCGGGGGCGGTTGTGAAGGCGTTAAATCCATTTAGAGCCGTGCAGGATTTGCAGGCATTTCTGGAGATGGGCGGTCCGGTCCTGACGATTATCCTGTTCACCACCTTTTTGATGTGGGCACTCATTGTTGAGCGTATGGCCTATTTCTTTTTTTCACAAAAAAACGAGGCCAGGAAAACTAGGCAGTTATGGCAGAGTCGGGAGGACCATATTAGTTGGTATGCTCAGAAGATAAGAACTCAGTTAATTTCACAGAACCGACAAAGCGCCGAACAAAACATTGCCCTTATCCTCATACTGGTAGCCATATCACCGCTGCTTGGGCTGTTGGGTACCGTTACCGGCATGATTAGTGTGTTTGATGTTATGGCCTCCACCGGTTCGTCCGATATTCGGGCTATGTCAGCCGGGGTTTCCAGAGCCACCATCACCACCATGGCAGGCATGGTAGCGGCCATTTCAGGCCTGATCATCGCCCGCCGTCTTGAGCGCCATTCCCGTCTTGTGATTACCAGACTTGCCAATGCGCTAGAGCCGGGCTGGTCTGATCTTCAGGGAAAGCGAGGTCGTCAAAACCAGGGTGATGCTCAGGTGGATATGACGCCCATGCTGGATATTGTATTTATCATGTTGATCTTTTTTATAGCTACGGCTGTGTTTGTTCAGGAAAAAACCATCAGCCTCATTCCGCAGCCGCGCGATAAAGAAACAGCGGAGCAAAACCCTGACCCGTTGATTTTGGTGCAGGTGACGGATCGCAATCTGGTCTATATCAACCGACAATTGACAGATATTGAGCGTGTGGGTGCCAAAATTTCCAGTCTGCGCGCGGAGCACACCCGTTCCGGTGTGTTGATCAACCCGGATGATGACGCATCACATGGGGTAGTTGTTCGGATTGTGGAGCAGGTAGAAGGAGCCGGTGGCGCCTGGTCAATCCAGCGAGAAGGCACCAATTAGGCAAGGTCTTGCCTTAAATACGCCTTATGGTTGCGTGAGGCTCGTTCCCGATAATCTGCGATGTGCGTTCGCGCCTGATGCAGAAAAAGCGGGAGGCAAATATGACAACCACTTTTCAGCATTATGGCTCAGGCCTTAATCCATCATGGCGGTTTGTTTCTACGCTACCTTTGGCGGCGATGGTAACGTTCGCGCTTTTTTTACTGATGAAGACTTTGATCACTACGGCGTTCACCCCGGCACCGGTCGTTGATATGACCATACCATCAATACATCCTGAGGTGAAGGAGCTGCCGCCCCTGAAGAGAAAAACACTTCCGGATAGAACGACAAAAGTGGAACTGCCTCCACCACCCCCGCGCCTAGCACAGCAAAGTTCCATCCTGCCGGATGAAGCTATTGCGCCCTTTGGTCTGCCGGATATTACCCCGCCTGAACCCGCAAAGGCTGTTAATGTTTTCACGCCGATGGATCGTGATGTTCAGCCGATTGTGCGCATTGAGCCGGTGCATCCCGCACGGGCATTATCACGTGGCCTTGGGGGGCGCTGTAAAGCAAGGTTTGATGTCAACCCAAGGGGAGTGCCCATGAATATCAATGTTGTTTGTTCTTCATCAGTGTTTACTGGCGTTGTTGTCCAGGCCATTGGCAAATGGAGATATATTCCCAAGATTGTGGATGGCAAAGCCGTCATTCGGCGTGGTGTAGAGACGCCTGTTCTGTTCAAGATGTAAGCCCCCTCTGTGGTAAGCGGTTCACAGTCTTTTCGTGTGTATGAAGTGGGCACCACCAGGGGTTGTTGCGCATGTCGCAAAATCGCCTCATTGTTGTGCCAAGGTGTGCAACACGGGTTGATTGCCAAAGATTCGCACATATGGGCTGAAAAAAGACTGTTCGCGGCGAATTCTAATCGGTAAAGTAAAGGAAAATACCGATCAAAATCGGTGATTCAGGGGAAGCGGGAATATCAGCCTGCAGGTTTGGATCACCAATGTATTTTGGTTGGCATGATTGCAACAGGAGTATTTGATGCCTCGTTTTATTCTCAGCTTGCCAATTGCTGCAGTTATTACGATTCTGCTTTTTTTGCTGATGCGGTTCTTCATTTCGGGTGACTTCAAACTAGCCGATAAAGAAGAATCTGTACGGTTCGATATTAATCCAAAAGTACAAGAGCTTGAAGTGCGGCAACGCGATGTCAAGCCGGAGCGGACCAAGGACGTAAAACCACCACCCCCGCCGCCAGCCATTGAAAAACAAAAAGCGGTTCAACCAAATGAAGGCATTGCCTCTGTTTCCGGCTCTATTCCGGATTTTGAACCCCCTTCACTAAACCGTGGCAATATCAACTTTCAGGTCTCTGATCGTGATGCACAACCACTGGTTCGTATTGAACCCATCTATCCGCCCCGCGCAGCAGAGCAGGGCCGTGAAGGCACTTGCGAAGGCCAGTTTGATGTGAGCGCAACCGGCAAGCCATATAATGTGCGTGTCACCTGCTCATCATCCATGTTTGTTCGTGCGGCAACGCGGGCCATTGAGAAATGGAAATACAATCCTAAAATTGTTGATGGTAAGGCCGTGGCACGGCGCGGAGTGGTGACACCATTTAAATTCCAGTTGGCAGACTAGGGCAAAAAAACGCAGCTTTGCTGCTGAGCGAAAATAGCTATGATTTAGGTTAGCTGCAAGGAGAAGAAGGCATGTTTGGAACGAGATTAAATGACGAGAGCAGGTGGATACACCAGCTAGGTCTGATGGTGTTTGCTGTCTTGATTGCCGTCGTTTTCGCTGCCGGACCTGCCGATGCGCAGCGTCGCAACAAGGATGATGAGCAAAAAACCAAAGGTCGTGTGCTAAGCACAATGGCCGGTGAAGCCATAATCAAGGCGCAAGAGGCCCTTTCTGCCGAACCTCCTGATTATGCTACCACGATCTCGGTGCTGACAAAATTGCTTACTAAACCAAAGCTGTCGCCTTATGAGCGCGCTATCAGCTATCAGATACGTGGTCAGGCCCAATATGGCACGGGCAATAATATGGGCACAATCCGCGATTGGGAGGCCTCTATCAATACAGGGGCTCTAAATCAGGGCGAGATTGACAGCCTGACCCCCAATATCGGCCAGCTTTATATTGCCGAGGAACAATACGTAAAAGGGGCGACCATTCTTGAAAAATGGTTGCGCAATGGCGGTAAAGCCAATGACAAAATTCATCTGATGATTGCGCAGTCCTGGCTTCAGGCCGATGAATATCGCAAGGCACTACCCCATGCTGAAGCAGCATTTCGCACAGCTAACCCAAAGAAAAAGAAGCATTTTGATATTCTGAACTACATTTATCATGAATTGAAAATGCCGGGGAAACAGGCCAAATTGCTTGAACAGGAAGTTTCTATCTGGCCGGATGACAAAAAAGTCTGGAAAGCCATCGCATCGCTGAAACAGCAAGCCAATAAATCGCGTGAAGCCTTTGAAGTGAACAAAATCATGTATCTTAATGGCATGCTTAAAAGTGAGCGTGAGCTTCTGGCACTGGCGCAGTATTACAGCTATTATGAAGTTCCATTTCGTGGAGCTTCTATCCTTGAGCGTGAAATGAATGCAGGTCGGGTCTCCAAGTCCAGAAAGAATTTGGAACTACTGGCCAATATGTGGCGCCAGGCCCGTGAATATGATCGTGCGATCCCGGTTTTGACGGCGGCGGCAAATATTGCATCCACCGGTAGTTTATATGAACGCCTGGGTGAAGCCTATTATTCAGAAGAACAATATGACAAGGCCGAGAAGGCTTTTCGTAAAGCGCTGGAAAAAGGCATCAAAAAACCTGGCAATGCCTATATTCTGATTGCCAATTCACTTTATGAGCGCAACCGCCCGGTCCAAGCCATTAAGGAATTCAAAAAAGCAGCGCAATATCCTTATTCGCGTAAAACGGCTAATGGCTGGGTACGTTTTATCAATGGTCAGTTTGAAGTAGATCGTAAACAGGCGGCCTTCAAATTTCAGGTCAAACTGGATGAGTGTAAAAACCAGGCAGACCGTAAAAAACGTATGGGTGCTGAATTCCTGGAAGGTGTAGGGGAAATCTCTGACGAATGTAAAACCATTCTGGCGCAAGAAGAAGACCGCGTTAAAAAAGCAAAAGAAAAGCGTAAATCCTGAGCCAGTTAATTTTCTCTACAACTCTACCCCCCCGGTCATGGACCGGGGGTTTTTTATGACGCATATATGTTGAAACCTGTTTTGTTACAAACCAGCGACCTTGATGGCAAAGGCATATTCCAGCGCACTGGTTTTTAACCCTTCAAAGCGTCCAGACATGCCGGCATGGCCTGCCTGCATTTCCGTTTTCAGTAAATAAGGGCCGGATGAGGGAGCCTTTTCCCTCAGCTTTGCCACCCATTTTGCCGGTTCCCAATAGGTCACGCGTGGATCTGTCAGGCCAGCGGTCGCCAGAACAGGCGGGTATGGCCGTTGATCGACATTCTCATAAGGGCTGTAATCGGCGATGGTTCCAAACGCCGCATCATCTTTAAGCGGGTTGCCCCATTCGGGCCATTCTGGTGGGGTCAGCGGCAGGCTTGCATCACACATGGTGTTCAGCACATCCACAAAAGGCACGGCGGCAATGGCACCTCCAAAAAGCTCTGGCGCCATGTTCATAACCGCTCCAACCAGTAAACCACCAGCAGAACCACCCATGGCAATGATACGTCGTTCTGCCGTATAACCGTGATCGATCAGGGTGTTGGCCACGGCGATGTAATCATGGAAGGTATTTGGTTTTTTTGACCCGATGGCGGCTTTATACCAGGCATGTCCCTTTGCCTCGCTGCCACGAATATGGGCAATGGCATAGACGAACCCGCGATCCAGTAAGGAAAGCCGCCGCGTGGAAAATGCAGCCTCTACGGTAATGCCATAGGCACCATAACCATAGAGCAGCAAAGGTGCCGAACCATCAAGTTTTAGTCCTTTTTTATAAACCAGACTGACCGGCACTTCTTCGCCATCATGGGATATGGCCATCAGCCGCCCGGTGCAATATCGGTCCGGGTCATGGCCAGTGGGGATGTCCTGGGTTTTACGTAAAACCTGGCCGCTTGTGCGCATATCATAATCAAATACCTGTTCTGGATTAGCCATGGATGAAGTGCAGAACCGTAATCGGGTGGTATCAAAATCCAGCAGGCCTTCCAGTGCAAGGTCATAGGCCTTATCGTGCATGGTAATTGGGTGTTCATGACCAGATCGCCGGTCACGCACGATGATCCGGGGTAGCGCATTTTCACGCTCCAGCCGGACGTGATAATCTTGAAACAATCTTTGCTGTAAAACCCGAATACCGGGTTTGCAGGGGATATAATCCTGCCAGTTTACGGGCGCTGGTGAGCGATCTGGCGTGGTAATGATTTTGAAATCCTCCGCCCCATCCACATTGGTCAGGATATAAAACTGCCCAGCCGCATGATCCACATGATATTCCGTTCCGGTACATCTTGGGGCGATCAGGCGCGGCGGTTGTTGCGGCGCATGCGCGTCAAGAACCCGCACTTCACTGGTGCTGTGATTATTGGATTCAATCAGAAGAAAATTACGGTCACTGGTCACGTCCAGGTTAAGGAAAAAGCCCTCATCCTCCTCGCGATAGATAAGAAGGTCATTATCGGGGTTTTGCCCCATTTTGTGCAGGCGCACCTCTTTTGGGCGGTTATTATTATCGCGCCAGATCCAAAGAAGCGCCGCCCCATCTGCACACCACCATATGTCATCAGAAGCGCTCATCAGGCGATCCGGCAAGTCCTTGTTTGTGCGCAGGTCCTTAAACGCAATTTCATAAAATTCACTGCCCTGGCGATCTATGGCATAAGCGAGCAAACCATGATCCGGGCTATGGGAAACCGCACCAAGATCGAAATAGTGACACTCACTGGCCAGCGTGTTGGCATCCAGAATTTCTTCAACTTTATCGTCAAGCGTTTTATCGTGATTAATTTTTTGTCGGGCATAGACCGGGTGTTCGCTCCCCGTTCGATAGAATGTTGAATAGGCGTATTGGCCATCTTCAACAGGCACGGTCTGATCCGTTTCGCATATCCGGCCTCGCATCTCACGGATCAGGCTTTCTTGCAAAGCGTTGGTGTCTGACAGAGCTGCATCGCAATACGCATTTTCCGCTTCCAGATACTCTTTAATATCTTCAGGCAGGGCGTTTGGGTGTTGCATAACCTCGCGCCAGTTTTTGGCCCGCAACCAGGCATAATCATCAACGATTTTACGATTGCCATATGATAAGGTTTGCGTTTGTTTTTTTGCAATCGGGGCTTTAATTGAGCGATCAAAAATGGAAGGTGTTGGGGGCATGTTTGATACTTTACGTTAGTAATATGGCAGGTTTAGTGCATGAACTATTCTGGTTTGAAGTTTAATACGGTGCCGTTAACGCAATAGCGTAGCCCGGTTGGGGCGGGGCCATCTTCAAAGACATGGCCCATATGCGCACCGCAATCGGCGCAATGTATTTCGGTGCGGGCCATACCAAGGCCATGGTCTGTTTTTTTACCCAATGCCGTGGGGGACAGGCAGTCAGAAAAAGACGGCCAGCCGGAGCCTGAATCATACTTGTTCCTGGAAGAAAATAGCGGTGCATCACAGGCAATGCAGGTATAGGTGCCGGCGCGTTTTTCATTCAGCCAGGGGCCGCTAAAGGGTGCTTCCGTGGCGCAGGAGATTGCAATTTTCTTTTGTTCAGGCGTAAGTTTGGCATCTGGCATGGCATACTCCGAAATTGGGCAGGCAATAAAGCCCTGTGATAAAGACGATCGTTTAACGCAGCAAGCCATAATGGTGGGCGAGGCGGTCCAGCGCCAGTTTTACAACCACCTTCGCCGTCCGTTTTGGCCATTTTTTTGCATTCTCTATCGCCTCCAAACTGGATTCGCGGATGCAAAGGCTAAAGATCAGGTCATCAAGGCCAGGGCCAAGTGCATTTAGCGCCTCCATGAAACGGTCTTTGGCGGCCAGGGCGTTATCGGTAGCATCCAGCACAGCATTACGTGGCCCTCTGGCGGTATGTCCGGGGGCCGGTGCCTCCCAGTCGGCGCAAAGTTTTTGTGATAAGGATGAGTGTGCATAGTCTTCGCGGAAGCGCTCCCCGGCGGCAAATTCGGTGGCGCTCAGAAAGGGGAGATTGTGCGTGTCCTTGTGCGTATATAACCAGGCAAGCGGAGATTCTGCCATATTTTTTTGAACTTGATGTAAACGGCCTTCGCTATCAATTACGCTGATCCTGCGCATATCTCGATGTTGTTCCGAAAAGGCGGTTTCAGGCATGGCGGCGCATTGTCGTTTCAGCCAACTCGAAGCGTCATCTGTTGGGCACAAATTATGATCCGGTGCTCTTTGGAAAATCCCCATGGCGCAGGCTTGTTTAGCTTCCGCAGCATTTAATCGGGCACAGTTCCTTCCCTGCAGACTGGCTAGGTATGAACCATCGTGTTGTTGGCTAAGAATCAGATTATGGTCCAGCAAGCGTGGTAATATTCGCCGCAATTTTTTCTCAAGCCTCTGTCCCATCACCGTTACACCCCAGGCAAAGCAAGGTTAGGCGCCGGTGCCGCGCGCAGCATACTTTCCAGCTCTTCCAGTTGTGCATCAAATGCCGCATCATCCCGGCGGTCTTCAACCAGATGGCAGGCGTGGGATACGGTGGTGCGATCCCGCCCAAAAGCTATGGCCACGCGACTTAGACTAAGCTCAAAAGATATGTGGGCAAGGTACATGGCCACCTGGCGGCCAAAGGCCACACGCGCCGTGCGCCGCGTCAAGGCATCCATATCTTTTTCCGGAACGCCAAAGGCATAGGCCACCAGCGTTCTGGTTAATCTTGCCTGTGCTTCATCTTGCTCACGGCGCCGATAATATTGCGGGTTCATCTTATCCTCCAACGCAAATTGATACGAGGATGCAGGATAATTGCTATTCCAAGTTGTAGGATTATATTCCTATTATGCGATCGTGTAAAGATGTAACAACGGCGGAAAAGTAATGAATTTTAAGGTCGGTTTGTGTTGAATTGCAGATTTAATTCCGGGGATAAGTCGGCCAGAGGCATGAAAATATCATAAGCAAAAATACTGGAAACCGTCCCGTTTTTATCCGCAAGTGGAAATTTTACCCAATATTGTGCCAATGCGGCGACCTTGTTTGGTGCACAGCCCGCCCAGATGAAAGGGGTTGCGCCGCATAGAGGTTTTCGTTCTGAAACAATGCGTTCGTGGACATTGCGCCATAAAGGCAGGGCATTGCCAAAGGGAAGTTCGCTAAGGCGGTGACCGGTGATCTCTTTATCTAGTACGGTTCGCAAGCCGGTGCCGGCTAGCCGGACACGAAAGTCCGGGCGTATTTCATCCCCAATGACATCGGTCAGGGTAATGAATGGCAAATACCGGATAATGTCCCTTGGGTGAACATCGTTGCGGTTGGGTAAAATACCGGGGCGACATTTGCTGCGCCAATAATCATAGAGATTGCGCTGTTCATCAAAAACCAGCTCCTGTTTGAACGGTTTTTCGTATTCACCCATGTCCAACCCCCTCGTTGTACCCGTTACGGTAAAAGTGATTCGTTTTGTTAATATCCATTAACTTTATGAATCGGCGCAAGAGTCCCTTGACTCTTTTTTTCTTTCGGGGAATCCGTATAAGCCAGGGCGTATGATTCTGTTGAACAAAAGCTAATAAAAACAAAGCCCGGAGCGATCCGGGCTTTGAAGAAATAAACTGTTAATAAATGCCAAACAACTGACGTTTACCGACCTCTGCCGCGTCTCCCCCGGCCAAGACCCATTTCTTTGGCCAGTTTAGAGCGTGCTTCGGCATAATTTGGTGCCACCATTGGATAATCCGATGGCAAACTCCATTTATTACGATACTCATCCGGGGACATGTCGTATTTAGCGCGAAGGTGCCTTTTGAGCGATTTATATTTTCCACCATCTTCAAGACAGATAATATAATCAGGCGTTATGGACTTGCGCGCAGACACCGCCGGTTTTTGTGGCGGCTGTGGAGGGGCGTTGCCGGCGCTATCTGCTGCACTGAGCGCGCCGTAAACATTGCTGATTATTTCGGGTAGTTCTGTTGCCGATACTGAATTATTGCCAACATAGGCAGTAACAATATCAACAGCCATTTCCGTGATTGCAGACTGATCAGTCATGAGATTCCCTATAAAAACTAAACGTGTTCACTTTTGTATATTATGTTTTACTGAAATGCAAATGCTGAATAAATGATTCAAATTATAAACTAAGCAAGGTGTCGATAGTTTATCTCAACAAAGCAAAGCTGAGACAAATTCACAGGCTTTGTAAACCTTACTTAGAGTATGGTTTGATGGAAATATGACGTGAAACTGAAATCAGGTTCCTGACCCTGTATCGATGACCTTAGCCGGCCATGTAAACGCCAAGCAGTGCCAGGGTTAACAAGGCAGCAGCCCATACAGCCAAGGCACCGGTTGGAATGGTGCGGCTGAAATTACCATCCGGGCTGAGCATGGTGGCGAGCATGGAGGACAAACCAGTCAGGCTTTTGTCTAACCCTTGTTTTGAATAGGCCCAAAGCCGCGCGATGATGGCATAAACCCATTTGCCAAGCGCCTTGCCAGGCTTGCGCCAGAACCAGTCTATATCGAGTATGGTCATACGTTTTTCTGATGGATACCAGCCAAGGCGCATGAGAAGCGCGAAGGCAAAAATCGCCGCCAGCAGTAATTGCATTTGCCCGACAATATGCCCCAGTGAATATGGTTCGTAATCATTGGCATAGGGCAGCAAGGCATAAAGCCAGCGATGGTTTACGCCAATAAATACGCTTAAAAAGGCGGCAATGCCCATGGCAAGCAGCATATTCCACGGGGCTTCCTTGACCCGTCGTCCGCTATCGTGGGCGAAGAATGAAAAGTAGGGAATTTTAATCCCCGCATGTTCCAGAACGCCAGCGCTGGCAAACACCAGGAACAGCCAGACGATCCAGTGCCCTTCATCGGCGACCGCTGCCAGAATCAGTGCTTTGGTGACAAAGGCCGAGAGGAAGGGGAAGGCTGAAATAGACCCGGCACCGATCAGGCAGAAAAAAGCGGTTATGGGCATGGAGCGGAACAAGCCGCCAAGTTCAGAGGCCTTTACTGTGCCCGTGCGCAACAAAACCGCCCCCATGCTCATGAAGAGAAGGCCCTTGAATAACACATCGGCAAAGGCGTGGGCCGCCGCACCATTAATGCCAAGGGTGGTGCCAACGCCGATGCCAACCACCATAAAGCCAAGCTGGTTGTTGATGGAGAAAGACAAAACCCGGCGCAAATCGTTTTCGATCACCGCAAAAAATACCGGGAACAGGGCCATGACCACACCGATATAGATCAGTATTTCCGTTCCCGCATAACCGCGCGCCAGCGCATAAATAGCCATTTTTGTGGTAAAGGCAGACAAGACCACCGTGCCGGTAATGGTGGCTTTGGGATAAGCATCCTGAAGCCAGCTATGCAGCAGGGGGAATGCCGCCTTTATGCCAAAGCCGATCAGGATTAGCCATCCGGCCAACCCGGCTTCCAGGCCTATGTGTTCGAACGCCCAGGAGCCGGTTTGCGCATGTAACAATACGGCGCCGGCCAACAATAAAACGCCAGAACCAATGTGCATCACCAGATAACGCAGACCGGCATTACGGGCCGCCGCTGTCCCGGTTCTGAAAATCAAAAACACAGAAGTCAGCGCGGTGATTTCCCAGAAAATAAAAAGTGTGATGAGGTCACCGGCAAAGACGGCAGCCATGGCCGCACCGCCGTAAAGCACACTCATACTATCTTGCAGGCGATCCCGTTCATGCAGCGCATAAATCGCGTTCAAAAAGGTCGCAATGATGAAAATCAGGCCCCAGATGCGGCTTAATCCGTCAAAGCGAAACGTCGTCAGCGTGGCTCCCAGCGTATCTATGCTCAGGTGTGAAAAATCCCCATAGGCATTCATTTTTAACCAGAAATACAGTGCCACTGCCGGGGCGATCAGCATCACCGCCTTGCGGGCATTGTGCCAGGGCAGCGCCGCGATCATTAAACCACCCAGTAAAATGGCCCAGGCCGGGTTGATGGGCATGGTCAATAGCTCAGTCATCCTCGGTGCTCTCCGGGTAATACTCTTCTGATCTACCGGTCAGGCGACGCAAGGGCCAACCCATCAGCACCACAAAGGCAAAGGAGGCAAAGCCAAAGAAGGCAAAAAAGCCCTTATATTCCTCAAAATGAAAATGACCGTGGCGTTTGATAAAAAAATCGGCCGCGATACTAATGAGGGTGGCAAAGCCGATAAAATACATAAAGCCGTTTCGCACCCTTTCATCCAGCAGCCACATAAACGGTCGTGCAACGGGATGAATATCATCATCTTTGGTCTTGCCTGCCGCAGGCTTGCGCGCAGGTTTTTTGGCGGTGCTCATGATATGCCTCCGCTTTCAAATACGGGTCGTAAGAAGTCCAGTATGGGGCCAACGGCAAAGAATAATACAATGGTGCCAATGGCGGTTATTACAGGTGGCAGAACGGTTAGGCGGGGTGCGGTGGGCACCTTGCCTCTCGTGGGTGGTGGCTTGCCAAAAAAGGCCATGATCGGCACTGGCAACAAATAGGCCACGTTCAGCAATGAGGATATCACCAGGGCCCCGATGAATACCCGGTTGGCCGGATCGGTCGCCCCCATCATCAGCAGGAGCTTGGGCCAGGCCCCGGCCAGTGGTGGCAGGCCGATAATGGAAAAGGCACCAATAAAAAACGCCCCAAAAACCCAGGGCATGGATTTGCCAAGGCCCTTTAGCCCGCTAACCTCGGTGATATGCCGCGCGGTATAAATAGCGCCTGCACACATAAAGAGCGTTATTTTACCCCAGGCGTGCATGATGATGTGCAAGGCTGCGCCAAGGGCCGCCATTGGTGTGGCAATCATGGCACCCAGGGTGATGTAGGAAAGCTGGCTAATGGTGGAATAGGCCAGCCGTTCTTTCAGATTATCTTTGGCCAGTGCTATCAGGGATGCCAGAACTATGGAAATCGCGGCAATCCAGGCCAGCCAGTGCGCGGCAGGCAGTGTGCGCATAAAGTCCAGCCCGAAAATATAAACGGACATTTTCAGCATGGTGAAAACCCCGGCCTTGACCACGGCAACAGCGTGCAAAAAGGCACTGACCGGGGTGGGGGCCACCATGGCATTGGGCAACCAGTTATGCACCGGCATCAGGGCTGCTTTACCAATGCCAAAGGCATAAAGAAGCAGCAATATACTGCCAATGACCGGGTTAACATTACCGGCCAGCAGACCGCCTGGCGAAAAGTCGGTAGAGCCTGCCAGAACCTGGGTGGCAATCACCGCCGGTAGAAATAAACCAATTGAGGTTCCCATCAAAATGGTGAGATAAATGCGGCCACCCCGGCGGGCTTTCTCATCGCCATTATGCGTAACCAGCGGGTAGGTTGAAAGGGTCAGGGCTTCGTAAAAAATAAACAAGGTAAGCATATTACCCGAAGCCGCCACCCCCATGGCCGCCGCGATAGCAATGGTAAAACAAAGATAAAACCGCGTCTGATCCCTGGCCTTATTACCACGCATATAACCGATGGAATAAAGCGAATTTATCAACCACAAAGCACTGGCAAGCGCCGCGAAAACAGCCCCCAAAGGCTCAAGCGTAAAATTCAGTGTCAGCCCGCTGGCAACATTCATCAGATTGATGGTTGGGCGCGCCCCCGTATCGACCGCCATAACCAGTGCCGTCACATTGGCCAGCAGAACAATGCCGGTCAGCAGAGTCACCGCTTCACGCAGGTTTGGCCAGCGTGAGAAAGCAAGCACACCTATTGATCCGGTAAGCGGTATGGCCAGCAACAGAATTAAACCCAGTTCCGGGGTCCAGTGCAGTAGCGCGCTCATGGGGTGCCTCCGCCAAATAGGGCAGATGCGGCTGCGTCAGTGAGCGCTTTGGGCATGCTGGCGTCAAAGAAGAACCATATATTGGCCACCCCCAGAATAAGCAAAGGCACGAGTGCGATCACTGGAGGTTTGTTTCCGGCAGCTTTTTTGGACCGAGGAGCAGGCTTTACCGCTTCGCGCAGATACATGGCTTCCAACATGCGTCCCACATAGAAAATCGCCAGAACCGAGGAAATGAGAATGGCGACGACCGCCCACCACCAGCCACGATCAAGCGCGGCGGTGATCAGATAAAATTTGCTGACAAACCCGGCGGTCAATGGAACGCCGATCAGGCTAAGGCCGGCAACCGTAAAGGCGGCAGCTGCCAGTGGCATGGCCTTGCCAAGCCCGCGTAAATCCTTGACGTGTCGCACCCCGTAGCTCAGGACAAATATTCCAACGCCCATAAAGAGGGCCCCTTTCATCAATGCGTGATTAAAGAGATGCAGCAGACCGGCAGACACGCCGGCGGCGGTGCCCATGGAAAGCCCAAGCAACATGTAGCCAAGCTGTGCCACCGATGAATAGGCCAGCAGTTTGCGCAAATCTGTCTGATATAGCGCCTGCACCGAACAGATGATCATGGCCGCAACCGCCATCGGTGCCAGGACCAGCTCAAGCAAGGCACCATCAAAAGGGGCAGCCGGTGAAAATACACCCAGTATGAAACGCACCATGGCGTAAAACGCCACCTTGGTGGCGGTAGAAGCCAAAAACACCCCGACCATGGTGGGGGAATAAGTATAAGCCCCAGGCAACCAGGTGTGTAGCGGAAACATGGCGGTTTTCAGCCCCAGCCCGATGATGATAAAGGCAAAGGCGGCACGTACCACACGGCTGTCGCCGTGGACTTGCAATTGCGCCGTAATATCGGCCATGTTGAGTGTGCCGGTTGCCATGTACAGCAGGCCCACACCGATGACAAAAAAGGTGGCCCCAATGGTGCCAAGGATCAGATATTGAAAACTGGCGGTCAGTGCCCGGCGGTCATTGCCTGCACCCATAGCAACCAGAATATAAGTGGAGATGGAGGAGATTTCCAAAAACACAAAGACGTTGAACGCGTCCCCGGTTATGGCAACGCCCATCAGACCGGCAAGGCAAATCATGTAGGTGGCAAAAAAGGCGGCCTGATCCTTTGGCGCAATCTCGCGCATAATGCTGGGCAGGCCATATAAAAGCGAAAGAAAGCCCATACCTGCCACGATCAACAGGATCAGTATGTTCAGGGCGTCAATATTATAGGTAATGCCCAAAGGCGGTGCCCAATTGCCGAACACATATTCCACACTGCCATGATCCAGCACCTGACCATAAAGAATAAGCGCCAAAACAAAGGTAATGGCGCTAATCCCAAGCGCCCAGGCCCAGGCGAGACGCCCGCGCGAGAGCACCAGGGCAATCGGCCCGCTAAGTAATGGCGTTATCACCAGAAGCGCGGCGGCATGAGCGATCATCCAAGCCGGTAAAATGGTATTCCAGTCAATTCCCGCCAGCGCCATCATGCGTTTGCGCCCGTAGCATTATGAAAGTCGGCTTCTTGCAATTCATCTTCCTCGATCACGCCATAGGCTTCACGGATGCGCACCACCAGTGCCAGACCAACGGCCAGGGTGGCCACGCCGACAACGATAGCGGTCAGGATCAACACATGGGGCAGGGGGTTGGAATAAAGAACACCATCCACCAGAACATCATCCATGGTTTGGGCCATGGAAACGGCACCATTTGCCAGGTTTTGACTGTGCTCTGCGGCGGTTTCACCATGCTCTGCTATCGTGGCCGCATTTTCATGAACATTTGCCAGTATCGGCGGCTGACCACCAGATACCTTGCCCATAGTGATATAAAGTTGAAACACGGCGGTTTGAAAAACCCCAAGGCCAACCAGCTTTTTGACCAGATTGCCGGTGGAGATGACCACATAAAGCCCGGTCATCATCAACACGATAACGACAATATAATTAAAGTGGCCGGTCAGGTAATGCCAAAAAGCGATGAGGGATTCCATACTACCAGTCCTTGTCGCTAATGTCGGGCTGACGGGAGGTGAACCCATAAAATATAATCAGCATCACCGAAGCCACGGTTACCAAAACGCCGATTTCGACAAACATAATGCCGAGCTCCTGCCCATGGGCAGGATGGGTAGGGTTCAGCACGTTGTATTCAAGAAACTTGCCGCCAAGCAGCAGGTTAATCACGCCAACGCCGCCATAAATCAGAACCCCCAGAGCGGCCCCAAGGCGCACCAGTGATGGCGGCACGGCTTCCTTGGCGGCTTCGACGCCGAAAATAAGGGCATAGAGAATGATGGCAGAGGCTATAATCAAACCGGCCTGAAAGCCGCCGCCCGGTCCGAAATCACCATGAAACTGCACATAAGCGGCGTATATAATGATGATCGGAATCATCATTTTGGATACCACCCGTAAAACCACGTGATGTGCGCCGATGATTTCATCTTTATTGGTGTTGGTTTTGGTTTTTGCCGGTGCCGGTTTTTTCTTTTTGCGCAGGGGACTGCCCATACCCAAAATCAGAATCACGCCCAGCCCGGCGGTCAGAATAACGGTGGTTTCGCCAAATGTATCATAACCCCGATAGCTGGCCAGCACCGCACTGACTACATTGGGCACACCGGTATCAGCGCCAGTGCGTTTTAGGTATTCCAGCCCAACATAGGCATTCGGTGCGGATAGAGGGTCACCAAAGGATGGCATATCCACGGTGGCATATAGTAGCGCTGCGCCGGTGGCACACACTACCAGAAGGGCAACCCAATGCCTGATCGGCTTGGTGGGCGCAGCCTCGCGCGCGGTCAGCAACATGGCCCCCAGCATTAATACGGTGGAAATACCGGCCCCAACCGCAGCTTCGGTAAAGGCAACGTCCACCGCGTCCAGCGAGACAAACCAGGCCGCCGCCACCAGCGAATAGACACCCGACAGCATGACCACAGCAAAAAGGTCTTTGAGGCGCACAATGGCAATACCGACCACCACCAGCATGGTCATAAAAACCAGATCAATGATGGTGAAGGCATCAAGCGGGGTCAGAAAATCAGTGCTCATGTGTTGTTACCGGGTTCATCTTTTGGCGGCTGGCTGCGCCAGGTGCCCAGCAATGGCTTCAGACCAGACTTGTGCGCTGCATTGGCAACGGCATGGGTGGCGGTCGGGCTGGTCAGTAATAAAAACATGCCCACCAGCGCCAGCTTGGCGCTAAGCAGGGTAAAACCCGAAAACAGGATCAGCCCCAGAAGGACAAGCAGGGTCCCAAGTGTATCGGTAACACCAGCCGCATGCAGCCGGGAATAAAAATCCGGCAATCTGAGCACACCACTAGCCCCCAGAAATACGATGACGGCCCCCAAAATCAACACTGCACCGGCAACATAGGGGCGGATAATATCTAGTGCCTGTAAAAACTCGCTCATGTGTGATCACCGCGCCGCTGCATTTTAGAAAGCGCAATATCAAGAGTGCGATAACGGAAGAATTTCAAAATCGCGATGGTGGCAATAAAATTCATCAGGGCATAAAGCAGGGCAATATCCACCGCATCGGGTCGCCCAATTAAAAAGGCAAATACGCAAAGAAACAACACAGTTTTAGTGCCAAATGAATTAACTGCCAGCACCCGGTCATACAATTCCGGCCCGCGTAACAGGCGCACCAACATCAACGTCATGCCCGCCATGAGTAATAAGGCAGCGGTAAAGATCATTTCATCCCTCCGGCTTTGTCAGCGGGCTTTTCACCGCTGGCTCTGGCTGACCGTGCCGCCATGTCGGCAAATCCGGCCTTGTCGGTCATTTCCTTGAGCAGGGCGTGAACAATAATCTCGTCACTATCCAGATCCACACTAACCGTGCCCGGTGTCAGTGTGATGGAATTGGCAAAAAGGGCGCGCCCCATATCGGTATCCGGCAAAGTCTTGACCCGAACCATACGCGGGGTCAGCACCATATCCGGGCTTAATATTGTGCGGATTACGGTGATATTGGTCTTGATCACTTCCATCAACAGCCAGGGCCAATAAAGCACAAAGCGCCAAAGCCGGTGATAGGGGGAGGTTTCCACATCAAGAATATGCAAGCGCCAGGCCATGAACGAGGCAAAGACAGCAGAACCCGCCCCAAGGCCAAGCAACAAAGTGCTGTCATAATGGCCGGAAAGCACCAGCCATAATACAGCCATCGCTGTCGTCAAGGATAAGGCATACCCCATAAAAACCCCAATTCGCGATTCGTTACTGACGTTCACGTTGCTTCTTTTCTAGCCTTGAATAATTCCCTTGGCGAGTCCAATCCTGTGACTTTTGCGAATTCCACTCATACCGGATATAAACACCACTAACCGGCCTGATCTGCCCATTGATATGTCAGGGAAATTCCAAACCTGCGCGGCGGTTCATAACGCACCGTCTGGTTTTCAATCAAGGGACCCAGACCCGCGCCCCAGAGCTTGGTTGCCATTGGTAATTGAACATTGCCAATGTTCTTCACCCACAAGGCGATTTTCCATTTGGTATTTGGCTCGCCATAGCTGATGGCGCCATTAAAGATGCCATAATCACCAACAAAGGCTGGCTCGCCCGGTGCCAGTTTATGGGGTGCGGTGCGGTTGGTATAATCCAGGTGCGCATTAAGGGTTTGGCCGCCGGGCAGGGGTTGGGCATAATCAATGGCACTGGAAATGGTCCAGACCGGCGCATTGCCAAAGCTGGTGCCTGAAAGGTCCGTGCCGGGGGATGGTATAAAACGATCATAGCGCGAACGAACATAACCGGTGGAAGCCGAGAGCTTCAGTGCCGGGGAAATTCTGGCAGACACATCGGCTTCAAAGCCGGTGATATGGGCTTTGGCAGCATTGGTCAGGCTGCGTAAAAATAAAAATGGCGGGCGGGAGACCGACGCCTGAATATCGGTATAGTCCATATAAAATATGGAAAGATTAGCCCTGAGTTTATGGTTGAAAAACGCGGTCTTGATACCGGTTTCATAATTGGTCAAAAATTCAGGTCGGGTAAAAAAGCCGCTGCCCGCTGCCAGGTCAGCGGCGGAAACAAAATCATCTTTAATCGCCGGGCTGCGATAACCCCGGCTGATACTGGCATAGCCGTTGATCTGATCGGTAAAACGGTAACGCGCACCCGTCATCCATGAAAGCGGGTGGCTTTTTATAGTAGATATGGCGCTAAGCGGTGGCAGGCCAAAAACCTCAAACACCTCACCAAAGCTGTTATAATCTACTGTTTTGCGCTCTGTGGTATATCGCAAACCGCCGAAAACTGAAAAGCGGCTGGTCAGATAAAAATTACCATGGGCGTAGGCGGCCAGGCTTTTTGAGCGGGTGGTCACATTTTGGCCATCCAGTGTGTTGGCCGGATGAAAAACCGGTGGAATGCCCAGCACACGTTCCAGAAAGGTCGTGCCCATGAGCGGAAAAGTGGGGTTAAATTGGCGCTTTTCTTCAAGAAAATAAGCCCCGGCCAGATAGTCAAAGCGATTATTTGGCCGGGAGACATAACGTATCTCCTGTGAAAACTCTTCTGCCCCGCCATCAAATTGCGCCACGGTGATGGCATCGGGCAGGCGGTCACCATCTTGAATGTAAAAGTCATCCACATGCGCCCGGCCACTGATCCAGTTGATTGTGCTGCCATTATCAAGGGTGTAATTGGCGCTAAAAGACAGGCTTTGGCGGTCCTGATTTTGGAATTCATCCTGATCCAGATTGATGGTGTAGGGTATGGTGTCCGAACCAGGATTGGTTACGGCCTCGCCCTGGGTATTAGGACGGTCACGGACGCGCCCGGTATTAAACACCAGCCGCGCATCAAATTTTCCATTGGGTGTGTAAAAAAGCTGTGACTTAAAATTGAAATGGTTTTCTGCACCGGCCTTGCGCCCGGTAAAGGCGTTATGGATATATCCGGCAGTATCACGTTTATTGACGGTAAGACCCAGATACAATGTATTCGCCACCAATGGCAGGCTGGCGCGCCCCGTAAATTCAGTCAGGCCATAATTTCCCACATCAATTTTCAAACTGGACCGGGGGATCAGGGATGGTTTGCGCGTGATGATGTTGATGGTGCCACCAAGTGTATCGCGGCCAAATAATGTGCCTTGTGGTCCTTTTAGAATTTCAATGCGCTCAATATCCAGCATGGCCATGTTGATGGCGCTATCGGCGCTCAGATAAACGCCATCAACATATACCCCGACCGAACGCCCGGCGCTGCGGGTAATGCCCGCACTGACCCCGCGTATGGTCATAAAACTCTGCCCGGCTTCGGTCGATGGGGGCATCCATAAATTGGGCACATGGCGGCTTATATCTTCCAGCACAACGGGTCTGTATTGCTCTAATTGCGAAGCGGTAAAGACCGTCAGGGAAAGCGGAACCTCCTGAAAATTTTCTGCACGCCGGGTCGCCGTGATGATAATTTCGCCCGCTACATCATCCTTCGCCGATGCCGAAGGCACCAATAAAGCCAGCCAGATGCTGCCGGTAGACATGAGCAGATGACGCGATAATTTCGCCCGCGCAAAAAGATAGATGTTGTGTCGGTTCATGATAAACCCCATCGCCAATTGCACTGGTTTTGGGGCGTTTAACAGGCAAGGATGCACGACGCACACACGCCACCATGCCTGCTGGCACAGCAAAGCGTGCGGGGCCTGCCCGCCTGTTAGGTTTTCTACCATCCGGACTATAACCGTCGGCTCCGGGCTCTCACCGGAATCTGCCGGTCTTTACATCACGAGTGAGTAAAGACCGGCTCGCGGGCTCATTATAACCAATTTGGTCATACATTACCGCCGGTGGGGACTTTCACCCCGCCCCGAAAACCTGTGTTGTGGATTATCCACGCCTAAAGCCTAATTCGGAGCCCATAGTGTTGGCAACCATAGATATGACAAGGTTATCTTCAGGCTTGGTCTTGTGAATTCCAGTGGCCATAGACCAGGGCGGCGGTGCGTTCCGGGGTGGACATTTCCTGGTTTAATGCCAAATCGCCGGGGGCTCTGATTTCGGCAAGCTGATCTTTGCTTAACGCGGAACTCAGCGCCCAGTTCCAATAGCGCAGAACGGTTTGCGCCTTGTTCGAGGACAGGCTGTCAAAACAGCGAATGGTAGCCAGCATGGTTGGGTCAGGCGCTTCGGCGGTTCCTATTGGGCGCTTCAAAGCGTGCCACAGCTTGATCAGATAATCGCGTTTCAAGCCGGTGGATTTGCACAATACGGCCAGTGGTTCACCCTTAATGTCACTTAATATCTGGGCCCCTGTAACCGGTTTGATGCCACTAAGATAAGAAATTTCTTCGGCCAGCGTAGCGTCCATGCCGATCTCCAGCGCCGTATCAATGGCATTTTCCAGACTGGAATACGGGCTTTTATCAATCGCGGCGCGGTTGCGCTGGCGACGCTCGATAAACTGCATGGCCTTGCGCACCAGCGGGTCCTGCCAATCCTCATCGGCCATCATGGCAAACAGATCACCGGCCGCATCTTGCATAATCTCGCGGCCCACGGCAAAGCGACCCAGCACCTTCATGCGTTCCGCCGGGGCGGCCCACCAGAACAGCGTCAGCCCTTGTGACGGGCGCAGTTCCGGGCGTTTCAGTAAATCAGTGCAAAGCTCAGTATGGCTGCGGCTGAGTTCAATGGCACGGTCAAGCCCGTCCTGGGAAAGTTCAGCGGTGCGGTTTTTAAGCACTCTGGCGGTAACTTCCGGCTCACCCGGTGCCAGAAGGGTTTCACAAACCAGCTCACTCAACCCCCGCCGCCTGGCAATCACCAAACGGTGCTCAAGTGTGGTGGCTCTTGCCGCATTGACCAGTTGGAAATCGCTAAGCGCCTCGCTTTCTTCCAGCACCAGACGCGCCACTTCTATTTCATCGCGTATCAAAAACCGCATCAGGCCGGGGGCAACATCGGTCAGGGGAGCGACGCGGCGGGCACAACGTATGCGCAGCTCCAGCGGACTTTGCGCCAAAATGCCAACCAGTAAATCACCTGACATATGCCGCTCCACCGGCGTAATACGCGAAGCAGGCAGGCAGACAATATCAGCCAGCCGCCGCGCCAGTATGGTGCGGGTTTTCCCGGCTGTATCGGGCAAAGTGGCATCAGCTTCTATAGCGTTAATCAGGGGCATGGTCCGGGCCTTGAAAATTCAGGCCCAGTCAAGCATTTCAGGGTTAATCTTTGGTCAAAGGCCGGATCATAGGTGCTATGACGGCTTTTTACCGGCGCTGCGTTCAACCAAAAAGAGCCCCAGCGTGATCAGAAAGAAACTCAGCGCCATCACAAACAACATCGGGCTTTTGGCATAGCTGCCCATATCGCCATAGTCGCAATTTTGTGCGGCCATGCAGGTGTCGCTAAAGGCCATCGGCGCGTTTATGCCAAGCCAGGGAGAAAGGTGAAAGGCAAGCGCGCCGCCTAGCACCGCCAGTGCCAGCAATGCGCCGTAACGCCGGGTTTGCGGCAGCACAATCAATAAAGCGGCCAGGATTTCAGCAAGACCCGTGGCCATACGAACGGTGGGTTCAAACAGGCCAATACCTGATTGCGTGGCCAGGTACTGAAACACGGGATTGTGCACACCAAATTTTTGTGAACCCATAAATATAAAAAAAGCAGCCACTAAAATAGCCAGCGCCCAGCGAATGTTTTTCATAATACCCCTCCAGTTAACAGGGTATTAGATTAACTCTCAGCAGCATGAGCAATCAATACACATTGACGTGAGGCTGGGGGCGAGAGTGAGCATGGGGCGTTTATTGTGCGGCTTCGGCCACGGTGCGGATGCGCGCGATCATGGCAGCAAGACCGTTAGAGCGCTGGGCCGACAAGTTTTCGGCCAACCCAATTTCTTCAAATACGCCCTTTATGTCCAGTGCCAGAATTTCATCTGCCGGGCGATCCGAAATTAACCGTATAAGTAAAGCCGCCAGCCCGCGCACAATGTGTGCATCGCTATCAGCGTGAAAATGCAGGCGTGCCGGGGTGCCGGGCCGGGTTTCACTGACCAGCCAGACCTGACTGACACAGCCTTTGACCTTGTTGCCATCCACATGTTCGTTGGGGCTTAACGGTTCCAGCGCCTTGCCAAGCTCGATAACATGGGTGTAGCGCTCTTCCCAATTGTCCAGGAATTCAAACTCTTCAATAAGGGCGCGTGCGCGAGGGTCTTCCATGTTTACCAGATCCATTGGGTTCGGGGTGCAAACCGCTTTATGAACTGGCACATAGTCACCTGCGCGCACACTGGCAAGCCTGAGTGCTCAGTTTGCCTTTGGTTTGGTCTTTTGTGTATCCGCCATGGTGGCAGAAAGGGTGGCAGCCGCCAGATTGAGTATGTCGCGACTGGCGGCACCGGTTTTTAGGGCGGATTCGCAAATTTCAGGCTGTTTCTGGCAAAACCCGGCCCCGGCTGCGGCCATATCAATGACGGAGGTGGCCGAGATTTGCGCCAGCGCTTTGGGTGCTTTTACTGCCGAGGGGTCACGCGGCAGAAAAAGACAAACAATACCAACCCAGAATATGGACTTTAAGATGAAACCCACTTTATTCCCCGTTCCAATCACCAATTATGCGGTGTATGGCCCAAGTATGCGTAAACCGGCCCTTTTCGCAAGCAAAGCCTGGTAACGCCGTTAAAATGCCGTTAGTTCGCGGCGCGGATTTGACATAATGTTGGCTAAAATATCGCGCATATTTAATTAAAATTTTCACGACTTTTCCATCATTCTAGTGTGTTGCCACCGGCGCGCCGCCCAAAAAAGCGGCGATGCACCGCCCGGAATCCCCAAGTTGATGCTTGGCTATGCAAAAGCTGTCCTCATAGATAAATCGCGTGGCCGCTACGCACTGGTTCAGGTGCATCCTGGCCCAGTCCACACATTCAGCCAGCGTATCGGGCGTATTGCGAGGCGGCAGGGCGCTGGGGTAGGGGGTATTGTGGTCCAGAATCTGCAAGGCGGCTCTGGCCAGAATATCCTGTAACTCTCCGGCGCGGGCAGGATTTACAAAAATCATCGGTTTTACCGTGGGATAACTGACCGCACGGGCTGCATTATCATGGGGCAATTTTTGCAAAGTATAATTTTCAGGGCGCAAGGCGGCGAGCGTTGCGGGCATCGTTGTCGCCGTGTTCATCATTGGTGTTATGGCAGGCGGCGGGGCATAGGCGCGCATAAGCGATTGCAGCAAGGGGCCCGGAATGCCAATCCCCTCCAGATGGGCATTGCGCAGGGAGGCCAGACGCAGGGCCTTGCCGCCGCGCACCCTTAAAGCCCACTTCTTTTTTTGCAATGTATAGGCCAGGTCTTTATAAACGCCGCCAGCCTGCATCACAGCCTTACCTTGATCTTCTATTCCATGCAGAACATGTCCGCGCGCCTGGATATAACCCGGCATTTGTTCCACATAAGCCGGGTTCATACGCAGGTTGGCCATAATTTGCTTGCGGTCATAAAGGCGGCCCCATTTTTGAACACCTGTATAAAAAGCCGGTGTCTGCATGGCCTGCAAGACCGCATGGGCATGAAAACCACGTGACAGTTTGGCACCATCAAAACTGGCAATATCCCGCATCAGGTGTTCCAAGTCATCTGCCGAGGTCGGCGGCGTATTTTTAGCCTCCTGCACGATCTCCAGATAACGGGCATAGGAACCGGCGGTAATCACCAGACTTGGCCAGGTTTTGGGTAGCGGTGCAACTTGCATCAGGTGAAGTGTGCTTTGTGTGGTATCACCAGATGTGCCGGTTTCGTCCGACAAGGCCGATGGCGGGGTTTTATCTTGTGCCGCCATGGCCATGTGGCCTGCAAAGGCCATCAGAAGTAAGCAAATACCCAATAAATACCGCAAGCCCAGCATATTCAACACGTTCCAGATTATGTGCCATATTGCAGCACAGGGCCAATTAAATGCAATTGCCTTGCCAGCATACTAGAGCAGAAATTGACGATCGCCAAATGCGCAGGCTCGAAAACCGTGGTCAAAGCCTGTCGCGTTAATAAATCTTAACGTCCAGAATATCTAAACAATATCAATTTGATAGACGGGTTTTGACGTTCGATACAGGCCCGGTCGATTCAGCATTTGTTAACGCAATAGGCAAACAATTGGCCCATGATAAAAGAATCGATTCTTGGGGCCAAACCCCATCGTATTCCAGGTACTGCCCTGATCATGCCTTTATTGTGGATTGGCGGGGTTCTGGTCTGCGCGACCATGACCCTGTTTCTCAGTTCGGCATTGGTCCGTCCCGCCATTTTAAGCATTGCTCTTTTGGCCAGTTTACCAGCTATATTGGGGTTGCTGGTCAGCCCGTTTTTACGTGAAGACTGGGCGCAGGCACTGGTGGTGCTGGGCTGGACGGCACTGGCTGGTCTGGCGGTGGCTTCTGCCGGTAGTATGGCAACCCCGTTTGTGGTGTTGTTTGTGCTTCCCATAGTGTCAGCTTATGGCATTGGCCGGGCACGTCTGACTATGGAGGCCACGGCGCTTTCCATGTTTGCGGTGGCCCTGCTGGTGGCGATGCAGGCTGGTGGTTTGCTTCCCTCTGGCATTGGTAATGCCGATGCCACCGGGCTGGTCGGCCCGTTTAGTATCATTCTTACCCTGATTGCCTCTTCCAGCGCGCTGGTGGTGCACCGCCAGGGTGGTTGGGATACGCATTCATCGCGTTTGCGTCTGCTGCGTTTTGCGCTCGATCCGGTGGTGTGCATGGATGCGCGTGGGCGCAATCTGGCTGCTTCACCCGAAGCGCGGCGTATTCTAGGCGGGGCCAGACGGTTGGGTAGCGCCTTAAAACCAGCGCACCGCGCCCGGTTTGCTGCCGCCGCAGAGCGGGTATTGCGCTCCGGTCAGAGCGAAGATGTTGAAGTGGAAATTATCGCGGCAGAACAAAAAAAGCCACAACGCTTCGAGTTGCGTTTAGTCCGTGACGCAGAGCGCGCCTTAATGGTCTATCTTCATGATATTACCGAACGGGCGGCCCGTGAGGAACGCCTGGTGGCCGAACGAGATGCGGCGCTGGATGCGGCGCGCGAAAGATCACAGTTTCTGGCCGGGATCAGTCATGAGCTACGCACACCGTTAAACGCCATAATCGGGTTTTCCGATATGATGAAAGCGCGGCTGTTTGGGCCGTTACCCGCCAAATATGCCGAATATGCCGACCTGATTTATGATAGCGGTCGCCATTTGCTTGATCTGGTTGGGGATGTGCTGGACATGTCCAAGATCGAGGCCGATCATTACACGTTGAACAAAACCGGTTTTGATGCCCGCGACCTGGTTTCTGCCAGCGTCAAACTGATGCAACTGGGGGCAGAAGAGGCAGGCGTTACCCTGAAAACCCGATTGCCAAATACGGTGGTGCCGGTACTGGCCGACCGCAAGGCCATGCGGCAAATTCTGTTTAACTTGCTTTCCAATGCCATCAAATTTACCCCGGCTGGCGGCACGATAACGGTGAAGCTAAGCATCCAGAACGAAGATGTGCTGATCGCGGTTTGTGATGACGGGGTCGGTATGTCGCCCGAAGATGCGGCCAAAATCGGCAATCCCTATCAACAAGCCGCCAGCGCCCAGACCACCAATGCGCGTGGCACTGGTCTTGGCATGGCGCTGGTGAAATCACTGGCCGAACTACATCTGGGCAGTATGCAGGTGCAAAGCAAGTTGGGGGCTGGCACCACGGTTTGTGTGCGTTTACCGGTGCTGGACGGCGGCGCACTGGGGCTGGGGGAATTGGCGCATCTTGATGTGCGCGATCATATTCGCCGGGCGCAAACCGCCAGTGAGGAAATCAGCAATAGCGCCAAAAAAATAGCCGCTGGTTAAGCCACGATGCTGAAACTTTATATTGGCAATAAAAACTATTCTTCATGGTCAATGCGACCCTGGCTGGTGCTTAAAAAATCTGGCTTGTCATTTGAAGAAGAGCTCATTCAACTTTACGTGCCGGGCAGTAAGGAAAAGTTACTGGCCTTGTCGCCCGCCGGCACCGTGCCGGTTTTACAGGTGAAAGAAGAGATGATCCCGGACAGTCTGGCGATCAGCGAATGGGCCGCCAAATGTGTGCCTAATTTATGGCCAAAAGACCCGGCGGATAGCGCCCAGGCCAAGGCATTATGCCAACAGATGCAGGATGATTTTGGAAATTTTCGCACCGCAGCGCCGATGAATTTACGCCGGCGCACTACTTCGGCTTTGCCCGCTGCCGCCATGCGAGATGCAATGCGGCTGCAAGCGCTCTTTGAGGACTGCCTTAGTTCTCATGGCGGGCCTTTCCTTTTTAATGAATGGTCGATCGCCGATGCCTTCGCCACACCCTATGCCACGCGCTTTAATGCCTATGGTGTAGATTGCCCACTTAAAGTGGACACCTATTTCAGCGAATTATTATCTGACGAGGACTATCTGGACTGGGAAATCGCGGCCATGGCCGAGGACTGGATCATTGATGCGATGGAGAAGGATTAGGGGTGTTCTTTGTGGCCATTCGAGGGCGCTTCGCGCCACCTCAGAGTGAGGTATGAATTGAATATAAATCTCCTCATCCTGAGGTGCGTACCCCGGATTTGATCCTGGGGTAGCCTCGAAGGATATTTAACATCGTGGGGTTCCGCCACGCCTTTTTGAGAGTGTTTTTAAATCGTCCCAATCACCAATTATCAATGCTTCTTTTTTCTTCCGGCTCCAGCCCTTGAGTTGGCGTTCAGCGGCGATCGCGTCGGTAATGCGCTCAAAGCTTTGCGACCAGACCAGTTCCACTGGTAGCCTCCGTTTGGTATATGTGCTGCCATAACCCGATTGGTGTTCGCGCACCCTTTGCTCGACATATTCGCCGCGATGCGAACCAACATAGTATGACCCATCAGAGCATCGCAGCATATAAGCCCATGCGGTCATGGAGTGTTTCCCTGTGACAATCCTTCGAGGGCGCTTCGCGCCACCTCAGGATGAGGCGTTAAAGTTAATAAGTATGGCAAAGGGCTAAAAAACAAGTTTGATAAAAAAACACCTCATCCTGAGGTGCGTAGCTCCAGCGAAGCCTCGAAGGATAGGCAATCTATGCTTCGCCCCTAATCAAGGGTAGGAGTTTATCTTCAAGGCTGTTCAGGGCAGCTTTGTATTGCTGGTAAAATTCGTCTTTGTCGTCGAAAGCGCCGTGGGCAATGTCCCATAATTCGTTTCTGGGCTGTTGGTTATCTGTTTGATCACTTTCTCCTTTTTCATTCGAAACGTTATAATTAAGGCGTCCTGCAAAAGCGGTGATTATTTCCATGCGAAGTTGTAATATGTCTTTCAACTTTTCTAAAACCTTGTCGCCCAGTAGGGCTTTGGCGATTGGTTGAATAGAAATGACTTTATCAAAGTAAGGTCTGTGCTCTTCAATCCGTTCTATACCACGCTTGTAATCAGCTTTTGCTTTTGCAGCACCGGTTAGCTGAGATTTACCTTCTGGAATAGGATAATATCCAGACCGTATGTCTCTGAACACATCATCAGCCTCATACATGAGTGCTAGGCAGTTTTCAGCAACTTCGGATTTGCGTATTGTTGCTCTTTTTTTGATCCAGTGATTGGCGGTTTCTTTTGCCTACCAAGCAATAAGTAAGACAGCAGCAATCTGAATAAGTGCTATCGCTTCGGTCGTGCCAAATTGCCAGGGACCGAAAGTCATTTCCTACTCTTCCCGCCGTGCCATAAAGGCCAGGCGTTCAAAGAGTTGCACATCCTGTTCGTTTTTAAGGAGTGCACCATGCAGCGGCGGGATCAGTTTGCGTGGATCGCGTTCCCGCAGGGTCATGGCGTCAATGTCCTCGGCCATGAGCAGTTTCAGCCAGTCCAGCAATTCAGAGGTCGAGGGCTTTTTCTTCAAACCCGGTGCCTTGCGAATGTCATAGAAAATCTTCAGGGCTTCGGCGACCAGACGTTTTTTGATACCGGGAAAATGCACATCGACAATCGCCTGCATGGTGGCGTCATCGGGAAAGCGGATGAAGTGAAAGAAGCAGCGGCGCAAAAATGCGTCAGGTAGTTCTTTTTCATTATTGGAGGTGATGATGATAATCGGGCGGGTTTCGGCGCGGATCATTTGCCCGGTTTCATAGACATGAAACTCCATACGATCCAGCTCTTGCAGCAAATCGTTGGGAAATTCTATGTCGGCCTTGTCCACTTCATCGATCAGCAAAACCGGGCGTTTTTGCGAGGTAAACGCCTCCCACAATTTGCCCTTGCGGATATAGTTTTTGACATCCTCAACCTTTGGATCGCCAAGCTGGCTATCGCGCAGGCGGGCCACGGCGTCATACTCATAAAGCCCCTGATGGGCCTTGGTGGTGGATTTCACGTGCCATTCTATCAGTGGTGAATCCAGCGCTTTGGCGACCTCAATGGCCAGCATGGTTTTGCCGGTGCCAGGCTCCCCCTTGATCAGTAATGGCCGCTCCAGGGTGATGGCGGCATTAACCGCAATGGATAAATCATCAGTGGAAACGTAATTTTCCGTGCCTTCAAAACGCATGTTTCATTCCCTCTTTTGCCAAAGAGGTATCGCCCTGATCGCCTCCGGGCAAGGGCGAATTGTGTTTAAGCCACTTTGCGCTGGCCGACCACATCGCCCAGGGTTTTGGCCACACGTTGCATGGTTTCATCCCATTTACCGAACTGTTCTGGCGAGAATACACGGGAGGTTGGATACCAGGGGATGGTGCCGGTGGAATGCAGGGGCCAGTGATCAGGGCTGGCCAGAAACCAGACAATCCCCCCATGAGCGGCGGCCAGATTGGTTGAGGCATTCATCGGGCCAATGGTCAAATCAAGCGCCAGTCCGGCAGCGGCTACCCCGTCCAGATCCTCTTTAAGATCAAGGCCGGGCAGTTCATGAATGGTGACGCCCAGATCTTTTTGCGCTTGCGCGATTTCCTCGGCACAATCCCCATATTGCATGCTGACAAAAACGGCGCCGGGGGTTTGCAAGACCGGCTTCCAGGCATCAAACGGGCTGAAATATTTGGCGCGGTTGGCATTCATCACCATGGATTTCCAGCACAGGCCAATCTTTGGCCCGGCAGGCAGAGCGGCAACGGCCTTTTCCATGGTTTTGACTTTTTCGGGGTCGGGAACCAGATAGCCCTTATGGTCCGGAAAATCCTCCAGCGATTTGCGCTGCGCCGCCACGGCATTGCCCAGCGGCACATAATAATCATATGCACTCCAGTCTTTGACATCCGGGATCACGCGGATCTGGCGGCCTTCACGGTTTACATTGAAATGCCGCATTATCTTTCTTGGTGAATAGGTGCGCTGCACCACACCAATCAGGCGGCGCTCAACGGCAAAATCCACCCGGCCATTCGGGCCTATGGCATCCATAAAATCCTGCGCGGCATTCATGTATAGAACTTCATCGCCCAGCCCCTGTTCGCCCATCAGCAGCACCCGTTTGCCGGTGAGGTCCTCCTCGCCATCCCAGCGCGGTGCATCAATGGCGTAGAGCATGTTACTGGGGCCGGCCGGATCAAAGCGGGAGAGGTGGGCGCGCCAGCCCTTTTCCAACTGGCCAAGCGCCAGACAGGACTGGCTAAGCCCGTATTCTATAGTGGCGCGATCCTCTGGCACCGTGCTCATGGCGAGGGCTTTTTCCCCGGCGCTGGCGGCCAGTTCGCGATCCCCCGCCAGACCTGCTGCATAGGCCATATTGTGCCAGATGCGGGCACTGTCCGGGTCAAGGCGCAAGGCCTCGTCATAAAAGGTCATGGCCTGAAAGGGATCACCCGATTCCAGAAGGACGGTGGCCAGTGCATTCCATAACATGGCATTGTCCTGATGGGTATAAATCGCTGCGCGGGTCAGCTCGACAGCTTCTTCAAAGCGCCCCTGATCACGCAATACACCGCTAAGGTTGATCACGCCATTGACATTGCCCGGCGATATTTCCAGAAATAATTGCAGAAATTTCTCGGCGGCCGGCAACATGTCCAGCTTCCAGGCCACCAGTGCCAGGTTTTGGTAAACCTCGCCATCATTGGGGTCCTGGCGCCAGGCGCGTTCATAAAATTCCAGTGCTTTGGACAAATGCCCCAGTTTTTCAAGGGCAATGGCCATCACATGATTCGCCAGGGCGCAGTTCTCATCCATATTAATGGCACGCAAGGCCAGTTTTGCGCCGCTAGGGTAATCCCCGGCATCAATCATTTTTTTGGCGCGGCGCAATACCGGCAGTATCTTGTTTACGGTCTTATTACTGCCATTTGTGGCAAGTTCAGGCAGGCAGGCCCCGCCAATGGCCCCTTTGGGCACACGTTTGGCCTCGTCCGTCTTTTGTTTGATAATGGATTGAATATCCGTGCTCACAGCTTCGCCCCTTCTGGTTCGCCCTCTTGGCCAGTTTGATGACTGCCAGATTGCGCTGTGTCGATTAATGCTGTCCTAACACGGTGTGCAGTATTGCAGGGCTTCATTAACCAATCCGATTTAGAGTTCTTTTAGCTATTTCATTAATACTGGCCTCATCCCGGTCATTTTGGCCAACGGGACGAGGCGTGGATTGGAGCCAGGGTATGCCCTTGAAATTATCACTCAAACCCGGTGAGCGCTTTGTGCTTAATGGCGCAGTTCTGGAAAACGGTGATCGTAGAACCAATCTGGTATTACAAAACCATGCGGCGATCCTGCGCGAAAAAGACATCATGCAGGAAAGCGACGTCACCACACCGGCTAGGCGCGTGTATTTTCCCGTCATGCTGATGTATCTCGACCCGGGCAAAAGCGACGAGAATTACGAAGAATTTGTATTGCGTATGACAGACTTCATGAGCGCGGTGCGTAATCCTGAAATGCTGTCTCAATGCGTTGGCATAAGCCGGGATGTAATGGCGGGTGAGTTTTACAAGGCGCTAAATAAATGCCGGAAACTCATGAAATATGAAGAGGGAAGGTTGGCGCATGTCACTGACAGCGTATCAGCAGGCGTCCGCACGGGCTGAAAACCCCAGAGAGACGGAATACCGTCTGTTTGGCATGGTGGTTCGGGCTTTGCACGAGGTTAAGGCTTACGACCGGAGCAATCTGGGCGCGCTCTCCTCGGTAATCGACTGGAATAAGCGTATCTGGGCAGCTTTGGCGCAGGATTGCGCCGATGATCGTAATGGCTTGAGCGACTCTCTGCGCGCCGGCATTATTTCACTGGCTATGTTTGTCGAGAAATATTCTGTGCAGGTCATTCGCGATGGTGCAGAAATTGATCCCCTGATCGATATTAACCGCACCGTCATGCAGGGCCTGGTGCCGCAATCACAAAACAACGCGAGCGCAGACACGGCGGCTGGCCAAGCCCCGGCAGTGGCGGCGCAGGCCTAAACAAAAGCCTTACATTTGTTATATAATCTGGTGAGCAAGTCTTGCCGGGTTCTTCCTGTACTGCCCTGTGAATTCTGCCGGGGGGGTGCATATGTCTGCTAAAAGCAGAGACGCAACAAAAATAAGTCAATTAAAACAATAAAATACAATGTCATAATTTGGTGATCTGTTGGCACATCGCTTGCGAGGCCAAGGATGGACAAGAATGTCTATCAGCCAAAACGGCTGTTCCCCTTACAGAATGGAAGGACCCAATATGACTATTTCAGTCAATACCAACAGTAGTGCCCTGGTGGCGCTACAAAACTTGAATGCGACGAACGGACAGCTTAGCAGAGTGCAAAACAGAATCAGCACAGGTTTGAAGGTGGCGAATGCCAAGGACAATGGCGGCGTATTTGCCATTGCCCAGAAACTGCGTGCTGATGTGCGAAGCCTTGATGTCGTGGATCAGTCGCTAAGCCGTGTAAAATCCCTTGTGGATGTATCGGCAGCGGCGGGGCAGGCCATTTCCGACCTGCTCATTGATCTGAAAGAAAAAGCGCTGGCAGCAACGGATACGTCGCTGGATAGCACTTCACGCACGGCGTTGAATGAAGATTTCAAGGCCTTGCGCGATCAGATCAAAACCATTGTTGATAATGCCAGTTTTAATGGCACCAATCTGATCAACAATTCCACAGCTTCGGTGTCGGCGCTAGCCAATGCTGATGGCAGCAAGGTGATTACCGTTCTGGACGAAGCCTTGCAGTTGGGTGGCTCTATTGTAACCGTTGCCACCACAACAGAAGTCAGCACGATTACCAAGGCCAAGGCCGCTTTGACGCTGGTTGGGGCTTCCTCGACCAATGTGAACTCGGCGCTGGCCCGGCTTGGCACCAAATCAAGAGCGCTTGAAATTCAGTCAAAGTTTTTAAGCAAACTCTCTGATGCGGTCACGGCCAGTATCGGCAATCTTGTCGATGCGGACCTGGCCAAGGAAAGTGCAAACTTGCAGGCCTTGCAGGTCAAGCAGCAGCTTGGCGTTCAGGCTCTTTCCATCGCCAATCAGGCACCACAGACCATATTGAGCTTTTTCCAATAGGTCGTCGAAATTCAGGGGCCGCGTTTTCGCGGCCCCATTTTTTCTCTTTATTTACCATAACACTAGTCAGAATATTCCGTTTCGGCAGATTATGCCGGGCCATATCAGCGATAAGCGGCAAAAATTGCCGTACCAGAATGGCGCAAGTGCTTGATTTATCATCGTAACGCCTTGTATTTCATACACGCTAGGCAAAAACCTCCCTTATCACTTTCCAACTGGCGCAGGCCTTGCAGATGAATTTGCGGGTCAAAGACCCTGGCTGCGCAAAATGCGCTGGCTTCATAACCAGAATGGAAAGGAATCCAAGAAATGGCTTCTGTAAATACAAATGCTGGTGCACTCGTTGCCCTGCAAAACCTCAACCAAACCAATAGCTCGCTTTCTCGCGTGCAAAACCGTATCAGCACTGGCCTGAAAGTAGCCAGTGCCAAGGATAATGGTGGTGCATTCGCCATCGCGCAAAAACTACGTGGTGATGTGCGTTCTTTTGACGTAGTCAAGGAATCACTGAGCCGTGTGGGTTCTGCCGTTGATGTTGCTTCTGCTGCCGGTCAGGCGATCTCCGATCTTCTGATTGACCTGAAGGAAAAAGCGCTGGCCGCGACGGATACGTCTCTGGATAGTGCTTCTCGCACCGCTTTGAATGAAGATTTCAAGGCTCTGCGTGATCAGATCACAACGATTGTGACCAACGCCACCTTTAATGGCACTAACCTGATCAATAACACTACGGCTGAGATCAAGGCTCTGGCAAATGCCGATGGCACTGCCTCTATTACTGTATTGGATGAAAACCTGAAACTCAGTGGCAGCATTGTTACGCTGAACACAACAGATGATGCCAGCACGGTAACCAAAGCCAAGGCTTCGCTTACCGCGATCAAGGCTTCGATCACCAATGTTGGTTCTGCTTTGGCTCGTCTTGGCACCAAGTCCAAGGCTCTGGAAATTCAGTCCAAGTTTGTCACTCAGCTTTCTGATGCCCTGACCGCTTCTATCGGCAATCTTGTCGATGCGGACCTGGCCAAGGAAAGTGCAAACTTGCAGGCCTTGCAGGTCAAGCAGCAGCTTGGCGTTCAGGCTCTTTCCATCGCCAATCAGGCACCACAGTCGATTCTCGGATTCTTCCGATAGTCTGAACAACAGGGGAAGCCAATGCGGGCACGGGGTCCGCCCGCGTTGGCAACACCTTCGAACGGCCTGGCCAAGATCAAAACGCGTAAGACGTTATTGGCCAGGTCTGTCGAGGAGGCCGGCAAGACCGGTTATGAAAAATGGCAAATGAGATACGAAAAATTGCGTTTCTTGTTCCGCCTCCTGCCAAACCCGGCACTGGTGGTGGCACAGCCACGGAATCACCAAAGTCACAAAACGAGGCCGAAGAGCCCGTTGAGCAGAAGCCTGCACGACAAAATGTGCAGCCTGACTTACCGCTATTAGCATCTGATTCGGCTGCCAATGCGCATCTGGTCATTGAAATAGATGAAGTGTCCGGTGGGTTCATCTATAAAAGTGTAAACCGTGAAACCGGCGAAGTAATAAAGCAATATCCACGCGAAGAAGTTTTGCGCGCGATTGCCAATGCCCGCGCCGCCGAAGGACTGGTAATCGACACCAAGGCCTGAAACGCCAGCTAAAGTCGATACAATCACTACCCGGCAAAAGCCGCCGACCGGCAGGCCATGGCCATATAATATGGTTAATCTTGCCGCCCGGACTCATCACATAAATCATAACCTGTTGTAATATAATGCAATATAAATGCCATCAGGGTTGGCATAAGTGTTGCTCTGTATAGGGCGCAAGGGCGGAATTTATCGCCTATATACAATTTGCGCGTCGGAGCGAATGATGACCATTAGTGTTCACACCAACACCTCAGCCCTAGCCGCTTTACAGCAGCTCAACAAAATCAATGGTAATCTGGATGAGGTTCAAAGCCGCATCAATACCGGTCTAAAAGTTGCAGGGGCCAAGGATAATGCGGCGGTTTATGCGGTGGCGCAAAGTCTGCGTTCTGATATTGGCGCCTATAATGCCGTTGGCACCTCTTTGGATCGGGCGGCATCCATTGGTAATGTCGCTCTGGCTGCTGGCGAGGCGGTATCGGACCTGCTGATTGAGTTGCGGGCCAAGGCAACGGCAGCAACCGAGGCCTCGATTGATACATTCACCCGCAAGGCGTTTGATGCGGATTTCAAAGCGGTTATTTCACAAATTTCGACCATTTTGTCTAATGCCGCCTTTGATGGTGCTAATATTCTTGATAGTTCAAATTCACCGGGTATTGGTTTTCTGGCCGATGCCGATGGCACGCGTACCCTGACCTTAAAGACGCAAAACTTTTCTTTTGGCGGCTCAATCATCACTTTGTCCGCCAGCGCCAGTCTGGGCACGGTAACCTTGGCCAAGGCGGCGGTATCGGCGGTGAAAACCTCATTGGATAATGTCAATCAGGCGCTGGCCAATCTGGGGTCGGATGTGCGAAAAATCGAGGCGCATAGTGTGTTTGTGACCAAATTAACCGATTCACTAAGTGTTGGGGTTGGTAATCTGGTGGATGCGGATCTGGCGGTGGAAAGTGCCAATTTGCAAGCCTTGCAGGTGCAGCAGCAATTGGGTGTGCAGGCGCTGGGCATTGCCAATTCAAGGCCGCAAATCATCCTGTCGCTGTTTCAGGGCGGCTAGGGCCTGACCCCCGCTGACGGCACGGGTTTCCTTTTCCTGATTAAAGCCTACACTTTTCCTTTATAGGGGAGAGTTGACATGCGCGTAATGCTGGCCGCTATTTTGCTGGTTCTGATCGGTTTTGTGATCGTGGCTGTTGGCTATGCCGCAGAACAGGCTGCCCTGCGTCAGGAAGCGCAAAGTGCGCGCCAGATCAGTCAGAATTTTGCCAGGACCCTGAAATCGCAGCTTGTAGCCGCCATCAAGGCCGAGGGGCCAGAAGGGGCGATCCCGGTCTGTCAATATATCGCCCCGGCAATTGCAAAACAGTATTCAGCGGACGGGATACAAATCGGCCGCACGGCACTAAAACTTCGTAATCCCGCCAATGCGCCCGACGCATGGGAGCGCAGCGTATTGGAAGGCTTTTCGACCGCCATGAAAAAGGGCGCCGACCCACAAACCCTGGAAAGGTTTGCCTTTTTCCCAAATCAGGGTGGTGGCAAGACATTTCGCTATATGAAGGCTATTCCGGTGGGGCAGACTTGCCTTGCCTGTCATGGCAGCAATCTTTCGCCAGCGGTGAAGCAGGCGCTGGCGGAAAAATATCCGGATGATCAGGCTGTTGGATTTGCGCCGGGGGAACTGCACGGTGCCTTTACCATTAGCAGGAAAATGCTTTAATTCTCTTTTAGCCCTTATAGGTTTCCAGTAATAGCGCTTGCAGGCCACGGGCATCAAGATGTTCCGGATTGGAGTCCGAAACATAGGAAAAATCAACGGCAACCGCTTTGGCATTGGTATCCAGATAATACTGGCGCTGGCTGTTATCGTGGCTTGGCAGGATAATGAAGCGGTCCTCTAGCTCCAGTGTTGAATGGGCATCGTCCAACGGCACCATGGTTTCATGCAGTTTTTCGCCGGGGCGAATACCAATAATTTTGTGGGGCAGGCCGGGCGCCAGTGAATGGGCCATATCCACCGTGCTCATGGAAGGGATTTTAGGCACAAAAGTTTCGCCGCCACGGGCCATGGCCAGCGAGGAGAGCACAAAATCTACCGCCTGGGGCAGGGTGATCCAGAACCGGGTCATGCGTGGATCGGTTATGGGTAACTCCTTGGCGCCCTCTGCCACCAGCTTTTTGAAAAACGGGGCGACAGCGCCGCGCGATCCGTCCACATTACCATAACGCACAATGGAAAATACCGGCCCGTCTGATCCGCCCATGGCACTGGCAGCGGCAAATATTTTATCAGATGCCAGCTTGGATGCGCCGTAAAGATTGATCGGGTTGGCGGCCTTGTCAGTGGACAGGGCACAAACCCTTTTCACCCCGGCATTGATGGCGGCGCGCACCACATTTTCAGCACCCATAACATTGGTCTTGATACATTCAAACGGGTTGTATTCGGCGATTGGCACATGCTTCAGGGCGGCGGCGTGGACCACCACATCGACCCCGCGCATGGCCTGTTCCAGCCGGGTCTGGTCGCGCACATCGCCAATAAAATAACGCATAAATGTGTGTTCGGCCGGGTTAAAGGCCTGTGCCATTTCATATTGTTTCAGCTCATCACGAGAAAAAATGATCAGCTTGGCGGGCTTGAATTCATCACAAATAGTCCGGGTCAGGCGCTTGCCGAACGATCCGGTGCCCCCGGTAATCATTACGGTTTTGCCATCCAGATTATAGCGCGGCTCACGAAAACTGCGGTGCATGGCAGTAAACTTTGGTGAATTTTGTGGTTTCAGAGCGGTTTGCGCCATTTTGATTCTTCCCGGTGTGACTGGAATACAAAGTCCAACTTTATGGTTAACCAGACGTTAGCCTGAGGCGATTATCCTGCGTTCATGAGCACCACCGTCATCGTTCAGGCCCGTTGGGGGTCTTCGCGCCTGCCAGGTAAAATCCTGAAAAGGATCGGGCGCAAATCTGTGCTGAGCTGGTGTCTGGATCGTTGTGCGCAGATACCGGGCGTGGATAATGTCATATGCGCAGTGCCAGAGGGCAGCGCCGACGGTATTATCGCCTATGCAGCACTGGAAGCCGGTTATCCGGTCAGCCGTGGCTCGCAAAGTGATGTGTTGGCGCGCTATGCCAGGGCCGCGCGAGAGGCCAGGGCGGAAATCGTGATGCGAGTGACATCGGATTGCCCTTTCATTGACCCGAATATCTGCGGTCAGGTTTTATCATTGTTGCAAGGCCCGGATGTGGATTACGCCTGCAATAATATGCCGCCGCGTTTTCCTCATGGACTGGATTGCGACGCCTTTGCCGCGTCCCTTTTGTTCGAGGCAGAGCGCGCCGCCAGCGACCCTTATGAACGCGAGCATGTCACCCCCTGGTTGCGCCGGCATAAACGCCTGAGCAAAGCCTGTTTGCGTGGCCCCGGCGGCGGCCTGGAGCGCTTGCGCTGGACACTTGATTATGCCGCCGATCTTGATTTTTTACAGGCTTGTGCAAATGCCTATGGACCGGAGGTGGAGACCGCCAGCGCCGCGGAACTGGCCGCGCTTTGTCTGCGCCGCCCGGATTTGCCCGCCATCAATGCTGCGCACATAGATGAAGCGCGTTTGGAAGATGTTACCCGCGCGCCCCTGCAAACCGCACCGGTATCCCTTGCTGATGCGGCATAAAAGGCAGGGCTGCCAATGCGTATTTTAGTGATTGGCGGCACCGGGTTATTGGGGCGGGCGTTGATAAGTGAAGCCATAACAAGAAAATATACGGCCATCAGTGCGGCGCGAAGCGGCGGTGATTATCGGCTTGATATACGTGATGATGCGTCCCTTATGGCTTTGCTGGACGAAACACAGCCGGACGTAGTGATCAATGCGGCGGCGCTGGTTGATCTGGCCGCCTGTGAAGCAGATCCGGCGCTGGCACAAAAAATCAATACCGAGCCGCTAAATGTGCTGGCGGCATGGAGCCGGGCCAACGACAAGCCATTGGTACATATCTCCACCGATCATTTTTTTGATGGCGATGGCAATGCCAAACATGATGAGGCCGCAAAGGTGATGTTGGTCAATGCTTATGCCCGCAGTAAACATGCGGCTGAGGCAATGGCCCTGAAAGCGCCAAAAGCGCTTGTGTTGCGCACCTGCATTGCCGGGTTTCATCCCGATGGGCGCGGATTTGCGCACTGGGCCATGGATGGGCTGGAAAATTATAAACCAATGACCTTGTTTGATGATTTTTATGGCTCCACGCTAGATGTGCAAAACTTCTCGGCGGCGCTTTTTGATCTTCTGAAACGTCAATCAAGCGGGCTTTTTAATCTGGCCTCCAGTGAGGTTTCTTCAAAAGCTGAATTTATTATGGCACTGGCCAAAGCGGCAGGCATAAAGCCGGACCGGGTTGAATATGGCTCGGTAACGACCTTAAAGCCGCGCCGGGCGCGCTCATTGGGGCTGGGTGTTGGTAAAGCGGAACAGGTATTGGGCTATGTCCTGCCAGACCGGGAAGCGGTGGCGGCGGCATTGGCATCGCAGTGGAGACAAAGGTCATGAACTGGGCAAGAGAGATTACCATTGGCGCGCGCACCATTGCGCCGGACCAGCCCACTTATTTTATTGCCGATATTGCCTCATCCCATGATGGTGAGCTGGATCGGGCGGTGGCGCTTATCCATCTGGCGGCTAAGGCCGGGGCGAACTGCGCCAAGTTCCAACATTTTTTGGCCAAAGACATTGTTTCGGATGAAGGGTTTTCAAAGCTGGGTGGTCAAAGCGCTCATCAGGCGGCATGGAAGCAATCGGTGTTTGAAGTGTTCGAGCAATACCAGACCCCGCGCGACTGGACCGATACACTGGTGCAGGCGTGCAGGGAGGCGGGCATTGACTATATGACCACGCCTTATGACGAGGCCGTTATTGATCTGATGGATCCGGTGGTCAATGCCTATAAAATCGGCTCCGGTGATCTGGGCTGGCCGCAATTTATTGGCGCGGTGGCGGCCCGTAAAAAACCGGTTTTTCTGGC
>JAJFFP010000007.1 GCA_021776595.1 Robiginitomaculum sp. | reverse complement strand
TTTCATTTTTTTCTTGCCATAAAGGTTAATTTGGTGAAGAAATTAACCTAACGCGCGAATAACAAATTCAAATAAACGCGTTTTGGGGAAACAAATGGGGAGTACACTATGTCTACAGCTAAAATAATCTGGATCGTTGGTGCTTTGGCCGCGATTGTATTGGCCTTTATGGATACTGGCTATAATGCGGCGATTATTGCCGTGCTGGGTCTGGCCGGCGGGTTTTTCGTTGATAAAGAACATCGTATCGGATTGATTGTTGCGGCCATTTTTCTGGCTGCCGGCGCATCCGCCTGGGGCGCTATACCGGCCATTGGCGATTATCTAAGTGCGATCTGGATGAGTTATGGCGCTTTGCTGGCGGCGGCATCCTTGATGGCGATTGCGCGCACCACCTATGATCGTCTAAAGCCTTAAAACCTGTTCTCGAAATCATGAAAACGCGGGTGCACCAAGCACCCGCGTTTTTTTGTGGCATAAGCTGACGGTTTACAAACCGCCGAGGCAGACATTTTTGATCTCGACGTATTCCTCAATACCATATTTGGAACCTTCACGGCCAATGCCCGATTGCTTGACCCCGCCAAAGGGGGCAACCTCGGAAGTGAAAAGACCGGTGTTGACCGCGACAATGCCGCTTTCCAGACCCTCCATCACCCGCCACACCCGGCCCATATCGCGGGCAAAGAAGTAGGCGGCCAGGCCAAAGGGCGTATCATTGGCCAGCGCAATGGCTTCTTCCTCGGTGGAGAAACGCCGAAGGGCCGAAACCGGGCCAAATATTTCGGTGTTGGCAATTTCCATATCCGCCGTGACATTGGTGATCACTGTGGGGGTGTAATACAGATCACCCTGATCGTGTTTACCGCCGCCAGTGATGATGTTGGCACCTTTGGCTTTGGCATCGCCCATCAGGCGTTCCACTTTGGCGATGGCTCCGGCATTGATCAGCGGCCCGATCTGCACACCCGGTGCATCGCCGCGCCCGACGATCAGCGCGGCGGTTTTATCGGCCAGTTTTTGCGCAAATTCATTGTGTATGCCGTCCTGCACATAAAACCGGTTGGCGCAGACGCAGGTTTGCCCGGCATTACGGTATTTACTGGCCAGTGCCCCTTCGACGGCGGCATCAATATCCGCATCATCAAAGACCAGAAACGGCGCATTGCCGCCCAGCTCCAGCGATACCTTGGTGATGTTCTGCGCGGCCTGTTGATACAGGATTTTACCCACCGCCGTTGAACCGGTGAAGGATATTTTGCGCACACGGGTATCGTTGGTAAGCGCCTCGCCCACCGGGGCAGGCGTGCTGGTGGGGATGAGGTTAAACACCCCTGGCGGTATACCGGCTTCTTCGGCCAGCACCGCCAGCGCCAGGGCGCTTAACGGGGTATCCTCGGCGGGTTTTACAACGGCGGTGCATCCGGCGGCCAGCGCCGGGGCAACCTTGCGGGTGATCATGGCCGAGGGGAAATTCCAGGGCGTAATGGCCCCGACCACGCCAATGGGTTGTTTGAGCACAATAAAGCGCCGATCCGCTCCGGTAGAGGGGATCACATCGCCATATATGCGCTTGGCTTCTTCGGCGAACCATTCAATGAAGCTCGCCCCATAGATCACCTCACCACGCGCTTCGGTGATTGGCTTTCCCTGCTCGGCGGTCAGAAGCGCGGCCAGATCATCGGCGTTTTGCACGATCAGCTCGAACCATTTACGCAGGATTTTTGAGCGCTCGCCCGCCGTGCGTTTGGCCCAGGCAGGAAAAGCGGCATGGGCGGCGGCAATGGCGTCTTTGGTCTCGTCTGCGCCCATATCGGCAACATTGGTCAGCGCAATACCATCGGCAGGGTTATAGACCATGAAACGCTCGCCGCTTTTGGCATCAATCCATTTGCCATTGATATAGCCCTGGTTGCGCAGGAATTTGGGGTTCAGCTTCGTGCTCATGATTTTACGCCTTTGTTATCTTGTTGTGCATTGCGATCAGGAGTGCAGGCAGTTGCTTGTGTGCGCGCACTTCTTCTTCGCTCAGACCATCCAGTTCGTGGGGGAAGACCAGCCAGGTTTCGGTTTCATGGACGTAATAGTCTGGCACCCGTTTGGTCTTGTTTTTGGTTGGTTTGTAATAGACCGTGCCGGTGCGTACATCTGTGGGCATATTGCGCCGGCACAGCCGGGATAACTCATTGATAATGGCATCAATGGAGCGGCCCGAATCGAACACATCATCCAGTATCAGAAGGTTGTCTTCGGCGTTCATATTCTCGACCAGATAATGCAGACCATGAACGCGCACATTGTCGTCCTGTTGTTCAATGCCATGATAGGACGAAGTGCGAATGGCAATGTGGTCAGACGGGATGCCGCAAAAATCAAGCGCTTCCTGCACGGCAATCCCCACCGGGGTGCCACCGCGCCAGACGCCGACAATATAGTCCGGGCGAAAACCGCTTTTCACAATCTTTTCCGCCAGTATGTAGGAATCGCGCAAAAGATCCTGTGCGTCGATGAAATCTTTTTCGATGGTCATGCAAAAGCCCCACTATTCGATGATTACCCAGAGGCTATATGGCCCCCAAAGCGCGTTCTGTCATCCTTTTGTATAAGGTTTATGGGGAGGCGTTACAGTCGCCAGGCATGGCGTTGATCCACCGGGCGATTAGCGCCAGGCCATCTTCATCAACGGTAGAGCGACCCAGCTCCGGCATCATCACACCGGGATTGGTGGAAGCCATACGATAAATTAATATAGAGTGTTCGGTGTCCCCTGGCACAATGTCATAGCTGTGCCCGCCCGTGCCCTGGCCCGCGGCCACCGGGGGTTTGCACAAGCCGGAATTGCCACGCGGATAGTTATGTTCTGGCCGGTCCAGATAAAGCGCCGAGGTGTCGGCCGCGCCGCGCGGGTTATGGCAATGCCCGCAGTTAATATCCAGATAGGCGCGCGCGCGTTTATCCAGTGGCTCGCTCTCATCGCGCCAATTGGCATTGCGCGGTGCGGTTTTGGCGCTGTCAAATCCATTCATAACCCCAAGGCGGTGCAGGTGATCCAACTGGTTTTCGGCAAATGTGTTATCGATATAATTCTTGTTCAAATGACGGGGTGCCAGACCTATGGGCTGGATGGCGCGTGTAGTGGTATTGATGGCATGGCAACCGGCGCACTGGTTGGCATTGGGCACCACATAGACAAAATCCTGCGCCGCGCCGTCTTGCTTTTGCAAACTGAGTTTCATGGCACCGCCGGTGCGCTCCAGCACCGCATCGCTCTGCTCATCGTTCCAGATATAGGGCAGGGCCGCCCAACCGGTTTCCCGGTGCACCAATATGCGGGTTTCAATAAGGCGCACCTTGGCTAGATTGAGGCCCGTCCCGGCAAAGTCAGAACCATAATCATGGGTGCGCAGCAAGGTGCCAGTATGGTCTTTTGGATAATAAAAGGTCTTGGCAATGACGGTGCCCACAGGAAAGTCCAGTGCCTCACCTTCGCGATAATCCGCCGCTTTGCCGGGGGGTATCCACAGCACCCGCAGCTTGTGCGCCGCATCGGTAAAAAGCGGGGTATTCAGATCATAAGGGATGGCATTGTTGCCAAGGTCAAGGCGCCCGTCTTTGGCCGCCACAATGCCCCAGGCACTTAAATTATTTGGGTTTTCACTCATATACGGGGTGATGGTTTGTGTTGGTTTTGAACAAGCAGCCAGCGTTGCCAGCACCAGCATGACCATTGCTTTTTTTACTAAACCTACCCGGCTTTGCTCGATCATTTTTTTACCAAACCCCTCATGGTGAGCTTGTTAAACCATCCTCCGGGCGCGCTCAGGATGGGGTTACAATACCATTTACCCCAAACCCGCATCTCAAAATGTAACCTCGTCCATTACCGGCAAGGTGCAGTCATAGGCGCTTTGGTCGATGCTTGGTTTTTTATAACCGCCGGGGCCATCCACATTGATCACTTTGGCCGCGCCGTTTTGCACACACAGGCGTTTGGTGTTTTTGGGCAATTCAGCATTGATATATCCGTCCCACAAAATATCGGGCAGCGCGCCACCAATACCGAACATGGCCAGTTTCAGGGCTTTCATTTCCAGCGGTGCCGGGGCATTGCCACCGCCTTCAAAAATATTGTCATGAATGTAAATGCCTTCCGGGTAAGGATCAAAGCTGGCCTTGATACCCTTTTCATTCATGGAGCCAATGGAGAAATAGCTGGATACAACAATGTTGGAGGTCTTGTTGTTTTTGATAATATTATTGAAAATCTCCACCTGATCATTGGCACTGATAATAATGCCGGTGCCAGCCGGGACGCTGGCAACAATGGCCCCTTTATGGGCAAAGTTTTTCAGATTATTGGCAATCACTTCATTGTTATGGACACGGGTTTTATAGCCGCGCTGTTCCAGATTGGGCAGGTTAAACACCAATATGCCACCGGTATTATTGGTCGCCACATTGTTATAAACATCAGCATTGATAGAATTTTCGACCTCCATGCCCGCCACATTAAATTCAGCCCTGTTGCGGCGCATGATGATGTTTTGGGACTGGCCCACATAAATCCCGGCGTCCGAGGCGCCAATGGCGATACTGTCCTCGATCAGCACATTTTGCGTTTGCACCGGATAAATGCCATAGGCACCATTGTTTACATCCGGGCCGCCTGTCCATTCGGTGCGCACCCCGCGAATGGTGATGTTTTTACCTTCATTGATTTTCAGCGCATCACCTTTGGTGTCCTCAATGGCAAGGTTTTCAATGGTAAAATCACTGGCAGTAACCAGCAGGCCCTCAGCCCCGGCTATTTGGTTTTTGAAAGATAAAATACTTTTTTTATGCCCGGCACCGCGAATGGTCACGCCATCTACGGTCAATGAGAGTGAGCGATCAAAGTAAAACGTGCCTTCTGGAATGGTAATCACATCACCGGCTTTGGCGTCCAGCAATTGGGTTTGCAATTGCTTCTGAAAATCGTTTTGGCTGGCAGTTTCATGATCTGCAGGGGCCTTGGCCGTCTGGTTGCCGCATGCGGCAAGGAGCAAAGCTGCAATACCTGCATAGATATAATTGTGTTTCATTTTATCCCCTATAGCCTTTCGCCCACCATTTCTTCTATGGTGCAATGGTAGAGCCAGAAAATCCAGTAAAACCTGATTAGTTTTTATACGCCGTTCACACTTTACAAAACAGGGGAATTCCAGATGAGCAATGAAACCAGACTAAAAGCCTTGAAAATCGTGCTAGTGGCGCTCGGCCTGTTTTATATTTTTGGCATATTCCTGATGATGAAATTCATGCCCCAAAGCTGGACCTGGGAGCCACGCCAGATCGAGTATGAGCAAATGATCATGGGAATGTATGCAACCCTTGGCGTGTTTCTTTTGCTGGCGGCGCAAGACCCGCTCGCCAATCGCAGCCTGATCTGGTTCACCATTGCATCCAATATCATCCATGCGCTGATCATGACGGCGCAATCCATTTTGGATATGTCTGAGACGCCAAATTTATGGGGCGATATTCCGGCGCTTCTGATCAGCGCGATTATTTTATGGGCGCTGATGCCCAAACGAGAATCCTTTAACGCGTAATCCCGGCTCGCAGGGGATAGTCTTCCAGCACGGTATAGCGCGCCGCGCCATTGCCAAGCTGACTGCGATAAAGGCTAAAGTGATCGATGCTAAAGGCGGGGGTGGTGAATCCGGCCAGCTTTTCCATATACCGTGCCACGTCCCGGTCTTGCGTTCCTCTGCAATAGGCAAGCGTGATATGCGGTGTGTAGTGTTTTCGCTCAACTTTAAGCCCTAGCCTCAGCGCCGCCATTTTGCAGCGCTTGGCAAGGTCATTCAGGGCGGCATCGTCTTCAATGCCGATCCACAATGCCCGTGGTTCCTTGCCGCCAAATACGCCGGGCGGGCCAGATTTCAGGCTCAAGGCTGGTGCTTTAATGCTCGCCAGTTCACACTGCAATTCTGAGACAAGGCCTGCGTTAGCGACCTCGCCATAAAAACACAAGGTGATGTGAAAGTTTTCCCCTGGCCGCCAGAGCGCGCCCGGCACCCCATGCTGCACCCCAAGCAGACTTTGGGCGATTGGGTCAGGGATTGGCAGGGCACAAAAAAGACGCATATGCTCAATCTCTTCATCGCAAAACCCTATTGTGTAAGACTTGCCTGTAAACGGCAAGGTGGTTTATGAGACAGGTAGTGCAGACAAAAAGACAAATAACATTGACATATGCGCCGCAATATGACAAGTAACCTATACAACACGTCAATGGAGAGTGACATATGTGTAAATTCAAGTTTTTATCAGTGCTGGCCATAATGCTGGCGCTGTCGTTTGGTGCGCTGTCGGCCCGTGCCGAGGAAAACAACTGGATCAAGGTCAGTAAATCCGGCCATGGACCGGCGGTTATGCTGATCCCCGGTCTTTCATCGTCGGCCACGGTTTGGGATCAAACGGCAAAGCATCTTAAAAATCGCTATCGTGTTTATCAGGTGCAGATCAAGGGCTTTGCCGGGGAAATGGCGGCACCTGACATGGACGAAGATGGCCTGCTGGATGGCCTTACCGTAGCTTTGGCAAACTACATCAAGGACAACCGTTTGCACCACCCGATTGTGATCGGCCATTCCATGGGCGGGTATCTGGCTTTACGCCTTGAGCACGATTACGGGGATTTAATTGGCAAGGCGGTCATCGTGGATGCCCTGCCGTTTTACAGCACCATTATTAATCCGGCAGCCACCGCAGAAAATATGAAGCCCATGGCCGCCAATTATAAAGCCCAGCTCAAATCCATCGCCAATATGGCGCCAGAAACCCGCCAGCCTTTGCAGCGTCAGATGCTAACGCCGCTGGTAACGGCTGCGCATGATCTTGATACGATCACAAAGTGGGGGCTTGATAGCGATGCCAATGTGGTGAGTCAGGCAGTATACGAGTTGATGACGTCTGATCTGCGCGGCGACCTTACAGTCATGCACACCCCGACACTGGTGCTGACCGCATGGGCTGAAGGTGGCCCTTACAGTAAGGAACAAACCCTTGGGTTTTGGAAGGGGCAATATGCCGATCATAAGGCAGCAAAGGTCAAGCTGGTTGAGCCCTCACGGCATTTCATCATGCTGGATCAGCCCGATGCCTTTCTGGCAGCGATTGATGGATATTTGAGCCAGTAAAATTCAAGGGCAGGGAGAGCGGTGAGCGGCATGTAGATCGTTCACCGCTTTTTCCAGATCCTCCGTCCAGATCGTATCAAAGGCATCTATATTTTCTTTAAGCTGATCCATACGGGTCGCCCCGATCAGGGTTGAAGTGACAAACGGACGGCTATCGCAGAATTTCAGGGCCAGTTGCACCGGGCTTAGCCCGTGTTCTTTGGCGCAAGTAAGGCAGGCCTTTATGGCCGCCTCCGCCCCCGGTCCCTGATAGCGGTCAAGGCGGCCAAAAAGCGTGCCGCGCGCGCCTTCGGGCTTGGCACCATCCACATATTTACCCGTCAGGGTGCCTTGCCCCAATGGTGAATAGGCCAACAGGCCGACATCTTCGCGCAGGGCAATCTCGGCAAGACCGTTCTCGAACGTGCGATTGACCAGATGATAGGCGTTTTGGATTGAGGCAATGCGGGGAAGAGTGCGCATTTTCGCCTCGGTCAGATAGCGCATCACCCCCCAGGCGGTTTCATTGGATACGCCGATGTGGCGGATATTACCCTTTTGCACATGGCGTTCCAGCGCCTCCAGAATGATCTCAAACGGCGTGAAATCCACCGGGTAATCCTGATAGGCATGGCCGCCAAAAAGCGCCAGCTTGCGGTCCGGCCAGTGGAGTTGATAAAGGTCAATATAATCGGTTTGCAGACACTTCAAACTGCCTTCCACCGCTTCATCAATTTGCGCAGGATTGAGTCTGGTCTTGCCACCATCCTGGCGAATCCATCCCATGGCAGAACGGCCGGTAACTTTGGTGGCCAGAATAACCTCTTTACGGTTCTGGCGTGCCTTGAACCAGGTGCCGATAATACGTTCTGTGCTGCCTTGCGTATCCGGTTTTGGCGGCACCGCATAAACCTCGGCCGTATCGAAAAAATTGATGCCGCGCTCCAGCGCGTAATCCATTTGCGCATGGCCCTGAGCCTCGGTATTTTGCTCCCCCCAGGTCATGGTGCCAAGACCAATGGAGGAGACATTCAGGCCGGTGCGGCCAAGGGGGCGAAACTGCATGAAATTACCTATTTTACTGGTGCTGCACAGGGAATATGCGGATTGACCAACTGAGGAGCAAGCCATTTTGCAAGGGCATGACCAATCCGTGCAGCGCCTTCGCTGGTCGGGTGCAGGCCATCCCCCTGGATCAGGTCCTGATTGATGGCTTTTCCCTCTTTATCAGCAAGCGGTTGCATCAAAAAGGCAAAAAGCGGCAGACAGTATTGGGTTGCAAGATCAGGATATAAGCGGTCAAATTTTTGCCCGTAGGGCATCCCAAGATTGGGGGAGGCGCGCATGCCGGCCAGATAAACATCCAGTCCCCGCTTTTGGGCCCTTTCGATCATGGCGGCAAGGTTGCGGCGGGTTTCATCCGGCGCCAGGCCGTTCAGCATATCATTGGCCCCAAGTGCGATGAATACGCCATCGGCTTTGGGCCCCACGGACCAGTCAAAACGATCAAGACCGGCGGCACTGGTATCGCCGGAAACGCCAGCATTAATAATGCGCACGTTCAGTTTGTCTTTGTTTTGAAGATCAATTTCCAACACAAATGGAAAAGCGTTTTCCGGGGCGAGCCCTAATCCGGCCGTCAGACTGTCGCCCAGCATGACCAGTGTATAGGGTTTAAGAACGCTTTGCGGCGGCTTTGCTGCCGGTTCGCTTGCCGGATTGGTTATCGTTTTTTTATCGGTATTGGCCGGCGTTGGTGTAGCAGGGCTGCAACTACCCAGACACAGAACAAGGGCAAGGGTCAGGCCCGGTATCACAAAAAATTGTCTTTGCACTGGCCCTCGCCGCCTTTATCGAATATCGCTATATAGTATATGTAAACCAAATCGATGCCTACGCCAATAATAGAAGAATAATAATGCACATGCCTACTACCGCCCCCCCCGTCGTCTCGCTGCAAAAGGTCTGCCTTACCCTGCCGGCCGCTGAAGGTCCGGTTCATATTCTCAACGCTTTGGACCTTGAGGTTGAACCCGGTGAGTGCGTTGCCATTGTCGGCCCTTCCGGTTCTGGCAAGACGTCGCTCATCTCGGTGGCGGCCGGGTTGGAGCGGGCCAGTGCCGGCCTGGTGCATCTGTTGGGCCAGGATATAACCGGCATGAATGAAGATGCGCTGGCGCGCCTGCGCCGGGGCAGGGTTGGCTTTGTTTTTCAGTCATTTCACCTGCTGACCAATATGACAGCGTTGGAAAATGTGGCGGCACCTTTGGAGATCATGCACCAGAAAAACGCGATGGACATGGCGCGGGCGGCTTTGGCGCAAATGGGCCTTGCGGACCGGCTTGAGCATTATCCGGCACAATTATCCGGTGGTGAGCGCCAGCGGGTGGCGGTGGCGCGGGCACTGGCTCCAATACCGCAAATTGTTTTTGCCGATGAGCCCACCGGCAATCTTGATACCAAAGCCGGGAAAATGGTAGCAGATCTGATCTTTGATGAATGTGCAACCAGTGGCACGGCTCTGGTGCTGGTCACCCATGATATGAAGCTGGCGGCACGGGCGGCGCGTGTCATTACCATGCAGGATGGGAATATCCTGTGAGCGGGCCTTTTGGCACTCTTGGTATTGCGGCCCGTTTTGCCCGGCGGGAATTACGAAATGGGGTCAGGGGGTTTGTTATATTTCTGGCCTGTCTGGCTTTGGGCGTGGCCGCAATTGCGGCGGCTGGTTCACTGGGGGAAACCTTTCGTCATGGCATAGCCAGCCAGTCACGCGTGTTGCTGGGCGGTGATCTTGCCTTTTCCCTTAACCAGCGCCGGGCCACCAAAGAAGAACTGGACTACATAAAGGCCCTTGGCCCGACATCCACAGTGATTGGCCTGCGCACCATGGCCGGGCCAGAAAATGCCCGCCGTCTGGTGCAGTTACGGGCGCTTGATGCAGCCTATCCGCTGGTGGGTAAAGTGATCATGCAGGACGGGCAAAACATCCATGATGCGCTGGCCATCAAGGACGGCCTGCCCGGCATCGCCATGACCAAAGACGGGTTGGCTAATTTTTCCTTGAAAAAAGGCGATATTTTACGCATTGGGGCCAAAGAGGTTTATGTCGGCGGTATTGTTGAAAAAGAACCGGACCGTCTGGGCATTGGCGGCGGTCTTGGCCAGCGGGTTCTGGTTTCCGGGAAAGGCCTGTCCTATCTTGGCCTTGCCAATACCGGGGCGCTTTTTAGCATCACTTACCGGGTGGTATTACCAACGGATACTGATCCTCAAGCGCTTGCCAAAGATGCCAAATCCCATTTTGAAGGGGCCGGGTTTTCCATCACTGACCGGGAAAACTCTGCCAATGGTATTACCACCCTGATCGGCTTTTTGGAGACATTTCTGGCGGTGGTTGGTCTGGCGGCGCTGGTGGCTGGCGGCCTTGGTGTATCCCAGGCGGTCAGCGCATTTTTGGATCGCCGCCGCCCGGCGATTGCCACCATGAAAGCATTGGGCGCGGATGAGAACCTGATCCGCCTGACCTATGGTCTGCAATTGGCGGCACTTGCCTTTGGTGGAGTTATGATCGGGTTGGTGCTGGGGGCGCTGGCACCTTTTGCCGTCAAATTATGGGCTGGTGATCGTCTGCCCTTGCCTGCCGTATTTTCTCTTTATCCAGTGCCATTGTTAATTGCTTTGGCGCAAGGTTTGCTGGCCGCCGCCTTTTTTGCGCTTCCCGCTCTTGGTCTCGCCCGCGTTACACCGCCGGCATCACTTTATCGCGGGCAGGTGGAAAAAAAGCGCTTTGCGCCATGGCCGGAACTGATCATGGCCGCCGTGTGCGGGGTGGCTTTTACCGCGCTGGCGGTATTGTCCAGCCCGAATAAAATGGTCACGTTTTTACTGCTGCTGGCTTCCCTGCTTGCCTTTTTGCTGTTTGTGGGGCTTTCAAACGCTCTTATGTGGCTGGCGCGAAAAATGGCGCGGCGCACCTATGGGCTGACCCGGATGGTCTTTGCCAGCCTGGGTGGTCCGGGTTCTGCGGCGCGTATGTCCGGTCCGGCCCTTGGTCTTGGTTTTACACTTCTCAGCCTTGTGGTGCTGGTGCAATCCAATCTGGTGCGCCAGATCAGTGAGATTGCCCCGACCACCAGCCCATCACTGGTGATGACGCAAATCCCGGCCGGGGAGGTGCAAAAGCTGGATGCGCTTTTGAAATCCAGTGGACTGGATATTGCCGATGCAGCGCATTATCTGCGCGGGGCTTTTCTGACCGGTCGAATCATTTCCCTGAACGGCAATAAAATTGATCGCGAAGCGGTCAAACCCGGCGAGCGCTGGGCCATTGATAATGAGATCGGCATGTCCATTGTCGGAGCAGAACCGAAAAATGCACAGCTCGTTCAGGGTCGGTGGTGGGATGCGGATTATAACGGCACACCGCAGATTTCTCTGGAAGATGATGTGGCAAATGGCGCCGGGATCAAGGTTGATGATACCCTGACTATCCGTGTGCTTGGCCGCGATGTTGAAGCCAGGGTAGCCAATTTGCGCACCATAGACTGGGGCGGTTTTGGCGCTAATTTTGCTGTGGTGTTTGCGCCCGGCACACTAGAAAATGCCCGTCCTTCACACATCGCCATCGTGCGCACTGATAAGGCGATGGATGAAACGCTGGCCCGCGCCGTGGGCGCGGCGTTTCCCACAATCAGCATATTACGTATTCGTGAGGCCCTTGAAGCGGCCGCTGAATTATTTGCCGGGGTCTCAATGGCCATTAATGCCATCGCCGGCATTGTCGCACTTTCCGGCGCTTTGGTTTTGCTGGGCGCTTTGGCGGCCGCTGCAGAGCGACGCCGCACTGAACTGGCGCTTCTGAAAACCCTGGGGGTTACCCCTCTGGCGGCCCTTGCCATGATGGCGGCTGAATTTTTTATGGCTGCTTTTGTTACCGCTTTACTGGCCCTGGGACTGGCAACATTGGCGGCCTGGCCAATTGTGGTAAAAAGTTTTGAGGCAAAATGGGCACCGGACTGGATGGCCGCGCTTTTGATGATCTTAATGGCGGGTTTTCTGGCAGGCTTTGGCGGCTGGCTGGCCGGTCGTGCTGCATTAAGCGCCCCGCCTGCGCGCGCTTTGCGCCAAAGTGAGGTTTAGCCCCTTGAAACTGGCGTCAAAAACCCCGATATTGATAACAAATGTGCATGGTAAACATGTATTGAGGAAGGATGAGGAATATGAATAATTACAATCGCTCCATGGCAGCTTCACAGTCCATGGATACCAGCGTTGATGCCGGCCTGCGCACCTTTATGCTGGGGATCTACAATAATATGAGCATTGGCCTGGCGATCACCGGTCTGGTGGCGTTTTTTACATCGCAAAGCCAGCCATTGATGCAAATGATTTACAGCACGCCCTTGCGCTGGGTGGTTATGCTTGCTCCGCTTGGGTTTGTGATCTACCTGTCTGTGCGGGTGATGAAATTATCACCGGCGGCAGCGCGCCTGTGGTTTTTTACCTTTGCGGCGGTGATGGGGCTGTCTCTGTCTTACATTTTTCTGGTTTATACCGGGGTTTCGATCACCAAAGTGTTCTTTATTACGGCTGCTTCTTTTGGCGCGCTTAGCCTTTGGGGTTACACCACAAAGAAGAATTTGTCCGCTATGGGCAGCTTCATGATGATGGGCCTGTTCGGTATTATCATTGCCATGGTGGTCAATATCTTTTTGAAATCCTCAGCGGTGGACTTTGCTATTTCAGCTATCGGTGTGGTGATCTTTGCCGGGCTTACCGCCTGGGATACCCAACGCCTGAAACACAGCTATTATGAAATCGGTGCCGATGCCACTATGGCGGGCCGGGTGGCCATTATGGGTGCCCTTAGCCTGTATCTGGATTTTCTCAACCTGTTTTTATTCCTGCTGCGCTTTATGGGCGGCGGTCGCAACTAAGCAAGAAGACCCTTCTTTAATAAACCTGGCCCTTCTGGGCCGGGTTTATTGTATTCGGAAATATGGCAAAAGACTCACTATACAAATGACTAAATGATGACAAAGGCAATGGCTCTGTGCTAGGTCCTGCGCATGAACAGATTTGGTAAAAGTTTTGTTGGCGAAGCCAGCCTCACCTATGGTGACGGGGAATTTTTGATTCTCAAACCGGGTGCCTATGTGGTGTGCGCAGAAACCGGTAAACACATCCCGCTGGACGAGTTGCGTTATTGGAGCCCTGAGCTTCAGGAAGCCTATATTGATTGTGAAGCAGCGGTGACGCGCTGGCGCACGGTGCAGGCCAAAACCTGATGTTACTGGCGCTGGTATTATTGGCATCGGGTGTGGGCTCCGGGCCGCAATGCACTGGGGTTTATGAACAAGGCGCCTTGCTGGCCTGTCGGACCATTCCACTGGCGAGCGTTTCGTTAAGTGATGAAACCGGGCTGGCGGCAAGTTTCAAAGCCGATGCGCAAGGGCGCTTTGTGCTGGGATTGTCGCGTGATGCGGCACCAAAAATGGTTCTCAAGGCTTGCAATGCAAAATGGAAATGTGCATCGCGTCTCTTGGTCATTACACCACATGATTATGAAATCGAGCGCATAGATGGCTTGCCACCGGGCAAGGTTTCCACCTTTTCAAAAACGCAACTGGCCCACATTCGAAAAAGTAGTGCCCGCAAGAAAAAAGCCTTTGCCACCCTTGGTGACGTCAATGGTTATCTGGAGGGTTTTGCCAAACCCGTGCAGAAGGCACGGATCAGCGGGCATTTTGGTGCGCAGCGGATATTAAATGGCAAGCCCAAGCGCCCGCATATGGGTATGGATTTCGCGGTGCCAAAAGGCACACCGATCAAGGCACCCGCCGCGGGGGTTGTAACACTGGCGGACGATGATCTTTATTTTGAAGGCGGCACCGTCTTTGTTGACCACGGTCAGGGATTGGTCAGCGTCTTTATGCACATGAGCAAGATTGACGTTGAAGATGGCCAGCAGATTAATAAAGGCGAAGTGCTGGGCCAGGTTGGGGCCACCGGCCGGGCAACGGGGCCACATCTGCACTGGTCGCTGAAATGGAAAAATCGTTATTACGTTAACCCGGAATCTGCCTTGGCGCTGGATACCACATCTTTGCGATAAACTTCTTTGGGCCAACGCCTGTGCACCCAGAACCAGTCCTTTGGCGCGGCTTTTATCTGTTCTTCCAGAAATTCATTAATGGCGGTCACGGTTTCGGTTATGGCTTTGCTTTTATCGGGGTTCTGGCTGGGGGATATGGGCGGATGAAAGCGCACGGCAAAGCGCGCGCCGGGTAATCGCCGGATGGAAACCGGTATGATGGGCGCATGAAAGCGCAAGGCCAGCCGCGCCGGGCCCGGTGCGGTTTTCAGCTTATGGCCAAAAAACGGTGCCTCAATCCCGCGATTGAATTTTTGATCATTCAAAAAGGTCACGCTTTGCCCGGCCTTCATCGCGACCAGCATTTCTTTTGCCCCGCTTTCTCCCTTGGCGCTTAGCTCTGGTATGCCATAACCTAAACGGATAGCGGTGATGCGCCGGTCAATATGGGGGTTGTTGGCATGGCGATAGGATACACGGGTGTTCAGGCCGCTAAGACAGATGGCTGCGGCCATGACCTCCCAATTGGCAAAGTGTCCGGATATGAAAACGGCAGGCTTGCCCGATGCCTTGATGGCTTGCAGATGCTCAAGACCGGTAATTTGCACCCGCCCATCCTTTTCGTAAGGGCGCAGGGATTTCAGATGCGGAAATTCTCCACCCAGACGGCCAAGATTGTCCCAGGCCGCCATGGCCAGCGCTTTGGCGCCTTTGTCATTCAGCGTCGGAAATACCAGTTTTGCATTGATGATGGCGGTGCGGTGGGCGGGTAGAAACGGGCCGATTTTTTGCAAGACCCATCCGCCAAATGCCGAGGCGCGCTCAATAGGCAGGGCGGCAAAAACACCCATAATGCCATCCCACAAAAGCACTTCAAGGCGCCAGCCAAGGCGATGCCATACACTCTTTTTATCGTTCATTTTGGCGGCACCTTGTTTAATACAGGCGCTAATAAAGATAATAAGGCCTTGGGATCATCAAACTGCGCTTCAACCGGCCAGGGCGTTATGTCTTCGCGTAATGGCGTTGGCAGGCGGACATAATCTTTCTCTGTGGTAATCAGGTTTGCATTCTCGGCTTTGGCCCAGCTATGCAATCTGGCGATTTCACCTGTGCGATAAACATGGTGATCATCAAAGGCGATTTCCTGCACCGGATTTGCGCCGCTCTGGCGCAGGGCCGCAAAGAATTTTTGCGGTCTGCCGATCCCGGCAAAAGCAATCAATGGGCCTTTTGGTGGCGCCATCGGGTTGATCAATTGTGCAGATATAATTGGCAAAACCGTATCCGGTTTTATTTTTCCCCTACCCATAACGATCAGGGCTTGTGCGCGCCCAAGAGCATCGTGCACAGGTTCACGCAATGGCCCGGCGGGAAACACCCGGCCATTGCCAAACCCGCCATCAGTATCCATGACCAGTAGCGACATATCTTTGAATAAAGCCGGGTTCTGAAAACCATCATCCATAATGATAAGGTCTGCCCCCAGTGCGACCGCTGCCTTTGCCCCTAACACCCGATCCCGTGCCAGGATGGTCGGGGCAGTGCGGGCTAATAACAGGGCTTCATCGCCAACGTCTTTGGCGCAATGGGTGATGGTATCCACCTGCACAGGGCCGCGCAGCCTGCCGCCATACCCCCGCGTGAGAAAGGCCGGATGGTGTCCGTGCTCTTGAAACAGGGTGCAAAGGGAAATGGCCAGCGGGGTTTTTCCGGTGCCGCCAAGGGTGATATTGCCAAGGCAAAGGACCGGTATGGAGACATTTTGCGCTATTATCGTGCGTTGCCGCCAACGCCCGGCCATCATGACCAGCCAGGAAAGCGGTGTTAGCAATGTGCGCGTAAAGGGGGCCGACAGCGCCCCGTGTTTATGTCTCCAGAACTCAGGGGCGCGCATGACCATCCTCCCCCAAAAGCGACCGCAAAGCGGTAATCGTCTTGTGCATCGGCGCCCCGGCATTTTTCTCGGCAATGGCATGGGCAATGGTGCTCATGGTTATTCCTCGCGCAGGTTGGCCCCATATCCCCAGAATCGCATTGGCTATATCCTCGGCACGGGGCACTATGATCGCGCCTTTTTCGTGCAATAATTGCGCATAAAGGTCTGTAAAACTAGCCGAGTATGGGCCGGTCAGGATCGCCACCCCCAGTTTGGCTGCCTCCAGCGGATTATGTCCATTAAGAGAGGATAAAAGCGAGCCGCCAATAAAGGCCGGCCCGCCAAGGCGCAGCCACAGCCCCATATCCCCAATGCTGTCACCGATATAAATCTTGGAATTCGTATCCGGTATTCCATTTTGGCTGTGCAAAAGCTGGCTTAGTCCGAACGCCTTGCAAAGGCGCGTAACCTTGTCAGCGCGATCCGGGTGGCGGGGGACCAGAATGAGAAGCGCATCGGGATGGCTCTGTAGTACTTGTTTATGCGCCGCCAGAATGATTTCATCCTCCCCTTCGTGGGTGGAGAGAGCCAGCCATACCGGACGCTTTGCCAGCCTTCTTTTTAATCTATCCACCAGGTCCATATCTGCCATTGGTGCCGGGGCGGCCAGTTTCAGATTGCCACTGGTCTGGACCTCGGAACCCAACAGGCTTTTCAGGCCTTGCGCGGTTACTTCATCGGCGGCGCCAATCCAGTCAAATGCGTTCAGTAAATATCTGGCGCTGGCCGGGGCATTTTGCCAGCGGGTAAAAGATTGCGCATTCATGCGCGCATTGACCAGCGCCAGTTTGGTTCCCTGCTCTTTGGCTTGCAGGATCAGGTTTGGCCATAACTCTGATTCGATTAAAACCCCCAAGTCCGGACGCCAGTGCGCCATGAATTTTTGCACCGCGCGCGGGGTGTCCAGCGGTAAATATTGGTGGACCGCGTTCTCGTCCAGCCTTTTATCTGCCAATGCCGCCGACGTGCAGGTGCCACTGGTGAGCAAAAACTGCAAGTCATCGTGTGTTTTTTTCAACGCTTGTATCAGGTTAAGCGCGATTTCCACTTCACCAACACTGGCCCCGTGTAACCAGACGAGCCTGCCGGGTGGGCGGGGGAGCATGGCTTCGCCAAAACGTTCCGACAGGCGTGCTGGATACTCCTTTTCAACCCTGGCACGGTGGCGCAGCCATGCCGGGACCAAAGGTGTCAACAACGAAGTAATGGCTCTATAGAGGCTGAGCCCCAGCGGTCTCATGGCGCATCCTCCACCGCTAGATGGCCGCAGGCCGCTTCGGCTTCCAGGTGAGCTTCATTAAGCAGGGTTTGCAGTAGAATACGTTTTTCTTCCAGCATGGTATCGTCCGCATCGGATGGCACCCGTATCGGCCCTTTCCATACACGAACACCTCGGCCAAAGGGAAAGGGAAGGATGAAGCGGTCCCAGCTTGCCAATACTTTATGTCTGGCTGTCGAGCAGGCAAGACAGACAATGGGTGCGCCCGTCAGCTTGGCCAGCTTGACGGCCCCCATACCCGCCTTAAATGCCGGGCCGCGCGGGCCATCGGGGGTGATGGCCATGCAACCGTCATTTTGGACGTGGGTAATCATCTGACGAAAAGCGGCGCTGCCACCTTTTTTCTTGGTTTTGCGGGTATTTTTTGCCGAACCACGAATGACCTCTACCCCCAATTTGTTCGCAGCTTTGGCAACAAAGGCACCATCTGGTGATTGAGAAATAAGAAAGGCCGGGGTCTGCTTGTCCATAGGCCAGGCGGGCAGGGCCATCATGATTTGACTATGCCACAAGGTGCCAACTATACCTTTGCCCCCTTGCCATAAGGGCTCAACAGCGCTTTGCCCGCGCACTTCCCACCGGGTACTGGTCTTGATCAGTCGCATATAACCTGCCAGCAGACTGGCCAGCAGGTTTTGCAATATCGCAGATCGGAAGAGTCGTTTTAGCATGGGTGAACAAATACCATGGAAATGAAAGCCCGCGCAGGTTATGACATGTTTTGTGTTTATATGAAGTAAGGCCAAATGCTTTTTGATCTTTCCACCATTGAAGGCCGCCGCCGCGCCAATCATGATCTGATATGGCGGGACCATGGGTTTTTGCGTCTCTGGTTTCAAAATGCCCACTGGATTTCTGATGAAATGGTGCGCACCAACCAGCCCTCGCCAGCACAGATCGGTCAATGGGCGCAAGGCGGCATCAAGACCATAATCAATTTGCGCGGCGGCATGAATAGCGGCTTCCATGCGCTGGAGCGCGAAGCCTGTGCGGTCCATGGCATCACGCTTGAGAATTTCACTGTAAAATCGCGCGATGTGCACCCCCCGGAGGTTATTTTTGGTGCCCGCGATTTGTTTGAACACATTGCCTATCCGGCATTGATGCACTGCAAGTCCGGCGCGGACCGGGCAGGGTATATGGCAGCCCTGTATCTGCACTTTCGCCAAAACGAGCGCATTGAAGTGGCCATGCAGCAATTATCCTTGAAGTATTTGCATGTAGCACAAGGTAAAACCGGCATGCTGGATTTTTTCTTTCAGACATATCTGGATTATGCGCAACAACACTCCATCAGTTTTTCAGACTGGGTGCGCGATGTTTATGACCCGCCCGCCGTAAAAGCTGCCTTTATGGAAAACTGGCTGGGCAATGCGCTGGTGGATAAGCTGCTGCGCAGGGAATGAATGAGGAGAATGTGAGCGCATCTATTATGAGGTTCAACATATTCAAGTGAAAACAATCAAATGCTAGTAAAATTAATAACCCAATTGTTTTTAAGCTCATCTGTAAAAACAGAATCCTTGGCATCAGAATCTTCCCCCCCGAATTTATCAAATTCTTGCAATACCCATTCAAAGGTTTTTTGAATCATGGCTTCGCTGATAACATCAAGATTGATACTTTCTGAATCTCCTCCCTTTTTTTCTAATGCCGTCCATGCAAGCACCATCAGGGTATGAAACCGAAGGTTATTTTTGTATTTGGCATCATAGGTATTGCGGTTTTTTTGTAGAAAAGAATTTAATGC
>JAJFFP010000060.1 GCA_021776595.1 Robiginitomaculum sp. | reverse complement strand
AGGATCAAGGCCAATCAACATACCTCACACTGTCATTACCGGGCCTGTCCCGGTAATCCAGAGCGGAGGCAAGGCCGAACTGGATAACCCGGATGAACCGGGTTATGACAGGCACGTTGCTCTCCATGTTTCGAGGGCGCTATGCGCCGCCTCAACATGAGGTTGCTATTATACTTGCTCTAACCTCATCCTGAGGATCAGGTCCGGGGCAGGCTCTGAGGTGCGAACGAATGAACCTCGACGGAGGCATGCCAGCAAAACTCTATGATATATCCAAGATTTCCAGAGCTGTTTTTCCGGGTATGGAAACCGAAAGGGCAGCAAAGTCACCCTCTTGTTTTAGTGCCAATTTAAGGCGTTCATGATAGATTTCGCGGGAAATTTCCTGCGCACCAAATTGACCAAGGTGGTTGGTGATGAATTGTGTATCCAGCAGGATAAAACCACCGTGGATCAGGCGCGCGGCAAGATGAACTAAAGCCACTTTGGAAGCATCGCGCACGGTGGAAAACATGCTTTCACCAAAAAATGCACCGCCAAGGCTTACCCCGTAAAGCCCACCAACCAGCGTATTATCTAGCCAACACTCAATACTGTGGGCGGCACCTAACTGATGCAGTTCATGATAAAGCTGTTCTATGCCATGACTTATCCAGGTTTCCTTGCGATCTGGCGCAGGTATGGCACAGCCATTGACCACCGCAGCAAATGCCGTGTTGGTGCGCACCTTGAAAACATCCTGACGCACTGTGCGGCGCAGGCGACGAGGGATATGCAAATTTTCAAGCGGCAAAATACCGCGCAAGGGCGGGTCAATGATAGCAACCCGGTTATCGTCCCGATTGTCGGACATGGGAAACAGACCCTGGGCGTAAAGCCCAAGCAGTTCCTGTGGTCCCAACACTCCCGACACAGCTTATTCAGTGTGCTTTGAAAGCCACTCTTCCAGCCAGTGAATGTGGTAGTCACCGCGCTGAAATTCAGGATCTTTCAGTAGATCCTGAAACAATGGCAAAGTGGTTTCAATTCCAGTGACCACCAGTTCATCCAGCGAGCGCGACAGGCGGCGCAGGGCATCTTCGCGGCAGGCCCCATGGACAATCAACTTACCAATCAGGCTGTCATAATATGGCGGTATGGAATACCCGGAATAGACCGCCGAATCGAGACGCACCCCAAGGCCGCCCGGTGGATGAAATTCGCGCACCTTGCCCGGCGATGGCACAAATGTGCGTGGATGCTCGGCATTGATGCGACATTCAATGGCGCAGCCGCTAAAATGAACATCCTCTTGGGTAAAAGACATTTTTTCACCTGCGGCAATGGCGATCTGTTCGCGCACCAAATCAACCCCGGTAATCATTTCTGTTACCGGGTGTTCGACTTGAAGGCGGGTGTTCATCTCGATGAAATAAAACTCTCCGTTCTCATACAAAAACTCAACGGTGCCAACACCAAGATACCCGATATGGGCGATGGCCTTGCTGACAATTTTGCCAATTTTCTGGCGCCCCGCATCATCAAGGGCAGGTGAGGGGGCTTCTTCAAGCACTTTTTGATTGCGCCGTTGCAAGGAACAATCACGTTCGCCCAAATGCACCACATTACCAAAACTGTCGGCGACCACCTGCACTTCAATATGGCGCGGTTGTTCGAGATAACGTTCAAGATAAACTGTGCCATCCCCAAAGGCGGCTGCGGCCTCGGCACGCGCTGTTTGCACGGCCTGCACCAGTTCACTTTCCTCACGGGCCAGTTTCATGCCCCGGCCACCACCACCAGAGGCGGCCTTGACCAGAAGGGGAAAGCCAATTTCTTTGGCGATCGCCCTGGCATCTTCGGGGTCATTAATCTCACCTTCCGAGCCAGGAACCACCGGAATGCCGGCCGCTTTTACGGCGGCTTTGGCGGTAATTTTATCGCCCATCAGGCGGATATGTTCCGGCGAGGGGCCAATAAAAGTCAGATCATGTGATTGCACGATTTCGGCAAAGCGGGCGTTTTCAGATAAAAACCCGTAACCCGGATGCACCGCATCAGCACCGGTGATTTCCGCCGCTGCCATGATGGAGGGCACATTAAGATAACTTTGCGCCGGGGCTGGTGGTCCGATGCAGACGCTTTCATCGGCCAGCAGGACATGTTTTGCATCCCGGTCTGCCGTGGAATGCACAGCCACGGTGGCAATGCCCATTTCATGACAGGCGCGGTGAATACGAAGGGCAATCTCGCCGCGATTGGCGATGAGAACTTTTTCAAACATCACCCGACCTAGCCGATCACCAGCAAAGGTTCATCGAATTCTAATGGCGCGCCATCTTCGACAAGTATTTCAATGATTTTGCCTGATTGCGGTGCCAAAATGGGGTTAAAGGTTTTCATGGCTTCAATCAGAAGCAAAGTATCACCTTCGCTGACCATATCGCCGACCTTAACGAAGCTCACGGCACCCGGCTCCGGTGAAAGATAGGCTGTGCCTACCATGGGGGCGCGCACCGCGCCCGGATGCACGGAAAAATCAACCGCAGCCTCTGGCGCCGGGGTTTCCGGTGCCGGGGCGGATTTGGTTTCCACCGGGGCGTGAGCGGCCGCAGGCAAGGCGGCCTGCACCATTTGCGCGGCCATCTGGCGACTGACGCGGAGTTTCAGATCCCCGCGTTCCACTTCGATTTCACTTAAGTCCGTGTCACGCAAAATATCGGCAAGTTCACGGATAAGGGCCAGGTCACCCTTGCCTAATGCGCGTCCACCGGACTTTGTGCTTGATACCATAATGATGTTTCCGGTTATTGTTCTATGTGGTTAGATTTTAACGAGCTTTAGCGCCGCTGTCACGGCCATCTCATACCCCATTGCACCAAAGCCGCAAATGCTGGCGGTGGCTGCCGGGGCAACATAATTGGTTTGGCGAAATACCTCACGGGCCGCCGGATTGGATAAATGCAGCTCGATCACCGGCTGGCTCATCAGTTTTAGCGCATCATGCAAGGCAATCGAAGTATGGGTATAGGCACCGGCATTGATGATCAGCGCAGAAGCACTGTCGGCCGCTTGCTGCACCTGGCTGACCAGTTCGCCCTCGGCATTGCTTTGGCGAAAGACCAAGTCAAGACCGGCGGCAGAAACCAGCTCTGCACAGCAGCCCTTGATTTCATCCAGCGTCACCGTGCCATAGATTTCTGGCTGGCGGGTGCCTAGCCGGTTCAGATTGGGGCCGTTCAGTATATATAGCGTCTTGCTCATGGCGCGCCTTTTACGAGGATTGCGCTTTGGGGGCAAGCATTTGTATCTTTTGCCCGTATCATTCAACAAATTCTGCTTGCGCTGTGAGGCTGGACCTCCATCCTTCGGGCGCGCTCAGGATGAGGGCCAAGTTATTTAGGTTACATTGCGCCTCATCGACGAGCTTGTCGATGGATGGGTAAGAGGATATGGCTTGTTCCATCTCCTCATCCTGAGCTTGTCGAAGGATGGGTAAGAGGATATGGCAAAGTCTATGAACATTACCCTCAATGGCAAACGCCATACAGTGCAAAATAACGCCTCGATCGCAGACCTGCTAACCGGGCTGAAGTTACCGCTTGCCAAAGTCGCGGTGGAGCGCAATCTCTGCATTGTGCCGCGCTCGACTTTTGAGTCTGTCCACCTGAGCGATGGCGACCGGATAGAGATTGTACGCTTTATTGGCGGGGGCTGACCATGCAGGATAAACCATTGATCATTGCCGGACGGGAATTTCAATCACGTCTGATTATTGGCACCGGAAAATACAAGGGTTACGCGCAAAACGCCGCCGCGCTTGCTGCTTCGGGTGCGCAAATGGTGACGGTGGCCATGCGCAGGGTTAATGTTATGAACCCGGATGAGCCGATGCTGGTGGATTTTATTGACCCAAAATCAGTGACCTATTTACCTAATACCGCCGGCTGTTTTACCGGTGAAGATGCGGTGCGTACTTTGCGCCTGGCGCGCGAGGCCGGGGGCTGGTCGCTGGTCAAGCTGGAAGTGCTATCAGACCCCAAGCATCTTTATCCAGATATGGAAGAGACCATGCGCGCCGCAAAAATGCTGATCGAGGACGGATTTGAAGTAATGGTGTATTGCACTGATGATCCGGTTTTTGCCAAAAAACTCGAAGACCTTGGTTGTGTTGCCATTATGCCATTGGGCGCGCCTATTGGTTCGGGCCTTGGCTTGCAAAACAAGGTCAGCATCCGCCTGATTGTGGAACAAAGCACCGTGCCGGTGATTGTTGATGCTGGTGTGGGCACGGCCTCGGAAGCCGCCGAAGCCATGGAGCTTGGGTGTGATGCGATCATCACCAACACCGCCATAGCCGAAGCCCAGGATCCCATCCGTATGGCAAGGGCCATGAAACATGCGGTGATGGCAGGTCGTGAGGCCTATCTGGCCGGCCGAATGGCCAAAAAACGCTATGCTGATCCATCCAGCCCGCTTGCCGGCCTGATTTGAGCCGACACCGCCAATCATTTACCTGCGACGATTTATCTCTGCCGCTCTTCTCTTGCATCACTGGACAAACTATGTTCGGAAAGGATATTAGCGTTAGTGAATAGAAAGGGGGACGCCCGGCGCCCCGTTTTAAGTGTATGCAGTATGACGATAAATTTGAAGAGGCTGTAGACCGGATCAAGGCCGAAGGGCGTTACCGCGTGTTTGCCGATTTGCGCCGTCAACGCGGGAATTTTCCCCATGCGAGCTGGCGTGCGCCCGACGATACGGACAAAGATATAGTTATCTGGTGCTCCAATGATTATCTGGGCATGGGTCAACACCCGTGCGTAATCGAGGCCATGCACAAAGCTATTGATACGGTTGGCGCAGGCGCAGGCGGCACCCGCAATATCTCCGGCACTACGCGCTATCATGTTGAACTGGAAGAAGAGCTGGCAGACCTCCATAGCAAGGAAGGAGCCCTGCTTTTCACTTCCGGGTATATTGCCAATGAAGCAACCCTGGCCACACTGGCCAAAATTCTGCCCGGCTGCATCTATTTCTCCGATGCGATGAACCATGCCTCGATGATTGAGGGGATTCGCCGTGCCGGCACCCCAAAACACATCTGGCGGCATAATGACCTTGAACATCTGGAAGCATTGCTGGCGGCGGCACCGGCGAGTGCAGCAAAAGTGATTGCCTTTGAATCGGTTTATTCCATGGATGGGGATATTGGCCCGATTGAAGCGGTTTGCGATCTGGCCGATAAATATGGCGCCATCACCTATCTGGATGAAGTCCATGCCGTAGGGCTATATGGGACGCGCGGGGCAGGGATAGCCGAGCGTGAAGGGGTTATGGACCGGGTCGATATTATCAACGGCACACTGGGCAAGGCTTTTGGCCTGATGGGTGGTTATGTGGCCGCCAATGCCACCATGATTGATGCCATTCGCAGTCATGCGCCCGGCTTTATATTTACCACTTCTCTGGCGCCAGTGTTGGCCGCCGGTGCGGTTGCCAGCATAAAATACCTTAAATTAAACAATGATTTGCGCCAGAAACATCAGGAGCGCGCCACACGTCTGAAAACCTTGCTACGTGAAGCCGGACTGCCGCTAATGCCATCAGAAACCCATGTGGTGCCACTTTTGGTTGGTGATCCTGTGGCCTGTAAGGCCGTAACCGATGAATTGCTCAATTCCTATGGCATTTATGTGCAGCCGATCAACTTTCCCACAGTGCCTCGTGGCACCGAGCGCCTGCGCCTGACGCCATCGCCACTGCATGATGATGCCCTGATGACTGACCTGATTGAGGCCTTGCAAAAAGTCTGGTCCCGTTTGGGTTTGTCCGCAAAGGCCGCATGAAGCGCGAAGTTTTCTTTGAATTCATTCGCCTGGAAGAAAACGTGCGCGTATGTGCCGTTGACGGGATAACCGGCATAGAGGTTGTGACAGTCGTTCCAGCCAGCCTGCCCCAATCCGAAGCGCAAAAACGGGCGCTAAACAAGTTGCTCTGGAGACTGGAACGTGAAGGTAAGGGCACAGAAGAGGGGGGTAATATCCCCGATCGGCCACCAGGAAAATATATTTAACATAGTGAATTAGCGCAGTTTTTTCAAATATTGACGCTCAAAGGCCTGCTTTGCCCAATGGCCGATCCGTAAAGGTGGCAGCATGAATTGTCGTTTTTTTGTGCGATAAACCAGTGCGCCTTTATCCATACTGTCAATCAGGCAGACCAGCTCGGTGCGAAATTCCTCAACCGGGGTTTTACCTGCCAACTCATCTACAAGATTTATGGCCGCCGTTTTTGCCTGCAAATCAGCCATATGCGCCTGCTTTGGCATCCAGCCGGGACCGGGGAAGCTGCCGGCATCACCGGCAACATAGGTGCCTTTCATGCCCTCAACCCGGCAGTATTTATTCGCCTTTATCATGCCGCCGGGTGACAAGGGCAGGTCACTTTGGGCAAACCAGGAATTGCCGGTCATGCCGGGCATGAAAATGATCAGGTCTGCCGCAAACTCACCGCCTTCTGTAGTCACTTTTTTATCAGTGAAGCCTTTGATTTTATGACCAATATGAAGATCGATATCTTGTGCTTTCATACGATCCAACAGGCGATCCACCGCCGCTTCGCCCAGACGGGCACCAGGGCGAGGGGCGGGGCAGAAAAATACCAGTTTGAAATCATCCCTGCGGCTTTCTTTACGTAATTGTCTATCAATGCCAAACAAAAACTCAAACATCGGGCCGCCGCGCATGGCCGCAGGCTCTTTGGGATTGCCGGCAAAGCCAAAGGCAATGGTGCCAACATCCATGGCATTCAGGCGATCACGGATGGCCTCGGCAGACGCAATACCTTCGCAAGGAGTGATCGCATGCTCAATTCCGGGAAGTTTTTTAATAAACCGGCCACCGCAGGCTATAATCAGCCCATCGTTTTGCACTTTTTTATTATCGGTCAATACGGTGCGGCCGCCATTGCCAATGCCGGTGGCGGTATTCGTTATAAAATTAATGTGATGTCGTTTTATAAAACGATCCAAAGGGATTCTTAGATCATCGGCGCTGCGTTTGCCGCTAGGTATCCAGATCAGGCTGGGTAGATAAATGAATTCAGCCTTGGGCGCGATCATGGTGATTTGCGCCTGTTGATCTCTTGCACGTAATTGCATGGCAGCCGTAATCGCCGCAAAACCCGCACCTATCACTGTGTAGGACAACTTTCTTGTCATAATGAATCCCTTGCGCTGATTCCTGATTTATAGCGCGGTCTGTTCAGTTTGGGCAGATATTACACAATAACAACACATAATATATATTATGCGCCTATTGCTTCAAGTTGTTCCAGTCGAAACTGTCGTGGTTGACAAGATATAAGCACTCACTTATATAAGTGTAAACTTGTATGGAGGCATTTATGTTGAATGACATCGAACGCCATCTGGGGGCCGCCCAGCGCAAGGTTGTTTCACTGGAAAAGGACGGCGCACAGGCGCGCGCGGTGATCTTGGGTCGCACCTATGAAACTAATATCGACGACTTGTGGGACGTGGTGACGATCAAGGAACGGTTGTCTCGCTGGTTCGCCCCTGTCGGGGGAGATCTGCAACTTGGAGGATGCTATCAAGTTGAAGGCAATGCCGGTGGCAAGATTATCCAATGCGAACCGCCGCACATGTTTTTGCTTACATGGGAAACCGCAGGCGATGTAAGCTGGGTGGATGTTGCACTTGATGCGCAAGGGCCTCATTCGGCTCGCCTTACATTAACACATACCGCGAAAGTGTCGCCGCATTGGGAGCAGTACGGCCCTGGCGCTGTCGGCATCGGTTGGGAGCTTGGCCTGTTGGCTCTGGCGCTCCATCTTGAGGATTCCGAGACGGCCAAACTGGACGAGGAGGCATTCGCGGCAAGTATAAACGGAAAATCGTTTTTGAGGCAAAGCAGCGAAAAGTGGGGTGAGACGGCGATCAACGCTGGGGAAAACCCGAAAAAGGCCCGTGCAGCCGCTTCACTAACAGCAGCTTTCTTCACCGACGACACTGAGGTCGGCTAATGCATGCATTCGATGTGTTAGGCGATCCGGTGCGCCGAAGAATAATCGAGTTACTTGGTTGCGGAGAGCATAGGTCGGGTGAAATCGTCAGTGTGATTCAAGAAGAGTTCGGTATAACTCAAGCGGCGGTCTCTCAACATTTACGCGTGTTGCGGGAAACCGGGTTTGCAGGTGTGCGGGCGGAGGGCGCGCGACGCTACTACCAAATATCGACAGAACCGCTGCGCGAAATCGACGCTTGGCTCGATCGCTTTCGGGGCTATTGGGAGCCAAAGATGGCTGCGCTCGCAACCGAAGTCGCACGAGGCAAGAAACGACGGTCAGCAGTGAAGCAAACAGTTAAAAACCAACGGAAATCCAGCGATTGAATGCCCGCTTCGTGATCAAAATTCTACTAAAAAATACATCATTCACCCAATCGCTGTCGCGTTTCTATATACAACTGCATACCTAATTTCATGGAAGACTTGACAAGAAAGACACCTATGGGTTACATGACACCTGCAGGTTACTAATGGAGTTGAATTATGAC
>JAJFFP010000059.1 GCA_021776595.1 Robiginitomaculum sp. | reverse complement strand
GGTTTCAGAAAATAAACAACGCGCCATGCCTGCCAGTGTGGATAGTATTCCAACCTCCGCCAATCAGGAGGATCATGTTTCCATGGCGACGCATGGCGCACGGCGTTTGCTGGAGATGGCAGATAACGCAGCAAACGTTGTGGGTATAGAGTTACTGGCCTCGGCGCAGGCCATGGATTTACACGTTGGCGAGGAGAAAAGCTCAGACCTGATAGAAGCTGTTTATGACGCAATACGCGAAAAGGTGCCAGTGTTGAAAGAGGATCGCATGATGGCGCCGGACATGGCCATTGCCGGGCAAATGGCGCACACAGGCGCATTGGTAAATCTGGAAGGTATGAATGAAGTGCTGCCAAAGGTTTGTGATGCGCCCATTTGACCTGACAGAGGGGCAATCCCCCCTCATTCTTAGCTTCCCGCACTCTGGTACCGATGTTCCGGAAGATATAGCGCAGAACCTTAACCATGAGGGTAAAAAGCTAACCGATACAGATTGGCATGTGTCGCGATTATATGAATTTGCCAAAACCAAGGATGTCACCTGGTTGCAGGCCAGGTATTCGCGTTATGTCATTGACCTCAATCGTGATCCGGAAGGAAAATCACTGTATCCGGGGCAAAACACTACCGGGCTTTGCCCGCTGGAAGACTTTGATGGCAAACCGCTCTGGTGTGAAGGCAAAGCCCCTGATGTGCATGAAATCAAGCGCCGTGCGCAACGCTATTTTAATCCATATCATGAGGCATTAGCCGCACAGATCATCCGTGTAAAAACATTGCATGGTTATGCTGTGCTTTATGATTGCCATTCCATACGTGGCACGGTGCCTCGCTTGTTTTCAGGGGATTTACCGGTGCTGAACCTGGGCACTAATCAGGGGCGTTCCTGCGGTCCGGCATTACAGGCGGGCATCGCAAACATCCTGCAAGCAAGCCCGTTCACACATGTCGTAAATGGCCGGTTTCGCGGCGGGTGGATTACCCGCCATTATGCCAAACCGAATGATAATGTGTATGCTGTGCAAATGGAAATCGCGCAACGTGCCTATATGGAGGAGTGCCCACCCTGGTTATGGCGCGCAGCCCGTGCAAAGCGATTGCAAGCAGTGCTTAACGATGTGCTAGAGGTCATACAGGCAAAGGCTAAGCATATTTCATAGCATTGGACGTGTTGCTGTGTTGCTTGTTAACCGCTTCAAAGACGCGCGTAAATAAAATGCGTTGGTCAATGGGTTTGGAGATATAACCGTCCAGTCCCATGGGCAGATACGTTTCTTTCTTACTCATTTCTGTATCGGCGGTTACGGCCAGCACAGCAATATCGCTCCACGGTTCCCCACAGGAACGGATGTGCGCAATAGTATCGGGTCCATTAAGAACAGGCATGTGCATGTCCAGAAGAACAACGTCAAATGCCTGTTTGTGTAACATATCCAGCGCTTCACGACCATTTACCGCTTCGGCTATGCCAATACCGGTTGCGGATAACAATGTCCTGATGACCTTGCGATTTATATCGCTATCGTCAACAATCAGGACGGTATAGTCTGACAGCCCGGTTTTTACAGATTTCTTTTCGACCTTTTGCAGAGCATCGCCATCCGCTTGTTCGATCGTTGCGCTGAATGTGAAGGTAAAGCAGGATCCTTTACCCGCTGTGCTTTGCACTTCGATGTTTCCATCCATCATCTGTGCCAGTTCACGTGTAATCGACAAGCCAAGCCCGGTTCCACCAAATTTACGTGATGTAGAGCTATCCGCCTGAATAAAGGGAGAGAAAATACGCGCCTGTGTTTCCACATTCATGCCAATACCGCTATCACGGACCCGCAATCCCAGTGTGCATACCTTGTCTTTTACGGAGTGCACAAAAACCTCGATGGCCACTTCGCCTTTATCTGTAAATTTCAAAGCGTTTGAAACCAGATTGGACAGGCATTGCCTGACACGAACCTGATCAAACATGGCAATTTCAGGCACGTCCTTGCTGATCGATAACCTGAAATCAATATTTTTATCTTCTGCCTGTGCAGAGAAAAGTTTGTGCGTCCGACTTGCCAATTGGGACAGGTTTGACGGTATGGAGCTTAGTTGCATCTGGTCGGCATTGATTTTTGAAATGTCCAACACATCATTAAGCAATGTCATCAGCATATCGCCAGATTCAATAATGGTTTCAACCTTATCGGCGTCATCACCGCACAGTTTGCTGGTCTTCAATGCCTGTGCCATCCCCAACATGCCATTGAGAGGTGTGCGGATTTCGTGGCTCATTGTGGCCAAAAAGGCACCTTTGGCTTCACTGGCCTGTTCGGCTTCCCTGCGGGCGGTTTTCAAGGCTTGTTGTTGCGATACAAACTCTGACATGTCGCGAACATAGAGCATGGTCGCATCTATAGTGTCGCCAGGCACATCGACGCCGACAACCGAAACCGGAATTGTTTTATCCTCCAGCTTACAGGAAAGGTCGTCCACGCGGGCGTGACCATTTGCATGGATATTTGATAAAAACGCGTTCAGAGACTCTTTCTCATGTGGATGAAAGTCAAAGGCGGAGTATTGCGTGATGTCGGCTTCTGCTTGCCCCAACATGTCCAGTGCAGCAGGATTGCAATCAACAATTTTAGTCGTGTCTCGTTCAATCAGCAGGATAGCATCCGGAGAGAGATTAAAAATGGCTTTCCAGCGTGCTTCGGAATGATTTGCCATCTCTGCCTGTGCGCGCGCGTTTTCCAGTGCATTTTGCGTGGCATCCAGTAAGGTATTTAATGCAGTCGTGGCCTCGCCAATTTCGCCGGCCACAACATTACTGAGTCTGTGGCGGTTGGCTTTTTCAGGTGAAAGTGCCGCCTTTTTTAATGAAGTAATAAAGCCATGAATTGGTTTGATGGTAATCCGGTATAGTAACAACATGATCGACCCGGCGAGTAAAATTGCCAGCATGGTAAACGCGAATGTAGTTTTTCCGACAAAGCCATTCGTAGATAAGTTTTTAGCCTGAATATGTTCAAGTTCTTGCAAGCGTGTGGATTGGTGCGAAAGGACCTTTGAGCGCAAAGCCGTTGAGATGGAACGAACCTCTGCCATATTGGCATCGCCGGCCTTGCGGTCATTGGCAATATAATGGTCAAGAGCGGCCAGGGATTGACGGGAAATTTCTTCAGTTTTTGTATCAATAAAAGCGGCAAGAGCCGGGTCTTGCAACGCATCCCCCAAACCCTGAAGTTTGCCTTGCGCTTGATAAAAGGCATTAAGCGCCTGGTCGGATAGCGAGTTAGACAGGTCGGCACTGCGATACAAAAGTTCTGTGACGGCATCACTAAGGTCGTAGGCCAAACGATAACGTTCCAGCAATTCGCCTTCTTTACCAATGGCCCGGCTGGTTGTCTGCACCGCCCCCAGCGTTATGGCACACATCGTGAGTGTCGTGAGAATAAAAACCGTCATCATGGTTATGATGCTGGACTTAAGCGTAAGCCCTTTGCGGCCCGGAAATTTTATCTTTTGCCTCATCCTTTAGCTCTTAACCATGTATGGATTAAATTCACGTAAATTTGAACATGTTTAGTCACAACATTACCCACAGGATTGGCTGAATACCTGTAGTATTTCTTGCGCACATTACGCAGGTTTAGATTAAGGGTTTACCGGTGTATAAATTGAGGGGATTCGACGAAGTTTGGCACCATGGGCAGGATGAATATAATGATTAAACGCTTGGATAATGCACGGAATATCAAAGCCCCGACTGGCAATGTGCTGACCGCCAAAAGCTGGCAAACCGAAGCCCCGCTTCGTATGTTGATGAATAACCTTGACCCTATGGTGGCGGAAAACCCGAATGAACTAGTGGTTTATGGTGGTATTGGCCGGGCGGCGCGTGACTGGGATAGTTATGACCGGATTATTTCGTCTCTTAAAGCACTCAATGATGATGAAAGCCTGCTGATCCAGTCCGGAAAGCCGGTTGGTGTTTTTCGCACACACAAGGATGCCCCGCGTGTTCTGATTGCCAATTCCAATCTGGTGGGTAAATGGGCCAATTGGGACCATTATCATGAGTTGGATAAAAAAGGCCTGATGATGTATGGCCAGATGACAGCCGGGTCCTGGATATATATTGGCAGTCAAGGCATTGTGCAGGGCACTTATGAGACATTTGTGGAAATGGGCCGCCAGCATTTTGGCGGTGATCTATCCGGTAAATGGATATTAACCGGCGGGCTTGGTGGTATGGGGGGGGCGCAACCTCTGGCCGCGACCATGGCCGGGGCCAGCATGTTGGCGGTGGAGTGTCAGCCTTCGCGCATCGAAATGCGTCTGAAATCAGGTTATCTGGACCAAAAGGCTGATACGCTGGACGAAGCCTTGAGCATAATCAGGACCAGTAAAATTCCTGTTTCCGTTGGACTTCCTGGTAATGCCGCCGGTGTTTTTCCAGAACTGGTCAAACGTGGTATCCGCCCCGATGCTGTAACGGATCAAACCTCTGCTCACGATCCATTAAATGGTTATCTGCCCAAAGGCTGGACGTTGGCAGAGTGGGAAGAGCGCCGCCAGTCTGATCCCAAGGGCGTAGAAAAGGCGGCAATGCAGAGTATGCGCGAGCAGGTAGAGGCGATGTTACACTTTCATGCGCTAGGCATACCGACTTTTGATTATGGGAATAATATCCGCCAGATGGCCCTTGAAGCAGGATGTGACAGTGCCTTTGATTTTGAAGGTTTTGTGCCCGCTTATATCCGGCCCTTGTTTTGCCGTGGTGTTGGACCGTTCCGCTGGGCGGCGCTGTCTGGTGACCCGGAGGATATATATAAAACCGATGCCAAGGTAAAAGAACTGATCCCTGATGATCCGCATTTGCATAACTGGCTGGATATGGCGCGCCAGAGAATCCAGTTTCAGGGCCTGCCCAGCCGGATATGCTGGGTTGGGCTGGGCGAGCGCGACCGTCTTGGTGTGGCATTTAATGATATGGTGGCTTCGGGAGAGTTATCGGCACCGGTTGTAATTGGTCGCGATCATCTGGACAGTGGCTCGGTAGCCAGCCCCAATCGTGAAACTGAAGGGATGAAAGACGGCTCGGACGCGGTGGCCGACTGGCCTCTGCTTAATGCTTTATTGGCAACGGCATCGGGGGCCACGTGGGTTAGCATGCACCATGGCGGCGGTGTTGGCATTGGCTATTCACAACATGCTGGCCTGGTTGTCCTTGCAGATGGCACAAAAGATGCGGAGGTGCGATTGCGCCGCGTATTATGGAATGACCCGGCAAGTGGTGTGATGCGCCATGCTGACGCGGGTTATGACATTGCCATTGACTGCGCGCATGAACATGGGTTGAATCTCCCTTCTGTTTAAGGGCCCAGCGGGTGAAAGCGAATGACCACTTCATTTATTGTAATTGATGATTTTCTGGATGACCCGGTTGCGTTTCGCCAAGCGGTGCTCAATCTGGAATATCCAGAAGATGACCAGCCTAAAGGTTATCCGGGGCGAAATTCTGCACAAAGGGTGCAAATACCAGGTCTGGAGCATGAGATATCGCGCATTGTGCAGGAGCCGTTAAAGCCGAAACTGGATTGCGGCCATGGTGGTGCGCGCATTACCCTTGCCGGGGACAAAGGGGCCGCGAACATCCATATTGATCAGGGGTATTGGTCCGGTATTTTATATCTTAGCAAGCCGGAAGACTGTCAGGGCGGCACAGACTTTTTCCGTCATAAAGAAACAGGAACCGAGCGGGCATTGCTGGAAAAAGAAGATCTTGAAAACCTTGGCATTTCGGACAAGAGCGAAGCCAACACAATATTCAATAACATTCTCCTGAACGATACCCATAATGATGATGCCTGGGAGCGCACCATGCGTGTGCCGATGCGCTTTAACCGTTTGGTGTTGCTCCGGCCCTGGTTATGGCATACGGCGGGACCGGGCTTTGGAACCAATCTGGAAAATGGCCGGCTGATTTATCTCTTGTTCTTTGATCTGGTGGATGGGTGAACCAATGCCGGTTTCCTTGATGGTCATTGATGATTTTCTGAGCAATGTCGATGCTATGCGAGATGCCTTGCTCAAGGTGGATTACCCGGAGGTCAATGTCGTCAAAGGGTATCCAGGGCGAAATTCGGCAAACCGGATTACCATTCCGGGGATTGAGCAGGAAATTTCAAGACTGGTGCAGGAACGTCTCGCCCCTAAAGAGGGGGCAGGGCATGCAAAATCCCGGCTCACACTGGAAGGCGAAGTCGGGGCGGCTGATATTCATGTGGACGATTGTTATTGGTCCGGTATCTTGTACCTGAACCGTCCGAAAGATTGTCAGGGCGGCACGGATTTTTTCCGCCACCGTGCAACGGGTATGGAACAGGCCACGCTGGCCCCGAAAGACTTGGAAAAACTGGGCGTGACCACCCCGGCAGAAGCCTCAGAAATTTATAATAACATTCTGGCCAATGATGCCCATGATTATGATAAATGGGAGCACACCATGCGGGTCCCCATGCGTTATAATCGTTTGATATTATTGCGCCCCTGGTTATGGCACACGGCCTGCCCAGGCTTTGGCGATAGCGTGGAAAATGGCCGCCTGGTCTATTTAATGTTCTTCAATAAAATCTGATATGATGGCTTAGATGTAGCCTTCTTCCAACAAGTCTTTCAGATGCATGGCGGCGATGGCCTGGCCATTGTCAACGACAAATACATTGGTAATTCTTCTTTGCATCAGTTGAGCAATGACATCACTGATGCGGTCCTGCGGTGTAACCATATAGGGTTCAGACGTCATTATTTCCTCTGCCGTTTTATCAAAAAAGCCTGGCGAAATTGCCCGGCGCAGATCGCCATCAGTTATAATGCCAACCATGGTGTTTTGTGCATTGATTACGGCGGCGCAACCCATTCGCCCTTCGGTAATAACGCTTAATACATCCTGTGCGGATGCGTTGGCAGAAATCAGTGGTGGCGTGGCTTTATGGGTCTGCATCCAATCGCCAACATGCTGTAACTGAAGGCCAAGTTTCCCACCCGGATGGCGGTCACCAAAGTCACGATGCGTAAAGCCCCTTTTTTGCATGGCCGCAATGGCCAGCGCATCGCCCATGGCCAGTGCCATAACCATCGAGGTGGTTGGCACCAGACCATTGGGGCAGGCTTCAGCAATTTCCGGCAGAATAAGGGGCACCCTGGCCGCCTTGCCCAATGCAGAGTTTTCCCGGCAGGTGATGGCGATCATTGCTATATTGTTTAACTGGCAATAGCGGATCACATCGATCAGTTCGCGGCTTTCACCTGAATTAGAAATGGCGATCACCGTCGCATTTGTTGTCACCATGCCCAGATCACCATGGCTGGCTTCGGCGGGGTGGACAAAAAACGCTGGCGTCCCTGTGGAAGCTAGAGTGGCGGCAATTTTCCGCCCGATATGACCGGACTTGCCGACACCAAGCACGATGCAATGGCCTTTTGTATCAAGCAGTATATTCACGGCTTGTGAAAATGCTTTTCCATCAAGTTGATCAGCCAGCATTTTAAGCGCAGAGGCTTCGGCCATAATTAGGCTTCTTGCAATCTCAATCTCATCGTGGCTGCTCATAGGGTAGGCCCGCTTCTAGAGTTCTGCCGCTGGTAAAATGTGGCTATTCAACCGTAACGGACTTTGCCAGATTACGTGGTTGATCCAGGTTTGTGCCAAGTTCCAATGCCGTATAATACGCCAGTAATTGCAAGGGAATTGCAGCCACTATTGGTCCGGTCAGGCCCGGCATGTCCGGCAACACGATGGTATGCTCGGCGCGTGCCTCAAATTGTGGAGCCCCGGCTTCATCTGTAATGGCTATGATTTTAGCACCGCGTGCAGCCATTTCTTCCACATTGGAGATGGTCTTTTCCATCAGTGGATCGCTGGGGGCGATAACGATAACGGGTGTGCCTTCCTCGATCAGGGCGATGGGGCCGTGCTTTAACTCACCAGCCGCATAACCTTCTGCGGGTAAGTATGTGATTTCCTTTAGCTTTAGGGCACCTTCAAGAGCCAGCGGATAATAAACACCGCGCCCAATGAAAAATACCTGTTTGGCTTTGGCCAGTGTGGGTGCAATGGTCCGGCATTGTTCCTTGGTGGCAATGGCTTGTCTGACCAGCTCCGGCAGATGCTCAAACGCCTTGATATGCCGCTGTGCTTCTACTGCGTTCAATTTTTTGCGTAACTGCGCCGTGCCAATGGCGCTGATAGCCAGCACGGCCAGTTGCGCGGTAAAGGCCTTGGTGGAGGCAACGCCAATCTCCGGCCCGGCCAATGTGCGCATTACGGCAGTGGTCTCGCGGGCAATAGATGATTCCGGGGCGTTCAGAACACCAATGGTGTTCAGGCCGGCACGTTTGCAATAACGCATGGCAGCCAGGGTATCGGCGGTTTCACCGGATTGTGAAATAAAGAGTGCGGTGCCATTTTCTGGCAGGGCAGGGGTGCGGTAGCGAAATTCTGAGGCAATATCGGTTTCAACATGGACGCCCGCCAGGCTCTCAAACCAGTATTTAGCGACAGAAGCGGCGAGGTATGCTGTGCCACAGGCAATGGCCACCAGGCGATCGGCGTTTTCCAATAATGGGGCCGACTCTGCGAGTAAGGGCATTTCGCTTTGCGGATCGATATAGGCGGCCATGGTTCTGGCCAGAGCTTCCGGCTGTTCATGAATTTCTTTTTCCATGAAGTGGCTGTAATTGCCTTTTTCAGCCATTGCTGCGGAAATGCTGGCCATCTGGATTTGGCGTTCCACTGGTTTGCCAGTGTTATCACGCACACAAACGGCATCAATTTTTACCACCGCACTATCGCCTTCTTCAAGATACAGCACACGCTTGGTAAACGGCGCCAGCGCAAAGGCATCGGAACCGATAAACATTTCTCCATCACCAAAACCCACGACCAGCGGGCTGCCGTGACGTGCCGCATATAATGTCTGGTTGGCATCCCCGACCAGTGCCGCAACCGCATAAGCTCCTTCCAGACGGTCCACAGAGGCAAGAAAGGCGCTTTCTTCATCCATATCCTTATCCAGATGATACTGGATAAGGTGGGCAATGACTTCTGAGTCGGTCTGGGTGGCAAAAATATGCCCTGATCTGGCCAATTCTTCACGTAATGGCTTGAAGTTTTCAATAATTCCGTTGTGGACAATGGCAACATTGCCAGTCTGATGCGGATGTGCATTTTCTGTATTGGGGCGACCATGGGTGGCCCAGCGGGTATGGGCGATACCGCAGGTGCCATCGATGGGGGCATCATCCAGAACACTTTGCAGGTTAAGAATTTTTCCAGGGGCACGGCGGCGCACAATGCCCTGCCCATTGACCACGGCAATACCTGCAGAGTCGTATCCGCGATATTCCAACCTGATCAAGCCTTCTACAAGACGCGCTCTGACTGGACGGTTGCTAACAATACCTACAATACCGCACATAATGCTTACTCCAACGAGAAACTTTTGGGACACCCCGATATCACCAAAGCAATCCTTATACCATAATCATCTACTCTGTAACAATAAATATGTAGTTGTTTCAAATAAATGCGCGGCTTGCAAACCAGTATATGCCTAAAGTAAAAACAACCGTGCCAATCAACATTTTGAACCTTGTTGTGGCGCTGATGGTCATAAACTGGCCAAGCAGGGCAAAAATGACAAGCCATAGTCCCACGACCGCCAACTGGCCAATTTCTACGCCGATATTAAATCCGGCAAGGGCTGATATGCGCTGCCCGGCTGGAAGTCCTGCTTCAGATAATACGCTGGCAAAACCAGCTCCATGAACAAGCCCGAACGCTATGGTCAAGGCAAGGCTGGCTTTCAATGCGGTTTGCGTATTCTCAACGAGTTGAAAATAACAATAAATAAAGAGCGCCAGCCCTATCCAGCTTAACGGGGCCAAAGCACCAGGATAATACGCTGAAACGCCTGCCAGCACAATAAAAGCAATCGGTATGAAACGGCCCAGCCTTTGCCAGTCCGGGCTACCGGGAGGTAGCAGCAATTCAAGGGCAATAAAGGCGATAGAGAACCCGATCAGGGCCTCTATGGCGGCCCCGTAGGGGTGGATAATGCCCAAGGCGGCCAGGCTGAGAGTAATGCTATGGCCAAGGGTGAAACCTGTGACCAGAAAAGCCACATCCTTATAGGTTTTGGCAAGCAGGATTAGTGCTGTAACAAAGGCAAGATGATCAAACCCCGATAAAATATGGGTGATGCCCAAGCGAATATAGGTCGTAAAGTTTACCCAAAAACTGACCCGCGCCCGCCCTTCGCTTTCCCCCGCTTTATTACGCATAATGTGTTGGCGTTGTGCGTTGGTGAATATAAATTCCCGTGCCTCAGGATCGTTTTCTATCTGTGCAATATGAATATGGGTTGAGGCAAGGTCAAAAAAGGCGTTATTTTGTAACGTCCAGCCCGCTTTATTCACCTGGTCAGGGCAGGTAAACCGTATGGATACCTCTAATTTACCTGAGAGGGATTGTGTTTGGACCGGTTGGTCGGTGGTGCACCTTGCCCCTTTTTGTATGACATGAAGCCTGCCTGCCAGATGACGGACCAGCAAAGCGCTTAATTCAGTATTCTGAGTGTTCTTTGGAATGAGCAGTGTGGCCTGTGTTTGGTCAATGCTATAGCGACCCAGAATGACCTTTCCCTGCTCTTCCCATATGGAAAAAGAGCGGCTGGCGGTATGGGCAAACGCAGAGGTGCTAACTGTAATTAGAATGAGTAAAGTCCAGAATATGCGACTCATTGTGGTGAAACCAAACGCAGCGCAATATCAGATTTTCTTCTAAGCCGGTTTAGATAGGCGCGCAGCGCCAATTTGCCACGCTCCTCTAGATAGTCTTTTTCCACCTGATCACGTACACTTTCCAATTCTGGTGTGCGAGCTCTTGTACGGTTGGCAAGATATAGCCGCCATGTCCCCTCATCAGTATCAACCCAATTTGACCATTGCCCTGACGGCAAGCCTTGCAGGGAATGGACCGGGGCTTCTCCTATTAGGCTCTTGAGGGTTTGCAGTGAGATAAGACCAGCTTGGATAACTGGTGCCTCACCTGCAAAACGCTTGATAAGGGTTTGCGCTGTTGCGCCATTTTGCAGGGCTTGTTCAAACGCATTTTTTTTCAAACCTGCTTCTGGCGTTGGAAAGAAAACGATACGCACACGCACTCTTACCGGGCGGGTGTAACGAGTTTTGTTTTTGAAATAATAATCGCGGAGGCTGACCGGGCTGATCGGCTTGGCGTGAGCACGTGAAATAATATCGCCGCTGGCCGCCGCGATCAGTTCTTGTCGCAATTTTGGGGATTCTGCGGTTAAATTCATCTTTAAGGCATACTGCACCAGAAGCTCATCATTTATGAGAGATTCCAACATCGCGGTTTGCGTTTGCCCGGTCTCCTGGTTTTTTTGCAAAGCCAGGTCGGCACGCAGGATAACGGTGCCATTTATGCGGGCGACCGCACCTGGGGGCAGGGGCAGTGGAGGTTCTATATGAGCTCCGCCGGTCAGAGCACGAAGCGAAGCCAGTCCCAGGCCCGACACAACACCACCAATTAACAATAGACGGCTCAGGTTTATTGGCTCGGTGTTATTCACATTCTGTATCTTTCAAAACAGCCCCTAACCAGCTTCAGCAAATAATTCCCGCCCGATCAGCCAGCGGCGAATTTCAGAGGTGCCGGCACCGATTTCATAGAGCTTGGCATCGCGAAGGAGGCGACCGGTCGGATATTCATTGATATAGCCATTGCCTCCCAAAATCTGTATGGCTTCCAAAGCCATCCATGTGGCGGTTTCGGCGGCCAGCAAAATCGCGCCCGCCGCATCTTTGCGGGTGGTCTTTCCCCGGTCACAAGCCTGGGCTACGGCATAAACATAAGCACGGGCAGAATTCATGCGCACATACATGTCGGCCAGTTTGCCTTGCATCAGTTGAAATTCGCCAATGGGTTTACCGAACTGTTTACGTTCATGCACATAGGGCAAAACAATATCCATGCAGTTTTGCATAATGCCAAGCGAGCCGGCAGCCAGCACGGCGCGCTCATAATCCAGGCCGGACATCAATATTCGCACACCGCCGCCAACCGGACCCATGATGTTCTGGGCAGGAACTTCGCAATCCTGAAACACAAGTTCGCAAGTGTCTGAGCCACGCATGCCCAGTTTGTCGAGTTTCTGCGCGGTGGAAAAACCAGGCATGTTTTTTTCAATTAAAAAAGCGGTGATGCCTTTTGAACCGGCATCCGGGTCGTTTTTGGCATATACCACCAGGACATCTGCGCCCGGACCGTTGGTGATCCACATTTTGGTCCCGTTCAGAATATAATTATCGCCCTTTTTCTCGGCTTTGAGGCGCATGGATACCACATCTGAGCCAGCGCCTGTTTCTGACATGGCCAGACCGCCAAGATGATCACCGGAAATCAGACCGGGCAGATACTTTTCTTTTTGTGCCGGATTGGCCCAGCGCCGGATCTGATTAACACACAGATTGGAATGCGCGCCATAAGAAAGACCAACCGATGCTGATGCCCGGCTGATTTCTTCCATAGCGATCACATGCTCAAGATAGCCAAGGCCGGAACCGCCATCTTCTTCATCAACGGTAATGCCCAACAAGCCTAATGCCCCCATTTGTGGCCATAAGTCCCGTGGGAAAACATTGGTTTCATCAATTTCTGCAGCGCGCGGCGCTATGCAATCATCAGCAAAATTATGAACGGTGTCGCGGATCATATCCGCCGTTTCACCGAGGTTAAAATCGAATGGCGATATAGCATTTTTCATCATATTGCTGCGATAGCATGCAGGGGTTCACCATGCATCATCTTTTTTCAGAGGCCGTAGGAGAACCGTCTGCGCGTTAAGAGTTTGAAAACCTTTTCCATGAGGAAGAGATTAATGTTTTCACTTCATTTTAGGGGTATGTCTTTGAGGACGATCATGCACGTAATACGAAAAACACCCCATTTACTCGATTCTTTGCGAGATAATCGCCAAGGTAGTGTGGCGGTGTATTTTGCCTTGTCCCTGATTGCCATCATGACCTTGATCGGCCTGTCACTGGATTACGGCCGTGCCATGAATGTTCAGGCAAAACTGGGCGCAGCGGCTGATGCAGCGGCATTGGCCACGGCACGTGACCCGGATGTTACTCCTAAAAATTTGCAACAGCGCGCAGAAGCCTTTTTTCTGGCAAACGTGCAAAATAATTCTTTTGGCAGCAATTACGTAATCAAGGCAAAAGAAATTGCCGGGGGCGGCGGCGTACGTATTGATATAACCGCCAAAGTAAAAACCACTTTGGTATCGCTTGCCGGTATCAATGACTTTGAGGTCTCTGCGAAAAGCGAAGCGGTATACAGCACCAACAAGATCGAGTTGGTGCTGGTTCTTGATAATACCGGTTCCATGGGCAATGGCGGGAAAATACAAACTTTACGTTCCGCATCAACGGATCTGGTCAATCAACTCTTGCCGGGCAATGCAACTACGAAAAATGTTAAAATTGGCATTGTACCATTTGATATAGGCGTAAAGGTTGGCACACAATATGCCAACGCTTCCTGGCTTGTTAATCCCAAAAGCAATAATAATCCAAGCGGAACAAACGGAAAAAAGAAAAAGAAAAAGAAGAAAAAGAAGAAAAAGAAGAAAAAAAAGAAGAAGAAAGGTGGGGGAGGTGGCAACGGCCCGGTCTGGAAAGGTTGTGTCGGTCCACGTGTACCAAATAAGGATGTCGATGATTCTGCAGCGAAAGGCGTAAATAAAATAATCCCGATATTTGACGATCAAACATCGTGCCAGATTGCTTCCATTCTGCCACTGACCAATAATAAGACAGACCTGTTAAACAAGATCAGCGACATGCGCGATGTTGGCTGGACTTATATCCCTGAAGGCCTTGCCTGGGGGTGGCGCGTTCTTTCTTCAACATTACCCTACAATGAAGGGGTGGTGTATTCAGATACTGACTGGACCAAGGTTCTGGTGTTGATGACAGACGGCGCGAATACTGTGCGGTGGTCCTGGCCAGGCGGAAAACCTACTGCGCAAACCGGGGCTTCCAGCTCTACGGGAAATAGCAAGACAAAAAGTTTGTGCACGAAAATCAAGGCACAAGGCATTATAGTTTACACGGTTGCTTTTCAGGTCAGTTCCAGCAGCACACGTAAAATGCTTGAAGATTGCGCGACCACGCCCGGAAGTTATTTTGATGCGCAAAACAATGCGGCGCTGGAAGCCGCCTTTGCCAAAATCGGTGGGGACATCAGTAATCTGCGTCTTAGCAAATAACGTCCCAAATACCCTAAGCGCCTGCATTCAATATTGACGTTAATTGATCCAGTAAGACTATGCGTTTGGCTTTCAACTCTTGCATCAGCATATCACTGCGGTTGCTGTCCTGCGCCTCGATACGGTGGATTCGTCTGTTAATTTGATGATAGTCTTCAAATAGTTTGGAAAAATGGGCATTGTCGAGTTTAAGCTGATGAATAAGCTCTGATTTATCTGGAAATTTCTGGGCCAGTTCATGCTGGACGTGTGACATACATTTTTCTCCTGTAAGGTTTGCAAAAAACTACCTCATATCTACAAGATAGAACATGCGGCAAATGCACTCTTGCAAGGTGGGTGTGTTGTCCCTACTGCTCAGCGATTTTTGGCAAAGTGCACCCCTCTTCAACACCTTCCTTTATGACCCATGCCTTGCTGCCGGTTTTATGTTCAAAGTCGCGGCGCACACAGACTTTCAAATCCTTCGCCTGTGCATTGCCATCTGCAGATTTGAGCCAGTGGGTTCCGCCGGTAATCAGGAGAGTTTTTATGGGTGCATCGCCATTCTTCTCCATGAGTTCCACAATACGGGTGCCATGGGGTTTAATAACGCAATTACCTTTGGGTTTTGCATTTTTGTGAATACATATTACCTGATCCGTCTCGTTGATAATGCCTACACGTGGTGTCGTCGTTTGACGGCGTTTTATTAAATAATCCGCAGCCTTTAAAGGCATATTAGACATGCGTGCATAACTGTAAGCAATATCTTTAAGAACCTCTCTTTTGTTTTGCTCAAAAGCCTCTTTTGGTGCTGTTATCAGGTTAGAACACCCGACTTCATAGGCTTTCTCAACCGGGGCAAACATGGCCCTGATAAGAGGCGCGTAGCCTTCAACGCCTGGCAAGGCAGCTTCACGGGTGGCAAGCAGGGCTTCCCATTTCTCATCAAAGGGGCGTTCAAGGTCAATGGCTTCATTAATGGTTCGAGCAGTCTTGCGATAAGCTGCAATGAGATCATCATATTTCAGGCTGTGCGCGCGCGCAGCAGCATCGGCTTTTTTGCGTTGCTCTTCCAGGGATTTGCATAAAGCCGGATTGGTAATATCGGCTGGTTTGCGATAACGCTCGTGCCAGTCTGTGGGCAGAGCATCTAACATTTCCAAGCCTTTTTCATAACGGCTTGCACCAACTTCGCGTCGACGTTCTATTTCTTCGGCTGTAATGGTCGTGCATCCCGCATCAATATAGGTGTGCATCAGCTCGAACCCGGCATTAAGGGTTCTAAGGGCTTCCTGTGCACGGGGCTTTGCTTTATCGCGGGCAGCCATGACCTGGCCCCAGATCACATCCAGGTTTTCGTCTTTTTGGAAGGCTTCATTGGCCGCGCTAATTTTCTCGTCAATATTTTTGGCGGCATTGTCATAGGCATCACGCGTGTGATCAATGTCGGCTTGGGAGACTTCCAGCTTGCCTGTCAGCGCATTGCAGGTTTTCGTGTCCATCTGTGCCAGCGTCGGCGAAGCAAATATGATTGTCATCATAAAGCTGATAATGGCAATTGCGAATTTAGTGAGCATGAAAACCTCCGACAGGGTTACTTTGGTATATGGAGCCAGCAATTAAGCAGAAAGTTTCTGAATTCTCCAGTGTTTACGGCATAAGGATATATAACGTTCATTGCCGCCAATATGCACCTGCTCGCCTTGTTTTACGGGCTGTCCACGCTCGTCCAGCCGTAAAACCATAATGGCTTTGGCACCGCACCAGCAAATGGTGCGTATTTCACGTAACTGGTCGGCTATGGCCAGAAGGGTCTCGCTGCCCGGAAACAATTTTCCTTGAAAATCCGTACGCAGACCATAGCACAGCACAGGAATGTGAAGGTCATCAGCAATGCCAGCCAATTGCCAGACTTGAGCCGGTGTCAGGAATTGTGCTTCATCAATCAATACGCAATCCAGTGGTGTAGCGGCATGCACTTGCTGAACTCTTGCTCGTAAATCATCCTCACTGGTGAAGGTATGTGCATCCTTGGCAATGCCAATTCGTGAGGCAATACGGCCTTTGCCGGCCCGTTGATCTACCAGCGCCGTAAACAGGCAGGCGCGCATGCCGCGTTCTTCATAATTGTGCGCGGCTTGCAATAACACTGTGGATTTGCCCGCGTTCATGGCGGCATAACTGAAATAGAGTTTGGACATATTTCCCCCGAAAATTAGCCCTTATTCTATGATCGCCTTTTACTCATTGGAAGCCAGTTTGTCTTTGGGAACTGATTTTACGTTGTCTTTGACATTACGCTCAATTAACAGGCGTCTGGGGTCCAGGAGGACGTATGCCGGGCGCTCATCCAGTTCAAACGTCAACGGTGTTTTGGCTTTGGTGATATGCACCCGTTCCAGCTTGATCCAGTCATCACCAAGGGTCTTTTTGGGGTCGTCTTTGTAGAATCCAATCTCAACCCATTCATCAAGGGACTCGCCATCCATTTCAGTAACAGAGGTTTCCTTGCCGTCTTCTTCAGAGGCAATGCGTTTATCGACAATGGCGGTAAGGGTAACGGTATAGCCGCCCTTGTTATTGGGTTTTATTTTTATATCGCCATCATATTTCAAATCCCAAAAAGTGATGCGATCCCAGTAGTCGGTAATCAGGCCTTGCCACTTTGGTCCGGCAGCGGCACGCAGGGCATCCACAAGCTCTTTGGTGGTCGGGTAGGGTGGTCCCTTGGAGCCAAATTCTTGCAAGAAACCACGAATGGCCCCCTGCATCTTGTCTTTGCCCATATATTGCTTCAGGCCCCAGAATACCCAGCTTGCCTTGTTGTAGTCCAGATATTGCTGTTGCTCGGCAAGCGCCAGCGGTGGTTCTGTGTCACGGTCGCCGGCACGGGCGGTCAGATAAGCCTGAATGGCACGGGTTTCCAACACCCGGCGGGCCTTTTGCCAGCCCAGCGCATTTTCATAAGCCGTCATGGCCGCATTCTCGGTCAGACCTTCAGAGAGGACATTAAAGCCCTTGGTATTGGCCGGCACAATCTGGTGCGCAAACCATTGGTGGCCAATCTCGTGCATCACCACATAGGTGGCAAGGTCCAGATTTTCATTATCCTTTGGATCACCCGGATCCATAACAAAACCAATGCGTTCTGAAAACGGTATGGTGCCGGCAAATGATTGCGCAAACCCGCCATAGGGAAACTCCATAATGCGGATTTGGCTATACTGATACGGACCGAAGGTTTTGGTATAAGTCTCCAGAGAGCTTTTCATCGCTTTGATCATCAGATCGACGTTATAATCATGGGACTTGTGATAATAAATCGCCAGTTTTACATCTTTGCCATCAGGGTTTGCCCAAACATCGCGTTTGACGGTGAAGTCCGCAGAAAGGAATGAGAAGAAATTCAATATCGGGTTGATCGCCTGATAATCGCGGCAAGTCTTTCCATTTTCTTCATACTCGCGGACCAGCTTGCCGGGCGCGATGGGGATTTGTCCCTTATCGGTGCAGACTTTGGCCTTGAAATCCACATAGTCGGATGAGGCGCTGATGAAATGGCGTTGACGCGCCTGCATATCAGCGCGCTCGGCCCGCTTTTCGCGCTTGGGCAGGTCATATTTACGGCGTTTGTCCGGGTTGGCAAGACGGTTGTCCTGAACCCCGATTTGCGGCATGACTGCAAAATTATTGACAAAGGTGCCATTATGAAGAATCGGCTGCCCGTCGCCCAGGCTGGGGGCGCGGATAAAGGTTTCAAACCGCATTTGTGTTTTTGCGCCAGGGGGAAGCGGTGGATCGAAACGGTAAATGCGAATGCCGTAACTATTGATGTCAGTTATGTTATCTCCATCAGTAACTACCTTTGCACCTTCCAGAACCAAATTGCGGTTATCGATCTTTTTTTGCGCCGGCATAGAGATATAAACCTCTTGCAATGGCTTGCCGGTAGTGTTCTCAATCTCGTAGCGGCCTTTAATCAGAGCCGTTTTTTCCGATGGATTAAAGGTGACATCTGCCTCAACCGAACGCACTTTGGGTTGCACGGTTTTCAGCTCATCACCAAGCAGTTTTTCCCATTTAACCTGACGTTTTTCGTTCTGCTTTGGGGTACGGTAATGATTGTCAATATTATACGCCTTGTAGATATAGGCACCAGAGCCGACAAAAGCGACCAGTAAGACGCTGGCCATAGCCACAGAGGCAGCATTCAGACGTTTACCGAGGGATTTGAAACGACTGAACAGGCTGCTTTGCAAACCACGGCGCCATAACCAGATGCTAAGCACCACAAAGAGAGCACCAAGCGAGCCCCAATAAAGGCCAAACCATTTGAAATTGGTCAGATCAGCAAAGCCATTAAGCTCGGATAGCCGTCCGGTGGAAACATTGCCGTATTGCATCAAAGGGTGGGTGAAGGGCAGGGCACCAACAAAGAAGAAGAAAAAGATCAGAAAAGCGCCAGAGGTCAGCATACCAACCACTCGATTGGGCATAAAGTTTTGGATAAACAATACCAGCAGGCAAAAGAGGACAATGCGCGGGGCAAAAGATATAAAGGTGAATTCAAGGTAGGTGCCCGGATGCACAGGAATATCTCCGATCACCATCTGGGTGATCATGCCAAATGCAACGCCTACTGCCATAATCGTCAGGGCAACCAGAATCAGCGCCAGCCATTTGCTGGCCATCAGGGGCCAGTTGCTGACCGGGCTGGCATCCAGAATCTCTGTAACCCCGGCGGTTTTGTCACGCCAGATGATTTCGCCGCTGAAAAACACCATGATAATCAGCAATGGAATGGCCAGAGAGCCTATCACGGTTTGCGCCATCAAAAGACTGGTAGGTAATGCCGGGTTGGGCAGGAATTTCATCTGCACATAAACGGTCAGGCCAAACAGGGCGACCGCCAGCAGCGTGAGTATAATAAACGGAATACTGCGCACGGTGGTCAGATATTCATACTTCAACCGTGTCCAGAAAGCGGTTAAGGGTGCCTGGCGTGTTGCCGAACCTTGCAGAATGATGCGTCCGGTATGATTGTCCGATTCAATCTCGCGTCTCTTGCTTTTGCCGGATACCAGGCCGCGCCGAAACAGGCTGAACGTGGTCAGATAGAGCGCAAGCCCAATGCCACCCCATAACAGGCGGTTTAGACCAACATAGCCGGTGAGTGGAGACATATGAGTGTTTTGTTCGGCCGCTGGCCAGAACTCGGTTGTCACTGCCAGGGCATTTGCCCCAAAAGGATCGACAAGTGCGGTAGCCAGATCAGAGGCATCCTGTCCGACGAAGAAGCCGCTGCCGGTATAGAGAATGAACAAGGCAACCGCGCTAACATAAACCAACGCACGGTCGCGGGTGATTGCCGCCACCAGCGTGAAAAGTCCGCTTACCAGCAAGACATTTATGGCCACATAAACCAGTAATGGCTGAAAGAAATAAAGCGGATTAACTGGCCCCAGGATTTCCTTATCGATCCAGGGGGCAAATTGTCCTGCAAACAAGCCAATGACTGCCCCGAAAATACATAAAAATGTAGCGACATAGACGCCAATCATGCGTGATAAAGTCATGTCCCGCGTGGAAACCGGCGTGGAATGGACCATTTCCAGCGCTTTGTGCACCTGGTCCCGCATAACGCCGCTAACCACAAAAATAGCACCAAAGAAAATAGAGGCCAGACTTAATACCGAGACCTGCAAGGCAAGGGTGATGGCCCCGTTGGCCTTGACCTTTTCCCCGGCACTGGAAGAAATGGAGATGATGTCCGTGGACATAACCAAAACGCCTAACAGAAACATGATGGCTATGGTTACCCAAAAGCCAACCTGCCGGGTGTGGTATTTGATTTCAAAACCGATAAGTTTACTTAGCATGATGCGCTCCTAGACTAGGCGATAGAGGTGCGCGAAATAGGCATCTTCAAGGTTGGGCTCGTCGGCCTCAAACCCCGCTTCTGGCGCGGCATCGGCCAGCACACTGATAATCACGCCGCCCATAAGCAGGCGTGTGGACAGCACCTTGTGTTTTTCTTTCAGAGCATCAACATCGGCTTTTTCGACTTTTTTGCGCCAGACTTTACCCTTGATCTTGGCAATCAGGTCTTCAGGTGCCCCGCGGGCGACAATCTCGCCCTCGCCCATAATGGCCATGTCCGGGCACAAATCGCGCACATCATCAACAATATGGGTGGAAAGAATGATAATCTTGTCCTCACCGGCTTCACTCAGGAGGTCCAAAAAGCGCTGTCGCTCAAACGGGTCAAGCCCGGCCGTGGGTTCATCCACAATCAGCACTTTGGGATCACCCAGCATGGCCTGGGCCACGCCAAAGCGTTGCCGCATACCGCCGGAATAGGTGGAAACTGCCGCCCCGCGCATAGTCCAAAGATTGACGGCGCGCAGAAGCTCTTCGACTTGTTTGCGCCGTTCCTTGGCATTGCTGACGCCTTTTAGAATAGCCAGGTGGTCCAAAAGGGCGATGGCACTCATCCGTGGATAGACACCAAAATCCTGGGGCAGATATCCAAGGGTTTCGCGCATAACCTGCGGGTTTTTGGTAATGTCAGTGCCGTTTAAGGTAATGGTGCCGCTATCGGGCTGCAGCAAAGTGGCGATAGAGCGCATCAGGGTGGATTTACCCGCCCCGTTTGGGCCCAAAAGTCCGAACATGCCGGGTTTAAGGTCAAGGGACACATCCTTGATAGCTTTGATTTTACCAAATGATTTGGAAATGTTGGAAATGCTTAGCACGCTGCAACCCCGCTGCTGAAATAATGTGGTGAGGGCTGGTGCGCCGACTCAATAGCCACTTGGGTTTCGATAAAAAAATATTGTTATACGATAATACACATATCGACAAGCAATAAGTTTGCGAAATTGCATCGAGATGAATTTGCGCGATAATTTATGGAATTGAACCTGTATTATCCCAATAGGCGGGCAACACCCACACCTAGAAAAGTACCTATGGCATAGCCCAACACGCCAACCAGAACCCCCGGCGTCACCAGATCGCGCCAGCCTTGCGCTGCCGCAAGCGCCGGGGCTGTGGTGGCACCAAGAACTGCCGCATTGGAGGCAATAATCAGTTCCGGTAATGAGAGCTTCAAGAACGCGCCAAGGCCAAAAGTGACAAGACTGTGTGTGCTGAGCACTACGAGCACGAATATGAGAAGCATGGGGGCAACCGATATAAGCTGGCCAATATCCGCCCCGGCAGCGATCGCGCCGAAAAAGACGTAAGCGAGAACCGTGCCGATTTCAAACGCACCTTTCAGGCGGTCCATCAATGCCGGAACGAAAGTCGCCGGAATAATGGTCAGCACAGTAATGACCAGATATTTCATGGAGGGCATACCAAGGGCATTGGCAGTCATGGTGCCAACCGCAACAATAACCAATGAGACCGTCAGTGCCCAGGCCATCGAAGCACTGGTAATGGTTTCTGATTTGATCGAGATGTCTTCTTTAACGGGGGCCTGGGTATGATCAATCTTTACAAATCGTTTGGCGACAAAATTCCAGGCAGGCAGCACAGCCAGCATGGCCAGAAATAATGCACTGGCGAGATTGTCAACAGCGGTGGCGGCGGAAATCATCGACGAATTGGTATAGTTCAGCGTTTCAATGGTGGCCGCATAATTCACTGAACCGCCAATATAGGTGGCGGTGAAAATACCGGCCAGATCGGCGCTTTGCGGCCCAAGGTCAACCAGATAAAACGCAAGGATGGTGCCAAGAACGCTGCCCAGACTAGCCACCATAAAGGCCAGTGCCATGCGGCTGGTTTCCATAAAAATACGTCGCAGATTGGCCTGAAACAAAAACAACGGGATCAGAATGGCAACCATGTAACCAAACACAAAGTCATAGGCCGGGGAGGCTTTGGGGATAATGTTAAGGTTTGAAAGGGCGATGGCCCCCAATATGGTCCAGACCGCACCGGTCAGGGTTCTGCCCCATTTTGTCCGCTCCGCAGCAAAACCTAACGAGGCGACAACAAAGAGAGCCGCCATAACGGCCAGGGCATTATCGGCAGGAATTAAGGACATGGTGAAATGCTCCGGTGTGCGAATCTGTCGCAATACCTAACCATGTCTTTGGCAATCTACAAAAGAAAACGCAAAAGAACGGCCGTCTCTTTCTGAGCCGCGACAATCCTGGGTCCCTTGAATCGTTTGCGATTGTGCGTCAGAGTGGACGACCGTGAGAAACCATAACATATTTTACAGTAAATTGCACCCCCAGAGGAGGCGGGCTGCAAAAGCCGGATGAAAACGCTTGTGGAATGTCACTTCATGCGCTATGTCCGCGCGCTTGGCGGATATATTGCGCCCACGAGATTCTCATTCAAGATAAGGATAGGTCCTATGGCTGTCCCCAAAAGTAAAATTACCAAATCCCGCCGCGGCATGCGCCGTAGTCACGACCGTCTGGCCGCTGCTACTTATATTGAAGATGCAGATTCAGGCGAACTGCGCCGCCCGCACCACATTGACCTGAAAACCGGCATGTATCGCGGCAAACAGATACTTGAGCCGAAAGACTAAAGTCAGGTCTTAATCGGATTGCAGATATTCCTGCAACCGGTCGTATTGATATAGCGAATTTGCCTCTTCAATACGCAATTCTTTTTCTGTGCGTTGCCAGTTCTTGCGCCATACTTGTATTTGATCGACTGTTTTTCCCTTTTGGAGATTTAGTTTGCGCTTGCGTAATGCTGCGCTGGCTTTACCCAGATCGACTTGCAAAGCCTTATGCTGTGGCATATTATAGCGCGTTGCGATCTCACCGATTTGCACTTGGGCAGAGGTCAGTAAAAACTGTGCGCTTTTTGGATCATTTTTATGCTCAATGGCGTATTGCGCGCCGTTGAGTGCGAGGTCCAGTTGCTTTAACGCTGGCTCCAGGCCCTGTTTAGAAATGGCAATTCCATCAACACATGCCGTATCATCCAGTGCACCAAGGTATGCCAATACACTTTCAAAAATAAGCGGCTGAGGTTCAAACCCTGCAAATTCCTGTTCAATCAGGCTGTGCAAAAATACAGGTAATTCCTGTGTCGTTTGATCGCGTGAAACGGTGTGCGCATTTCTGTCTGAAAGTGATGGGATAGGTTTGGGGTTAAATACCCCGTCTTCACGGCTTTTGGAAAAATGGAGCTGGTCACATCGGCACGACCTGGCAGATCTGATAAGCCGGTTAGAAAAAAGTGCGGGTTGGCATGACCGTTGGTGTGGCAGGTCTGGCATGTCAGTCCGGTCTTTGCTGCACGCCCACCCAATAATAACGGGCTGTTAAAAGCCGTTCGCCCGATATTGATTAAAGCGCGTTTGTTTGGCTCTTCTGGAAGTTTAAGGCATTCAACGGGGGCTTCGCTGATTATTCTGGCCGTATTCTGATCGGATATAACCCATTGCAGTGCGCGCAGGGGCATTACTTCTTGCGGATGGACCTGTTGGTGTCCGCCGGGAGTGCAGGCACTCATACATAGTGATAAGAAAGCCGGAATAGCCCAGAGGTTTATTCCGTTGAGGCGAACAGCCAATGTTTCAACTCTTCTTCTTCGGCGCAGGCAAAAGTGCAGATCCTGCCTAATTTGGCCAATTGCCTTCTGGCTTTTTTGATTTCACCCGTTTCGATATATAATTCACCCAGATATTCGTTGGCACCGCGATGTTCGGGGTTTAGCTTCAATGCGGCAAGATAATAGCGTTTTGCAATATTGTATCGTCCAAGTTTGCGACTGCTATAGCCCTGATAATTTAGAATGTCAGGGTGAGGGCCGATCAATAGGGCCGCTTCTTCCAGATCCAGCAGCGCTTCTTCATAACGCTTTTCATTGATCAGGCGAATGGCTTTCAGATAGGCTGTGTCGCCCTGTTGTGGAGCCAGTATCAGTGCGCCACTATCTGTCTCTTGATCATCCTCGCCGGCTATGGCTTTGGAAATTAAACGCTGGCCACGTTGTAGCGCTTGCACGTCTGCACAGGATTGTGCACACGCACCTAGTTTCATATCGAACCAGTTTAGTTCTTTTTGGGCTTTATCGGCTTTTCCGGTAAGGGCATAAGCGCGACCGAGTTCCTTATGGGCGTTGATGAAACCCGGCTTGTATTTAATGGCCTTTTCAAAGAAACGCCTTGAAGATTTTGTCTTACCCCGGCCTTTCTTGGCCATACCCATGAGGTAATTTGTGTTGGCATCTTTCGGGGCTATCGAGAGCACATTGGCAAACGCTCGTTCTGCGTTACGATATTTTTGCGCCTGCATGGCGGCAATGCCGGTGCGGTATTCCTGGGCCGGGTCAAAACTCCTTTGCGGTGCCGCGCTTGAGGAAGATGGAGTGCTGGAACCGCCGCCCCCACCGCCTGATGCCATTGCAGGCAGTGTTGTAGCTGCCATCGCTAAAGTCACTGCAATGGTTCCGGTAAGCAGAATGTTCTTCTTGCGCATTAGCTGTGCCTCCACATCTCTGTCCTGCACCTAGTGTAGCAAATTATTACCACATAGGGAATGCGAGTGTTCTCATATTCATGTTTTCACTTGCGCAATGTGAATAATCGCCATATCCGGCAGTTACAGCACAGGAGAGAATCATGGCCGGTATAGAAGACATTATTGCGCGAGAAATTCTGGATAGCCGGGGCAATCCCACGCTGGAGGTTGATGTGGTGCTGGATGACGGTGCCATGGGCCGGGCGGCGGTGCCATCGGGGGCTTCTACTGGAGAGCATGAGGCGGTTGAGTTACGCGATGGCGGCTCGCGCTATGGCGGCAAAGGGGTGCAAACGGCAGTCGAAAACATCAATGTTGAAATATATAATGCCATAGGTGGCATGGACGCCAATGATCAGCGCCGTCTGGATGAAACCCTGATCGAGCTAGACGGAACAACAAACAAGGCCCGCCTTGGTGCCAATGCCATTCTTGGGGTGTCACTGGCGGTGTCGCGGGCGGCGGCACAGTCACAAAATACGCCGCTTTATCGCTATATTGGCGGTGTAAATGCGCGTGTGCTGCCAACGCCGATGATGAATATCATTAATGGTGGCGAACACGCCGATAATCCAATTGACATTCAGGAATTCATGATCATGCCGGTAGGAGCGGAAAGTTTCTCCGAAGCCTTGCGTATGGGGGCAGAGGTTTTTCATGCCCTGCAACAACGACTTCGCAAAGCCGGTATGAATACCAATGTTGGCGATGAGGGTGGCTTTGCCCCTAATATCGGGTCGGCCAGCGAGGCGCTTGATTTTATTCTGGGGGCTATAGATGCCGCAGGATATAAACCAGGCGAGGAAATTGCCTTGGCACTGGATTGCGCCGCTTCAGAATTTTATGAAAATGGGCGTTATGAGCTAAAAGGTGAAAAACTCAGCCTTGATGCCAAGGGTATGAGTGAATATCTGGCGCAATTATGTGCGCGCTATCCCATAATTTCCATCGAAGATGGTATGGACGAGAATGACTGGGCCGGCTGGGCAACACTTACCGCATCGCTGGGTGAAAAGGTGCAATTGGTCGGGGATGATCTTTTTGTCACAAACCCGGTGCGTCTTGCGCGCGGTATAGAGGAGGGTATTGCCAATTCCATCCTGATCAAGGTTAACCAGATTGGCAGTTTGAGCGAAACTCTGGATGCCGTGGATATGGCCCAGCGTGCAAGCTATAGCGCAGTGATCTCGCACCGCTCCGGCGAAACAGAAGATACCTTTATTGCTGATCTGGCAGTTGCCACTAATTGCGGGCAAATCAAGACTGGATCGCTCAGTCGATCTGAACGTCTTGCAAAATATAACCAGCTTTTACGCATTGAAGAAGAGCTGGATGACATGGCGGTCTATGCAGGACTGAGCACTCTCAGCATTTCGTAAATTACCGGTTTCCCCTAACCATATTTTGTTTTTCTAATATTAGGTGCTATGAATACACCGCGCCCGTAATATCGGGTGCGTAAATATCATCATGTCGGGGAGGACATAATATGAAACTGAAATCAATCATGCTGGCCGGGGTGTTTGCGCTTTCGGCCCTTAGTGCCGGTTCTGCATCGGCGGATATGGCAGACAAGGCATTGGGCGACTGGTTGCGCACATCAGAAGGCTGGGTCGTCAATTTTTATATGTGCGGTGACAAGCTGTGCGGCAAAGTCAAATCAGGCGAAGGTGTGGACAAAAAGACCGGCGGTCCGGTGGTTGGCGTGAACATGCTGTTTGACCTGGAAAAGGTTGATGAAAATCGCTGGAAAGGGAAAATGTATGACCCTAAAGGCGGTGGTAATTATGCAGGACATGTTAAGGTTCTGGATGACAATACTGTAAAAATGTCCGGTTGCATGATGGGCATTATGTGCAAATCCGAAACCTGGTCACGGGCACCGGCCAATTAAACAACAGCCATAAAGAATATAAAAAGCCCGGAGTAATCCGGGCTTTTTTAATGCTTTTAGGGTAAAATTTAGGCTCCTAAAAAGCAGGCTCATATTTCAAGGCAACCGAGGATGAGCCACGAAGTTTGTCTTGGTCATCATTAAAGTCAAGAAAAATGCGGCTTTTCAAAGCATCAAGCATAATGGGCGTCTGCATTTCCCCTGCCAAGGCAAAAACCGTAAAAGTGCGGGTTTCATTGGCCCCAAAGGCAGTTGTTACCATGGCGGTAGGCGGATCAATGCAGGCCCCGCCCGCCTGGCCGGTGGTATCACAAATAGACAGGTTCAGCATGTCATATGGCATGGATTGGCGTGGTTTTACGATGATTTGCGGGCCTGCGGCACCAATGTTTACAGCCGCTGCGGCAAAGGCAGCCGTGCGCGAATTGGGGTCAATTGTAAAGATGCCCGTCCCGCTGGGTTCGGCAATGATCGGAATGATGTCCGTTTGGGCGGTGTTGGCATAGGAAAGTCCAAGGGTGTTGATGCCGGGAAAGGTGCTGGCCGTTACCAGATTATCGCACTGGTAGAGAAATTCGACCTCGCCATCGGGGAAGGGGCGTTGGTTGGCACCCAAAAATTCTTTTTGTGCGGTTAGGCCAATGACAAACGACTGAGACATGCCGGGGGGAATATTCACTGGCGTGTCCGCCGGACCGTTAGGAAGATTGGTGGCCGGGTCTGTTGGGGTATAGGACAAGTGGGCCGGAAGTGGCAGGGATAGTGATATGCCGCAATTCATGGCGGTCGTAGAGCCATTATTAAAAATGGATGCAAAATGTGTGCTGGTGGTTCCAAAATCGAGGTTGCGGGTAAGTGGTAAAACAGAAGAAAAAACGGTATCATTTCTGATGGCCACATTGGTCATGGCATTCAAAACAATGGGCGCACCGCCAGTGTTATCGTCCTCATTATCGTTATCGGGATCAATCGAGGTGATGACACCCGATACGACATGAGTGCCGGTCATCACCGGGTTGGTAAGGATACCTGTGCGAAATCCAGCCGCGATTTTAGAACTAAATTGTGCTGTAGCCGTGGTCTGGTTGGCATCGCCTCCATAGGGTGCTGTGATCCGCATCCAGATGGTGCTTCCGGGGCTCATAATATATTCAATTTTGGGCTCTATATCCTGCTCATACGTATTGTTTAGATTGCTATCTACATATGATAGCGAGTGGCTAAGCCCATAAATCGGCAGATAGCGCTCTATTGAATCATCACCGGCAAAATCAAATCCGTATGCGCCAATACGGGCGCCTACGCCGTATTTATCAAAGCCGTTAAAAGTATAGCCATCAGGAATGGTGATGTCCGCTGAATATATTTCACGTTGCCCGAATGTCATTTCAGTGCGCAAGCTATAGCCGGTATCTGCGCCTGGGGCATAACTGGTGAACAGCACCAGATAAACCAGAGGAGCCAGAAACGGCGCCGCAAGTCCACCTAAGGGTGTGCCTAAAATCAACTCGCCAACAATCTCTGAACAAGAGGATAGTGAAACTGCAGCAAAGAGGGTTATTGTAAGGGTTCTAATGGTCCTGAACATGAATAATTCCCCGATCAAAAATGCACATTGTTATTGGGTGGTGCATTGTGTTTGCAAAGCAGAGAAAAATACAATACGCATTCTCAATCACAAAATACCACAAACGGGTAATTCTACAAAATTAAATATTTTTACTAAGCCAATGCTGATAATAAAGTAAATTCCCCCAGTGACGTTTCTTACGTCATGGTAATCGCTTTTTTAACATTTTGATTCTAACTGTTACAGGCGCAGAAAAATGGCGCAAAAAAAAGCCGGATATGCAGAACGCGTGGCGGTGAATGGTTGGATATGTCGCGATTCAAACAGTATTTGCCGGTGGCCGGATTTGTCTGGGCAATTCTTTATTTCGCCTATCACGGTTTTACCGGTGAGCAGGGCATGCGCAATCTGTTGATCTATAAACAACAAGAAACAGCACTTGAGCTTCAAATATCAAAATTACAATCCTGTCGCGCGGGGTATGAGAAGCGCATTGAAATGCTAAGTGATAACAATCTTGACCTGGATTATTTGGAAGAACGCGCCCATGCCGTGCTTTTTCTTGCGGATCCGCAGGATATTGTTCTGACCTATAACACAGATACAAAAAGAGATTCACGCCTTTCACCTCTCGTGCCTTGCTCATAATCTGGATACCCTTGCCTGTTGAGCAGGTAATGCGGTAGTTAGAGACGTGCGGATATGCACTTGGCTGGAATATATGTGAATGAACAAATTGCTCACTGAATTGCGTCGCCGCAATATTTTCCGCGTTGCCGGTGTCTATGCTGTGGTTGGCTGGATACTGATGCAATTGGCAGGCGTATTGGAAAGTGCTCTTGGTTTGCCGCCATGGTTTGATACAATCGTGGTCAGTTTTTTGCTTATCGGTTTTCCAGTTGCCATGCTTTTGGCCTGGGCGTTTGAGATGACGCCAGAGGGCGTCAAACGCACTGAAACGGTAGCAGAGGGCGAGAGTGTTACCGCCAAGACCGGACGAACACTGGATGTTGTGATTGTTATCGGGCTGGTGCTGGTGGGTGCTTTGGTGGTCTGGCTGGGCTTGCGACCTGCGCCCATCCTTCGACAAGCTCAGGATGAGGTTGGTGGAGCTTCAGGTATAGCGTCACCTCATCCTGAGCTTGTCGAAGGATCAGAAGTGTCGGCGGCGGCGATTGTCTCGAAGGATGGAATTACGCTAACAAGCGCCGGTCCCTCCATCGCCGTATTGCCGTTTGCAGATTTTTCCTCAGGCAAGGATCAGGAATATTTCGCCAATGGTATATCCGAGGAATTGCTCAATGTATTGGCACGCATCAAAGGTTTGCGGGTGGCCTCACGCACTTCGGCCTTTGCTTTTAAGGGGCGTGATATCGGTATTGGTGAAATTGCCAAGGCGCTAAATGTTGACCATGTTCTGGAGGGCAGTATCCGCAAAGCTGGCAGCACCCTGCGCATCACCGCACAACTCATCAACACCAAATCTGACGAGCATATGTGGTCACAAACCTGGGACCGGCCTTTGACCGCAGAAAACATATTCGCCATTCAGGACGAGATTGCCGCCGCCATTGTTGATAAAATCAAGGGGCGTTTATCTATAGATGCAAGCAAAGCAACGGCGCGCACCGGGTCACTGGAAGCCTATGAGCTTTATTTAAGGGCGCGGCAGCAAATGAGCAAACGCTTGCCGGAAAGTTTGCGCGCAGCCTTAAAAAATTACCAGCAGGTGATCGCACTGGACCCGGAATTTGCTCCGGCCTATTCCGGGTTGGCCGATACCTATATGTTGATGACCTGGTATACGGGCATGGATAAAAAAGCATTACTTGATCTGGCCAAACCCAATGTCAAGAAAGCGCTGGAACTGGCTCCCAATTCTGCTGAGGCGCTTACCTCCGCTTCATTGCTGGCCAATATCGAAGAAAAATATGACGAGGCCATTGCCTTTGCTGATCAAGCCATCGCCGCCAATCCGAACTATGCCGATGCCTATTTCAGAAAGGGCAGCGCACTGATTTCGTCTGGACGACTAAACGAGGGGCTAAAGGTGTTGCAACAAGCCCGTGCGTTGGACCCGCTTTCCGCCGTTATCTTGATCAATATTGGTGATGCGCAAATCGCCCTTGGGGACCGCGCCGGGGCCAGGAAAACCTATGAGGTCAACCTGCGCTGGAACCCGGACAGTCCTTTTGGTGCATTAGGGCTTGGTAATCTGCTGCTGACGGAGGGGGGTTTAGCCGGGGCGCATAGCCTTTTCAAGGATGCGCAAGCCCTGAACGCTGAAAGCGGTCAAAATCGGGAAAGTCTGGCTGCTATTTATATCCAGCTTGGCATGCTGGAAACAGCGGAGAAATTTGCCAAAACCGATTTCAGCCAATCATTCATTTATTTGCTGCGTGGGGAATATCAAAAAATACAGGCGCTATATCAGGGCAAGCCAGACGACCCTAATCTGGGCGTGTTCTTGTATATGATGCGTGAGTTTAAGACGCTTTATCAGGGATTCAGCGTTCCTGCCGTCAGAAAATTCTGGCTGTCGCAAGAGATCACCTCTACCAGTATTAACAGCGGTGCATATTCGGTGGCAAATGTCGCCTTTCTGCTTCGCTATAAAAACGATGCGGATGCGCACGTTTTCATCAACAAAGTGGATGCATATCTGGGCAGTGATGATCCATCCGGGGTAACGCTGTCGCAAGACCTGCAAGTCGGGGCCATATTACAGATGGCCAAGCAACATCCCAAAAAGGCTTATGCGTGGATTGACCGGTATCTGGATATGGGATTGGCTGATGCGCTGTTTTTCATAAACCCGGCTTTTGACACACTGCGTGATACACCAGCATTCAAGGCCCGCGAAAAACGTATGGCGGAAAATATCGCCATGCAGCGCGCAGCCATTGAAGCACAATTGGCCAATCCCAAGCCAAACTGGGTGAAATAAGGACGATAGATAGCGCGTCACCCCGATGAAAATCGGGGTCCAGTTCTTTCAAGGTGAGATATGTTAAAAATCGGATTCCAGCCTGCGCCGGTATGACGGTGAATATGATTTTGGACTAAACTCGAAATACTACCCACAATTGCCATCTCCTGATTCATCACAAATGCCATCACCCGATTCACCATATCGTCATCACCCGACTGGTTCGGGTGATCCAGTTCTTGTTTTATACACATTTTCTGGACTACCGGGACAGGCCCGGCAATGACATCAGCGGGGGAACGGTAGAGACAACTCAATGCGAAACGCGCCAACCCCGGCAATCGATAGCTTGCAGAGAAACGAACGCTGGGTTAGACAGGTTTATATGCGCAATCTAGTTCACATGTGAAATAATGGCAAAATCTACTCAAAAAAAATCATCCACGCCCGGCAAAACCAACAAAGCGGAAATGATGGAATACTATCGGCAAATGTTGCTGATCCGCCGGTTTGAAGAAAAAGCGGGGCAGCTCTATGGCATGGGTCTGATTGCCGGGTTTTGTCATCTTTATATCGGTCAGGAAGCCGTGGTTACCGGCATGAAAGCGGCCATTATCGATGGTGATCAGATGATTACCGGCTACCGTGACCACGGGCATATGCTGGCGCTGGGGATGGATGCCGCTGGCGTCATGGCCGAGCTTACCGGGCGCGTTGGCGGCTATTCGCGTGGCAAAGGCGGCTCCATGCACATGTTTTCCGTCGAGAAGAATTTTTATGGCGGTCATGGCATTGTTGGCGCGCAAGTGCCCCTTGGCACGGGCCTCGCCTTTGCTGATCAATACAAGGATAACGGCAAGGTAAGTTTGACGTTTTTTGGCGACGGGGCTGCCAATCAGGGCCAGGTTTATGAAAGTTTCAACATGGCCAAGTTGTGGGATCTGCCCGTAGTCTTTGTCATTGAGAATAATCAATATGCCATGGGCACTTCGATCGAGCGTTCCTCGTCCGAGACGCATTTATGCCGGCGCGGCGCCAGTTTTGGCATACCTGGCGAGGCTGTGGACGGCATGGACGTGCTGGCGGTGCGCGATGCGGGGGTGCGGGCGGTCAAACATGCCCGCTCCGGCAAGGGGCCAACGATTCTGGAGATGAAAACATACCGCTATCGTGGCCATTCCATGTCGGACCCGGCCAAATATCGCACTCGTGATGAAGTCAATGAGGTGCGCCAGCATCATGACCCGATCGACCACGCCAAAGCACGACTTCTGGAGGAGGGCTGGGCCGATGAGGCGGCACTCAAGGCTATAGATAAGCAAGTGCGCGCTATTGTCGGCGATGCGGCTGACTTTGCACAAGGCAGCCCGGAACCGGATGCAAGTGAGCTATTAACTGATATTCTGGCACCAGGGAGCCCGTCATGAGCCTGTCTTTGAAGAACAAGCAACTGACTTTGGTGACGGCCATGATTTTGGCGGCATCAATTTCCGGGCCGGCTTTGGCCGGTAAAATAGCGGGTGAGAAAATAAAACCCGGTATGAAATATAAAATTTCAACGTGCGAACGCCCGGACAAGCCTAAAATCAAGGGTAATTCTAAAGAGGAATATAATGCTTCTGTCGCTGCCTTTGAGGCTTATACCTCTACCCAGCATGAATTTGCCGATTGTGTGGAGCGTGAGGTCGGTGTGGATATGAAAGTCTTGCAAGAAGTGGTCTTTACCGGTGGCCAGGACGCCATCGCCCATTCACAGCGCGACATCGATAATATCAAGCATGAGCTGGATTTTCTGCGCGCCCGGCTCCAAAATAAATAAGTTCACTCATTTGCCGCTTTGAAGCGTTTGAACAGGACAAAAAACTCGATGCCAACTCAGATACTTATGCCGGCGCTTTCACCCACTATGGAAGAGGGCACATTAACAAAATGGCTGGTCAAAGAAGGCGATACGGTTTCTCCCGGCGATGTGATAGCCGAAATCGAAACAGATAAAGCCACCATGGAGGTGGAGGCGGTCGAAGAGGGGGTGCTGGGCAAAATCCTCATTCCCGGTGGCTCGGAAAATGTTTCCATTAACACGGTCATTGCGCTGATACTGGAAGAGGGCGAGGACGCTTCAGCGCTGGAGGGTGTGGATATCTCTGCGCCCGTTGCCAACGCCATTCTTGGACAGGCTCAGGATGAGGATGGGGGTGATAAAGCCGCTCCCGCTTCTGCTGCCCCTATTCCTGCATCTGTCGAAGGAGAGGGGGCAATCAAATCTGCCTCCCATGCTGAAGACCCGGCCATCCCGGCAGGAACAAATATGGTGTCTGTGACGGTGCGCGATGCCTTGCGTGATGCCATGGCCGAGGAAATGCGCCGGGACGAACGGGTGTTTTTGATGGGCGAGGAGGTCGCCCAGTATCAGGGTGCCTATAAGGTCAGCCGTGGTTTGCTTGACGAATTTGGGCCCAGGAGGGTCATTGATACGCCGATTACTGAATATGGTTTTGCCGGACTTGGCGTCGGTGCTGCTTTTGGCGGGTTAAAGCCCATCGTCGAATTCATGACCTTTAACTTTGCTATGCAAGCCATTGATCATATTATAAATTCAGCAGCAAAAACAAGGTATATGTCTGGCGGGCAAATGTCTTGCCCAATCGTGTTTCGCGGTCCCAATGCAGCGGCCAGCCGTGTGGGTGCCCAGCACAGTCAGGACTATGCGCCATGGTATGGCCATGTGCCGGGCCTGATCGTTATCGCGCCATACGATGCGGCTGATGCCAAGGGGCTTCTTAAAGCCGCCATTCGTGATCCCAATCCGGTGGTGTTTCTGGAACATGAACTGATTTACGGCGAGAGTTTTGATGTGCCGGAGATGGACGACTGGGTGTTGCCCATCGGCAAGGCACGTATTGCTCGTAAGGGCGCAGATGTTACCATTGTTGCCTATTCGCGTATGGTAGGTTTTGCGCTGGCCGCCGCCGACACCCTGGCCGGTCAAGGCATTGACGCCGAAGTGATTGATTTGCGCACCATACGCCCGCTGGACATGGAAACCGTGATCAATTCGGTTAAAAAGACCAATCGTCTGGTCACCGCCGAGGAAGCCTGGGGCTGTATGGGCATAGGCGCAGAGATTGCCGCTGCCGTTACCATTGGTGCGTTTGATTATCTGGATGCGCCGCCGGCGCGTGTGCATCAGGTGGAGGCGCCGCTGGCTTATGCCGGTAATCTGGAGGCGCTGGCTCTGCCGGGGGCGGAAGATATTGTGCGTGCGGCAAAGAAGGTATGTTATCGTGACTGAGACATCTGACATGTCCTGGCACGAAGGGGCCTGCCATTGTGGCGCGGTGCGTTTTGCCGCTTGCCTGCCAGAAGAGATCACCGCGCAGGAATGTAATTGTTCCATTTGTGCCAAGACCGGCTTTTTACACCTGATAGTGCCCAAGGATCGCTTTGTCCTTCGTGAGGGCAAAGAAAACCTCACCGATTATCGCTTTAACACCGGCGTGGCGCGGCATCTCTTTTGCAAAACCTGCGGGGTGAAACCGTTTTATGTGCCGCGCTCCAATCCAGATGGGTGGTCAGTGAATTTGCGTTGCCTCAAGGGTGCCGAATTTCGCACCATTACCATCGAACCGTTTGACGGCCAGAACTGGGAGGCCAATGTGGATACGTTGGCCCATCTGGCGTAAGGAAGAGCCATGCCGATAAAAATTCTCATGCCCGCTTTATCGCCAACCATGGAAGAGGGAACGCTGGCTAAATGGCTGGTCAATGAAGGTGATGAAATCCATTCAGGTGATGTTATTGCCGAAATTGAAACCGACAAGGCCACCATGGAGGTGGAGGCGGTCGAAGAAGGGGTGCTGGGCAAAATTTTGGTGCCGGGAGGCGCTGAAAATGTTGCCATTAATACTGTCATCGCGCTTCTTCTGGAGGATGGCGAGGATGCTTCGGCGCTGAATGATTTTGATGTGAGTGCGCCTGAACCCATCCTTCGACAAGCTCAGGATGAGGTTGAAGGCACTAGACCCTCTCCTGTTTCTCCCCCCCATGAACCTGTCTCTCAATCTCACCCTGAGCTTGCTGCCTCCCCTCACCCTGAGCTCGTCTCTTCCCCTCATCCTGAGCTTGTCGAAGGAGAGGGGGCATCGCGCATCAAAGCCTCGCCATTGGCCAAACGCCTGGCAAAAGAGGCCGGGCTGGACCTTGCCAGTCTTACCGGCAGCGGGCCAAATGGCCGGATTGTCAAACGCGATATTGAAAATGCGCCTTCCAGCCTTGTCATAACCACTACACCGGCCCCACAAGCCCCCGGCAGTTTTGATCTGGTTCCATTGGACGGGATGCGCAAAGTGATTGCTGCGCGTATGACCGAATCTTTTCGCGATGTGCCACATTTTCCCTTAAACATTGATTGTAAGCTGGATGCGCTCTTGAGCGCCCGCAAAGCCATAAACGAGGCCGCCGCCGATGATGGCATCAAAATTTCGGTCAATGATTTCATCATCCGCGCTTGCGCGCTGGCGCTTAAAAAAGCACCCAATGCCAATGCCAGCTATACCCCCGATGGGATCAAGCTGTGGCATGATGCGGACATTGCCGTAGCCGTGGCCATTGATGGTGGCCTGATTACCCCGGTGGTGCGCCAGGCACAGCACAAAGGCCTTGCGGCCATTTCTGCCGAGGTCAAGGATTTGGCAGGGCGTGCCAAGGCCCGCAAACTCATGCCAGAGGAGTATCAGGGCGGCACGTTTACCATCTCCAATATGGGAATGATGGGCATTAAATCCTTTGCCTCGATCATTAACCAGCCCCAAGGGTGTATCATGTCAGTGGGGGCGGGCGAAAAGCGCCCGGTCGTCATTGGAAACGAGCTTGGCATTGCCACAATGATGACGGTGACGCTGACCTGTGATCACCGGGTGGTGGACGGGGCCATCGGCGCGAACTTCCTGAAATACTTCAAAGCCTATATCGAAAACCCGGCGATGATGCTGCTATAAGGACTAGCCATGCTGATCTATGCAAAAATGCAGACCTGTGAAGCGCAAGCCCGCTCTTGCGTATCTGCACTTTGCCCTGTACCGGCAAATCAGACGAGAGTTTTCTGATGGATATGGCCATGCTGGACCTTTTTATTGCGAGTTTTGTCACCCTGTTTGTGGTGATTGATGCCCTGGGTGTTGCGCCCATTTTTGCTACCCTGACAGCGGGTGCCAGTGCGGCGCATAGCCGTTCCATGGCCATACGGGGCACCATCTATGCCGCCGGTTTGTTGTTGTCCTTTGCCTTTGGCGGCGAATGGCTGCTGAGCCGCATGGGCGTCAGCCTGGATGCGTTTCGCACGGCAGGCGGGTTGCTGCTCCTTTTAATGTCCATTGAAATGCTGTTCGAGAAACGTCAGGCCCGGCGTGAAAGTCGCGCCGAAACCATGCTGGAGGACGAGGACGGGCCGGAAGATATTTCCGTCTTCCCATTGGCTATTCCCCTGCTGGCAGGGCCGGGGTCCATTGCGGCGGTGATGATCTTTATGTCGCAACAACATGACCACCCGATGGCGCAATTGGTGGTGGTCAGTGCCATGCTTGCCAATTTGCTGATCGCGTTGATTTTGCTGCTGATTGCCCCCTGGTTGCTCAGGGTTATGGGCCATACGGTGGGGGCGCTGATTACCCGCGTATTCGGGGTCATACTGGCGGCGCTTTCCGTACAACTCATTTTTGATGGTGTTAAAAACGTGTTTTTCGGCGGATGAGCGCGGGGCACCAAAAAGTGCGCCTGATGGATCTGGTGTTTCCGGACCAGACCAATCATCAAGGCGATATGTTTGGTGGCGCGGCGCTGGCCTTTATGGACAAGGTGGCCTTTTTGGCCGCCGCCCGTCTGGCCCGGCGCGGCTTTGTTACCGCCGCCGTTGAGCGCATGGATTTCAAATCACCGGTTTTGGTTGGCGAACTGGTGGATCTGGCCGGTGAAGTGCGCAGCGTCGGGCGCTCATCGATGAATGTGCGGGTCAGTCTGTTTGCCGAGAATTTGCTTACCGGCGAGCGCCGCCTGACCACCCAGGGTGATTTCATCATGGTGGCGACCGACCGTAAAACTAATAAGGCCTCATTACCGCCAGTGCCCGATTATGCTCCGGAACCGGCGGGAGTTACGCGCACAGCGGAGCTGGTATTTCCAGGTGACACCGACCACCGGGGCATGTTGTTCGGGGGCCGGGCGCTGAATCTCATGGAAAAGGCCGCCTTTGTTGCCGCCAGTCGCCATGCCCGAACTTCGGTGGTGATGGCGGCGCTGAAAGAGATTGACTTTGCCGCGTCGATCCATGTGGGCGAAATGATAGAAATCACCGCCCGTGTGGCCGGTGTCGGGCGCTCCTCCATGCGTGTGGCGGTGACATTATGCGCCGAGGATTTGCAAACTGGTGCACGCCGACAGGCCACGGAGGGTGAGTTTGTTATGGTGGCGCTGAATGAAGATGGCAAACCCACGCCAGCACCGCCACTGAAGAAGGAAGATTAAGATGAGTGCACAACCTTTTGATTTAATTATTATTGGTGCCGGTCCCGGTGGCTATGTTGCGGCCATACGCGCGGCGCAATTGGGCCTGAAAACCGCTATCGTTGAGCGCGAGCATTTGGGCGGCGTATGTCTGAACTGGGGCTGTATCCCCACCAAGGCGTTGTTGCGCTCCGCCGAAGTTTTTGAGCTGATGGAAAATGCAAAATCATTTGGCCTGAGCTGCACCAGGGTGGATTTTGATCTGGAAAAGGTGGTTAAACGTTCGCGCGATATCGCAGGTCAGCTTTCTGGCGGCGTTAAATACCTGCTCAAAAAGCACAAAGTCACTGTGATTGATGGCACAGCGCGGCTGGAACGCGGGGCAAAAGCCCCCAAGGTTATCGTCAAGGACAAGGCAGGCAAAGAGGCGACCTATAACGCTGCCCAGGTTATTCTGGCCACTGGCGCACGGGCGCGCACCATCCCCGCCGCTGGCCTGGCCCCCGATGGTAAATTTATCTGGACCGCCAAAGAGGCCATGACCCCGGATGTGATGCCCAAGTCCCTGCTGGTGATTGGTTCTGGTGCCATCGGCATTGAATTTGCCAGCTTTTACAATGCCCTTGGGGCCGATGTAACTGTGGTCGAGATGATGGACCGGGTATTGCCGGTCGAAGACGTTGAGATCAGCGGCCACGCGCAAAAAGCCTTTGAAAAGGCGGGTATGAATATCCTTACCTCTGCACAAGTGGAAAAGGTTAGCTCCGGCAAGGAAAGCATTACCGCCAGTATCAAGACCAAAGACGGCAAGATGGAAGAGATCGCGGCAGAGCGCATTATTCTGGCCATTGGCATTGTCGGCAATGTGGAAAACCTTGGCCTTGAAGCGTTGGGCGTTAAAACCGACCGCACCCACGTGGTGGTGGATGAATACTCTCGCACAAACGTGCCGGGCTTATATGCCATTGGCGATCTGACCGCGCCGCCCTGGCTGGCGCACAAGGCGTCCCATGAAGGAGTGATCTGCGTTGAAAAGATCGCCGGTAAAAACCCGCACCCGCTTAGATCTGGCAATATTCCGGGGTGCACCTATTGCCGTCCGCAAGTGGCCTCGGTGGGCCTTACCGAAGCGGCCGCCAAAGCCGCCGGGCACACGGTCAAGGTGGGGCGCTTCCCGTTTATGGGCAATGGCAAGGCCATCGCGCTGGGCGAGGCCGAAGGACTGATCAAAACCGTGTTTGACGCCAAAACCGGCGAGCTTTTGGGCGCGCACATGATCGGCGCGGAAGTCACTGAACTGATTCAGGGCTACACCATCGCCCGCACGCTGGAAACCACCGAAGCTGAACTTATGGAAACGGTGTTCCCGCACCCGACCCTGTCGGAAATGATGCACGAAAGCGTGCTGGATGCCTATGGCAAGGTGATCCACGTTTAACTTTCCTTGCTTTCCTCTAGGGGAAAGGCATGAATTCGGCATATCCAGCAGCGCTTCCTCTCCCTTGAGGGAGAGGATTGAGGTGAGGGGATGGGGCGTGGAAAATTTGCGCCATGACGCGCTTCACCCTCCCCCCTCATCCCAACCTTCTCCCAAAGGGAGAAGGGGGACGCCTACGTCATTGCGGTGCCTGCCTTCGTCGGGGTGAGGTTTCTTGGTTTCAAGATAAGGTGATCATGTTTAGTGTAGTGATCATAAAAATCACTGGAATTTAGAAATTCACCCCTGTATAATACAGTGCATGAATACAGAAAACCGGACTATAGAATTTTTTCAAGTCAGCTTTTTTGGGTTATTTAAGATTGTATTTTGGGCGACCCTCCTGCCATGGGCATTTGTAATGCTGCTTTGGCTACCCATTTCCATTATGGCCCCTGAAAAGATAGCCGTGTTTGGAAAACCGCTGGGAACGACGATTGAGGCCCTGAAATACTTTCCGATGGCTTTGGTGATTGTCTTCCTGCAAGCGACTTTCACGGGATTGCTGGGCGCAGGGTTGTTGAGGGTTTTTGGACGGATATTGCCTCTGGGCAGGTTGAACTAGGGTGTGCGTTATTTCATCATCATAATTCTCGGCCTTGCCCTTTACGGGTGCTCTTCTGCGAATGAGCGGACGTAATCGTGTTTCTCATCATTTCCAAGAATTTTTGATGATGGCTCTTCTTGTCAGGTTCAGATGAAAAATTACGCCGATCTGGCGGATGCAGAGGAGTTGGAAGCAGCAAAAAAAGCGGGTCTGGATACGTTCTTCTCATTCATGGATAAGGTCAGTTTAAGGACGCAGCGTTTGCGCACAAATTTTGAGGCTATGCATGATAAGTGCGGCATATTGATTACAACGTCACTGCTGAATGAGTATCAGTATTTTCAACAGGCCAACACGAAGCGCGGCAAAGAGGCCCCACATTATGACGGCGCTGTCTATAAGGCGTCAAAACATGCAACATGCCGCTTTTCCAATAGTGAAATACCAATAATCTTGACAAGTTCGACCGTTTTACTACGACCGATTATGGACGATAAGCACCTGCTTGCGGCGTTGAGCAAATACTATCAGACTATGGCAGGTGAGCGGGACGATATAGTATCCTGTCCTGTGACTTTCATGTCAGTTTATCTGAACGCCTCGGTGGTAAAGTCGTCTCGTTTTGGCAAGGTTATCGCGCAGAAAATTCGCTCATGCATTGAGGATGAGCCGGACCCAGAGAAGCGAAAAGTCATTATAACCGTGCTTGATAATGTGGAAAGCTGAGGCGATTGGTAGGTTTTTGTGGGGGAAACTCGCCGCCATTTCATTGCCGGGCCTGTCTCGGTAATCCAGTCCTAATTGCCTTGCTGAACTGGATCACCCGGATAAACCGGGTAATGACAGGAGTGGAACAAAGCATCAAAAACATTCGTTTAAGGTATAACGCAAACTCACTCCTCACCATCTTCGGTCTCTTTCTTTTTCCTACTTTTAGGTGGCTCGGTGGGCAGGGGTTTACGGGGCAGGCGCTCGTTGCGCATGGCGGCATTATAGAGGAAGGTCGCCATAATGACCGAGGCCTGTTTCAGATCGGCTTCGGAAACATGATCCAGCGTATCGATCTGGCTGTGGTGAATGCGGGCGCCATAGTCCAGCGGGTCCTGAATGAACTGAAACGCGGGCAGGCCCACCCATTGAAAATAAAGATGGTCCGTGCCGCCGGTCTTGTTGAGCGAAATGGTGCCCGCTCCCAAGTCTTCAAACGGCTTGAACCAGCTTTCAAAAATGGGGCGGATGGCGGCATTGCCTTCGCCATAGATGCCTCTGATTTTTCCCGATCCGTTATCAAAGTTAAAATAGGCCGAGAGTTTTTTGTGCTCTGGCTTGGTGGTTATCGGCCAGGTTTCATTAAACCAGAAGAAGGAAGGCAATTGAGCGCGTGTCTCATCATCAACCACAGGGCGGTCGCCAAAATGGGTGCGCACATAATGGGCCGAGCCATAAAGTCCCTGTTCCTCGCCGCCCCATAGGGCAAAGCGGATGGTGCGTTTGGGTTTGATATCAAGCGCGCTTAAAATCCGTGCCGCTTCCATGATCACCGCTGATCCGGCACCGTTATCGGCGGCACCATCGCCAACAAACCAGCTATCCAGATGCGCCCCGGCCATAACCACTTCGGGGTTGGAGCCTTTGCCAGGTATTTCGGCAATGGTGTTATAGGCTTTGGGGTCGTCATCATAATACTGCGCTTTAACTTCCATGTTGATGTTAACTGGAATATCACGATCCAGCAGACGCAAAATGCGCTCATAATCTTCGGTGGACATGGAAACCGCCGGGATTTGCGGGGTGTGCCCGGTTTTATAAAGATAGGCCGAGGCTTCGATCAGGGCCGCATCACGGGGGCTTCGTTTAATGGCCGCCAGCGCGCCTTCCTTGTGCAAAAATGCGTAAAGGTCTTCTTCAAAGAGGAATTTTTTCTCAAACCCGCGCGGGCCTTGCGGGCGATCTACGGGCACATTGAAATTTTCACGCTTGGCCAGCTCTTTATCGGAATAGCGCTTGAAGGTGGGCATTCTGGGGTCTTCACCGGGGCTACGTTTTTTGGCTTTGCTAAGCAGCACAATTTTGCCTTCCAGCTTGCCTTCATATTTTTCAAAATCTTTTTTTGAGTTTATATTCACCTTCATGACTTCGCCGGCTACCGGACCATCGGTGCCAGGGTGCCAGCCCAGGGGCAGGGCATAAAGATGCGCCGTGCGCGGTGTGGTCATGGTGACATTGACGCTGGAAAATGACCAGCCACGACCAAAATCAAAACCGTCCAATTGCCCGTTTTTCAGGCCCATTTTCTCAAATTTGGCCAAGGTCCAGTCATTGGCCTGGCGTAATTGGGGCGAGCCGGTCAGGCGCGGGCCGATGACGTCGGTCAGATAGCCCAGATTATCCATGACGTGAGAGTGATTAAACCCCTCATCACGAATACGATTGACCATATCAAGATTTACGGTTTCTTCGGCCAGCGCGGCCCCCGATATGGCCAAAACGGCACATACGGATACCAGCTTAAATGATGGCTTGAACATGATGGCTCCCCTTTGCTTTTATTTTGCAAAGGGTGCGGCGTTTTTCCGCAAAAGTCCATAGCTTCTTTTATTACGAACCGTTTAGCATCTTCGCCGCCTTGGGGGCGAAATAGGTGAGTATCCCGTCGCAACCGGCGCGTTTGAAACCAAGCAGGCTTTCCATCATCACTTTTTCCTCATCCAGCCAGCCATTTTGGGCCGCCGCCATAAGCATGGCGTATTCGCCAGAGACCTGATAGGCAAAAGTGGGGGCATTAAAGGCGTCTTTTACGCGCGCCACCACGTCCAGATAAGGCATGCCGGGCTTGATCATGATCATGTCGGCACCTTCATCAAGATCGAGCGAGATTTCGCGCAGAGCCTCCGCGCCATTGGCCGGGTCCATCTGATAGGTTTTCTTGTCGCCGGTTAGCGCCCCGCCGGAGCCTACAGCATCGCGAAACGGGCCATAAAAGGCGGAGGCATATTTGGCGGCATAGGCCATGATCAGGGTGTTGGTATAATCTTCCCCTTCCAGTGCCTCACGAATGGCGCCGATGCGTCCATCCATCATGTCGGAGGGGGCAATGATGTCACAACCGGCGGCTACCTGCACCAGTGCCTGGCGCACCAGCATGTCCACGCTTTCATCATTCATTACCTGGCCATTGCGCACAATACCGTCCTGTCCGGTGTCGGTGAAGGGGTCCAGTGCCACATCGGCCATCACGCCCACTTCCGGGGCGGCGAATTTGAGTTCTTTTATGGCCCGGCAAACCAGATTCTTCGGGTTGGCGGCCTCATCACCGGTCAGGTTTTTCAATGAATCATCAATTTTGGGAAACAGCGCGATGGCAGGAATACCCAGATTATGGGCCTCACGCGCCACTTCACCGATTTTGGACAAGGGATAGCGCGAAACACCGGGCATAGAGGCTATGGGTTCAAGATTCTTGCCCTCGTGCACGAAAACCGGCCAGATCAGGTCAGAGGGCCGCAATTGGTTCTCACGGACCAGCGCGCGGGACCATTGGCTTTGCCGCAGGCGTCGCATACGGGTGTAGGGAAAAGTGGCCATCTGTATCTTCCTTCTGGACGCGGCTCGCGCACTTGCCTATCACGGTAAAGCACAAGCCGAAAAGTGGGAACCGGTTTTCGGATGAATTGTGCACCAGGAACTGAGCAATTCCATCAATCATGAAAGGGCTCGAAGCATGGACTTCACCCTGACCGAAGAACAAACCTTGATCAAGGACATGGCGGCCGGGTTCGCTGGTGACAAATTGCGCCCCAATGCCGCCCGCTGGGACGAGGAAAAGCATTTTCCCGTCTCCGTGATGCGCGAGGCGGCGGCCCTTGGCTTTGCCGGGATTTATGTGGGCGAGGAACATGGCGGCTCGAACCTGAGCCGTCTTGATGCGGCATTGATATTCGAGCAGCTCTCCATGGGGTGCGTGGCCACGGCGGCGTATCTGTCGATCCATAATATGGCCTCGTGGATGATCGACACCTATGGCAATGAGGAACAGCGGGCCAAATGGCTGCCGGGCCTGATGAGCATGGACCTGATCGCCAGTTATTGCCTGACAGAGCCAGGTTCAGGATCCGATGCGGCGGCGCTTCGCACCAAAGCAGTGCGGGATGGGGATCATTATATCCTGAATGGCACCAAGGCCTTTATCTCCGGTGCCGGGGTGTCTGACATTTATGTGGTGATGGTGCGCACTGGCGAGGCCGGACCCAAGGGCATTTCCACTTTCGTAGTGGAAAAGGGCACGAAGGGTCTCGGCTTTGGGGCCAATGAGCGAAAAATGGGCTGGAATGCGCAACCCACGGCGGCGGTTATATTTGAGGATTGTAAAGTGCCGGTGGCCAACCGCCTCTCTGATGAAGGCGTGGGTTTCAAGATTGCCATGTCGGGCCTTGATGGCGGGCGCATCAATATTGGTTCTTGCTCGCTGGGCGGTGCCAGTGAGGCGCTTAATCTGGCCAGGGAATATATCGGCAGCCGAACACAGTTTGGCAAACCCATTGGCGCATTTCAGGCCAGCCAGTTCAAAATTGCCGATATGGCCACCGAATTACAGGCCGCAAGGATGATGCTCTATCGCGGGGCAGCGGCGATTGATGAGGGGCACCCGCAAAAGGGAAAATACGCCGCCATGGCCAAGCGCTTTGCCACCGATGTGGGCTTTAAGGTGGCCAATGATGCCCTGCAATTGCACGGCGGGTATGGTTACTTAAAAGATTACCCGCTGGAGCGCATTGTGCGCGATTTGCGGGTGCATCAAATCCTTGAGGGCACAAATGAGATTATGCGCGTTATTATCGCGCGAAATGAGTTGGGATAATGTTGTGTATCATTTTACACGTCATACCGATGAAAATCGGTATCCAGTAAAGGGTCACCATTGGATTCCGGCTTTCCGCCGGAATGACGATAGAGTAGAACTGGGAATAACATGACTGATACCGCCCCCGTAATCGTAAAGGTCGAAGGACGTATTGGCCGCCTGACATTGAACCGTCCCAAGGCGTTGAACGCACTTGACCTTTCCATGATCCGGCTGATGACAAGCGCGTTGCTGGACTGGAAAGATGATCATAATATCGTTGGCGTAGTGGTCGATGCTGCGGGGGAAAAAGCCTTTTGCGCCGGTGGCGACATACGGGCGCTGGTCGATCCGGCCAGCGAAACATCTTACGCGCATCAATTCTACGCCGAGGAATACCGCCTGAATACACTGATCAAGGAATATTCCAAACCCTATGTGGCGATGATTGATGGCATTGTTATGGGCGGAGGGGTTGGTATATCGGTGCATGGAATGCGAAGACTTTGCGGCGATAAAACCCTGTTTGCCATGCCGGAAACAGGGATAGGGTTTTACCCCGATGTAGGTGGAAGTTTCTTTTTGCCGCGCCTTGAGGGAGAGCTTGGCACCTGGTTGGCGCTTACCGGGGCGCGCTTAAAGGCGGCGGATGTATTTACCCTTGGCATTGCCACAGATTATGCCCCCTCTGACCAACACCCACAGATTTTGGCGCGCCTGATCGAAGATGCGCAAGAAGAAGGCGATGTTGCCGAAATTATCGATAGTCTGACCGGCTTGCCGGGCCCTGGCACAGTGGTAGAGCACAAAGAGCAGATTGATAAAGCCTTTGCCGCCAGCACGGTAGAGGAAATACTGGATCGGCTGGACACTGATGGCAGTGACTGGGCGCAAAAGCAGATCAGCATCCTGCACGGTAAATCACCAACGGCATTGAAGGTGACGCGTAAACAAATGCGAGAAGGGCAAAACATGAAATTTCGCCCGTGCATGGATATGGAATTGGGCCTTAGCCTCAAATTTGTCGCCGGGCATGACTTTGCCGAAGGCGTTCGGGCCTTGCTGGTGGATCGTGACAATCATCCAGACTGGCAACCGGACAGCCTGTCCGCCATTCATGAAGATGATGTCTCTGCGTATTTTGTGCCTCTGCCAGAAAATGAACGCCTGACATTTTTAACCTAATGCCTTCGCATACACTGCAATACCTGTGCTTTACCCTTTTGGGGTGATGCCCGGTTTCTGCCAGTATGGTTGTTCTTTCATCAGAGTATTGATGGAGAACGTCCGATGATAAAGTCGCTTGGTGTTATTGCCTGCCTTTGCAGTATGAGTTTTGCACAGGCACATGCCCAATCCAGCCCGAAAGACCGCCCCGGACCACCGGGTGAAGTGCACCTGCCTACGCTGGATGGCACCGATGGTTTTGTGATTACCGGATCAGTATTCAACGATAATATGGGGGCATTTCTGAGTGCCATCGGTGACATTAATGGTGATGGCATTGGCGATTTTGCCGCTTCGCAAAATAACACCGGTAATGATAGGGCCGCGCAGATTGCCGTTGTTTTTGGCAAGGCAACCGGACTTCCGGCGAGTTTTAAGGCCGATACGCTGGACGGCAGCAATGGTTTTGTCATTAAAGGCGTCACGCGTCAGCCGGAATTGCGCGACGAGTTTAACGCCATTAGCGGCCCTGGCGATCTGAATGGCGATGGTATTGATGATCTGGTTGTCGGGCTTGGCAATAATAAAGTCGGTAGCAATGCACAGGCCGGTCAGGTATTTATTATTTATGGCAAAAATACTGCTTTTGGCGCTGAACTGGCACTTGCTGATATTGATGGCACCAACGGTTTTCGCATTGATGGGGCAGTAAAATTCTTGCTGGTTGGCGAGGCCCTTGGCGGTAAGGGGCGCGGCGACTTTAATAATGATGGCAAGGCTGATTTGCTGATTGGTTCGCGAACAGCTGGTGGTTATGTGGTTTTCGGGAAAAGTAGTAATTTTACCCATCCATTTGATCTTGGCTCTCTGGATGGCAGCAACGGTTTTGCCATTAGCAACGTTACCGCCAATGATTTTACCGGCAGCGCCCTGGCTGCGGCTGGTGATGTCAATAATGATGGCGTGGATGACATCATCATTGGGGCAAGAAGAACCCAGATCGGTGACACCAATTCTGCTGGCGCAGCGTATATCATATTTGGCTCCGCCTCTGCCTTTGCTGCCGCTTTAGATCCTTCAACGCTGGATGGCACAAACGGATTTTCCGTGACCGGTATTGCCCCCAGTTTCTCACAAACAGGGACATCAGTGGACGGCGCCGGTGATTTTAATGGCGATGGTGTTGACGATATTATCATTGGTACACCAGGTGGTGCGCAGGCCGGTCGGGCGGATGTTATTTTTGGCTCCAGCAGCACTTTTTCCGCCACGATGTCTATAGGCGATATTGATGCTACAAGCGGCTTTACCTTGATCGGGGATCGTTCCGGCACAGCATTTTCCGCTGGTGACCGCCTTGGCAATTCGGTCAGCGGCGCCGGA
>JAJFFP010000058.1 GCA_021776595.1 Robiginitomaculum sp. | reverse complement strand
CTGCACAGACATGCCTTATAACGCCCCATCCCCTCATCTTACTCTTCTCCCATATGGGAGAAGAAAGAGGCTGGTTTCCAGGCCGCGCCCTGTTTTCAAACGCGAGGGATTGTCAAAACTTGTCCAACGGGGGCGCTGTCGGGGTAGTATACAGGCAGGTTGCCCTCCATGCTTCGAGGTTCGCCTGTGGCTCTCACCTCAGCATGAGGTTGTTTTAATACTTTCTATGGCCTCATCCAGAGGTGCCGCACCAGTACGTGTTACTGGTGGGGCTTCGAAGAATGGAGATACGCCATGGTAACACCCGAAATTTACCCTTGCGAAAAATGAATTAACTTGACTCATTTAGCCCCGCCACCCTTGATAGTAAAAAACCCTTGGGAGGGGAAATCATGCTACGCTTTTTTTCTTTAGTGACGGGTCTGTTAATGACTTTTGTGCTGGCTTTACCGGCAATGGCACAGGATTACGGCAAATGGAGCGACAAGGCGTTGCGCAAAGAGCTGTCGCGTCTGGCCGACACCAAGAAAAAAGTGCTGGTGCCCATGCGCGATTCTGTCGGGCTGGCCACCAATGTTTATGTGCCCAAAGACCATGACGAGAATACCCCGACGATATTCTGGCGCACCCCCTATAATTTTAACAAAATGTCTGGCACCCGCCTGCGCTATGCGGTGGAAGCGCTTAGCCGGGGGTATGCCTTTGTGTTGCAGGACGAACGCGGGCGCTATTTCTCTGAAGGCAAGTTTGAGATATTGGGCCATCCACGCACCGATGGTTATGATAGTTTAAGCTGGATCGCCGATCAAAAATGGTCAAACGGCAAGGTGGGCACTTTGGGGTGTTCCTCCTCGGCGGAATGGCAATTATCCCTGGCGGCCATGGATCATCCGGCCCACGCGGCCATGGTGCCAATGTCTGCCGGCGCCGGCATAGGCCGGGTTGGTGACTTTCAGGAGCAGGGAAACTGGTATACCGGCGGTGTGCCACGCACCTTGTTTTTTGTCTGGCTGTATAATGTGGACAACCCGCTTCGCGCGCAAATTCCATCCGGTCTGGACCAGAAAACCCGTGGCCGCATTGGCGAATATAATGATCTGGCCGCCCATAAACCCGAAGTGGACTGGAAGCGTCATATTTTCGATCTGCCGGTGAATGAGCTTCTTTCCTCGCTGGACGAGCCACCGGCCACCTTTGAAGAGTTTATCCCCCGCAAACCGAATGATGAAGGCTGGTTCAAGGGCGGTATTTACCATGACAATGAGCCATGGGGGGTTCCTGCCTTGTGGTTCAATACCTGGTATGATGTTTCCATCGGCCCCAATATGGCGCTGTTTAATCATGTGCGCAAAGCCGGGGCCGACAAATCCGTGCGCGAAAACCAGTATGCCGTTGTCGCGCCTGTTACCCATTGCGGCTTTTTACGGCTTGGCCCGGATACCGAAGTGGGCGAGCGCGAAATGGGCGATACCAGCTTTGATACCATGGGCGAGGTTTTCTCATGGTTTGATCGCTGGCTCAAGGGCGATAAAAAGGCCTTTCCCAAAGATACGCCCCATGTGCGTTATTACGCCATGGGCGAAAATAAATGGAAAAATGCCGATCAGTGGCCACCCAAAAAAGTCAAAATGCAGCGCCTTTATCTGCATAGCGGCGGCAAGGCCAACAGCCTTTATGGCGATGGCGCTTTAAGTTCACAAAAACCGGGTGACGACGAAGCGGCCGATGACTTTACCTATGATCCCATGAACCCGGTGGCCACCATTGGCGGCGGCGATTGTTGCAATGGCGGTCTGGTCATACCTGGTGCGTTTGATCAGCGCTCGATCGAGGCACGTCAGGATGTGCTGGTTTATACCAGCGAGCCATTGGACAGTCCCATGGAGGTAACCGGCTTTATCGACGCGGTGCTTTATGTTTCCTCCAATGTCAAAGACACTGATTTTGCCGTGAAACTGGTTGATGTCACCCCCGATGGCACCGCCTATATCATTGATGACACGATACTGCGCTCACGCTTTCGCAATGGCTTTGATCAGGAGACTTTCATGAAAGAGGGAGAGGTATACAAGCTGGATTTCTCGCCCATGACCTCCAGCATTGTGTTCGACACGGGCCACCGCATCCGCGTTGAGGTGACATCGTCCAACTTTCCAAAATTTGTCCGCAACCTCAATACCGGCGGCGAAAATTATAACGAAAGCGAAGGTGTAGTGGCGAACAACCGTATCTACCACACCGCCGGTCAGGCGTCCTATATCGAATTACCGGTATTGGAATAAGGGCTTGCGCTGAGGTCTCATCCTGAGCTTGCCGGCCTCCTCCTGAGCGCGCCCGAAGGATGGGCGGTATCTTCCGGGTAATCATCAGCCAATAGCCCGTAAAAAAGACAATCCACAAAGTGGCCGCTTTCAAGGCGGTGCGCTTCGCGGTGGCGGCCATCCAGAGTAAAACCAAGGGCGGGCAATAAGCGCTGTTTGGCGCTGTCAATTTCGTATATCTCGGCCCAAATGCGATGCAATTTCAGCGTTTCAAAGCCGTGTGTTAGCAATAAACGACCGGTTTGCGGGGCATATTTCTGGTCAATATAAAAATCGTCCGCCCCCAGATAGATGGAAAAATCTGCACTTTGATTGCGCTGGTCAATATAGCATAACCCGCACGCCCCCAGCAGGCGACCATCCTCACGCGCGGTAATGGCAAACATCTGCACCCGCTCATCGCCAAGCACGATATTTTCATACCAGTTTTGCTGCATGGCGGGCGTAATATCGCGATATTCACGAAAATACTGCCGATATTCCGGCCGGTTACGCCATTGGCGCAAAGGCTCCAGATCATCGGGTTTTATGGCGCGCAATACCACATCCGGCCCGGTCAGCACCGGCATACTCATGACAGCATATCCCAGGTCAGGGCATCGCCCTTCTGGATCGCCCGTTTTAACGCCCGGCCCAGTACTTTTTCTTCGTCATAAGGCTCAATGGCTTTTGGCGGGCGGGGACGCAGGGCCTTGAGATCATCCACGCGTAACACATGGCCTGCGGCCAGATCATGGCGCGCACGTAAAGACCGGCGCTGGACAATGCCGGCTTCGCGCTCATTGCCCTCCACCCGCTTTATGCCGTCCCCAAGGGCCAGTTCCAGCTCGCGTGAGCGGTCCACCATTTCACGCCAGCTTTGCGGGTTCATGGAAAAGCCGTGGTCCGGCCCCTGGCGGGAATTGTCGTCGGTAAAGTGTTTCTCCACCGCCCGCGCTCCCAGCGCAATGGCCCCCAACACCGTGGCATGGCCCGGTGTATGATCCGAAAGGCCAAGCACCATGGCGGGATATTTTTTGGCAAAGCTGCGCAAGACATTGAGGTTGATATAGCCAAAATTTTCCAGTGCCCCGGTGTAATTGGTGTTGCACTGCATCAGGCAAATTTGCGGCGTTTGCGACAATACCGCTTCAACCGCGCGCTCCACATCTTCCATAGAGCCGGCCCCGGTAGCCAGAAAAACCGGTTTTTTACGGGCCGCCACCGCGCCAATAAATTGCGGCCAGCCCAGATCACCGGAGCCGATTTTATAGGCATTGACCACCGGATCCATCAGATCAATAACGGCCTCGTCATAAGGCGTGGTCATATAG
>JAJFFP010000057.1 GCA_021776595.1 Robiginitomaculum sp. | reverse complement strand
CATATCACCTCGGCCATTGGCGCGGGCATGATTGGCTGGTTTGGCACCTCAATGCTGTGTTATGTCACGCCCAAAGAGCATCTGGGTCTGCCAGACCGCGATGACGTTAAAGTCGGCGTAGTGACCTATAAGCTCGCTGCCCATGCGGCGGATCTGGCCAAGGGCCACCCGGCGGCGCAAATGCGCGATGATGCGGTCAGCCGCGCCCGGTTTGAATTTCGCTGGGAGGACCAGTTTAATCTCTCTTTAGACCCCGAAACCGCCCGCGATTATCACGACCGCACTTTGCCCAAGGACGCCCACAAAACCGCGCATTTTTGCTCCATGTGCGGGCCAAAATTCTGCTCCATGAAAATCACCCAGGACGTGCGCGATTACGCGGCGGGCATGAGCGATAATGAACGCGCCGATATTGAGCGCGGCATGGCTGACATGCGCGAAAAATTTATTCAAAGCGGCGGCAAGGTTTATGTTGAGGCGGTGGAGTAGGGAGGTGGATGAGCTTTTTCAGTATTTAGGTCTTCTCGTAGCAGTTTGTGCTCTTCTTTGGAGCGTTTGGGAAAGTGGCAAGCAATCAAAGCTGCATTTTTTTACAATTTATACAGGCAGGTATCATGAAATTTCCATCCATTTTCCTGTTGATATTGAAAGTGAAAGTTTCACATTTGAAAAACTAGATAAAGAAACACAAGAAAGTTTACTTAAGTGGATACGCGCATTCTACAATTTGTGTTCAGAAGAGCATTATCTGTTTACGACCAAACAAGCTCCAAAAAGAGCATGGAAGCTTTGGGAAGATGGAATGAAAAGTTCTTTTCCAAAACCCGCATTCAAAGAATCTTGGAAAACTCTATCAAAATATGGTTATTTTGATAAACAGTTCGTTGATTTTGTTGAAGATATTCAAAATAATGATTGCCCCTCACCCTAACCCTCTCCCTCAAGGGAGAGGGAATGCTCACAGCGTTTGTCTATGACTTCCTCTCCCTTGTGGGAGAGGAATGAGGTGAGAGGTATGGGCGTCATGGTTCTGAAAATCGGCATCCAGTGCAGATGCCCAACTGGATTCCGGCTTCCGCCGGAATGACGAATTAGGGCTTTCCTTCATCCCCGGCCTTCGCCGGGCAGGCTCCGCCTTCTCCCCATGGGAGAAGGGACTAAAAAGTGGTGCGGCATACCGTGCGGTGCTTCTTCTCCCCCCAAAGGGGAAATGGGAGAGGAATGTGGTGAGGGTCTTGGGCGTCATGGTTCTGAAAATCGGCATCCAGTGCAGATGCCCAACTGGATTCCGGCTTCCGCCGGAATGACGAATAAGGGCTTTCCTTCATTCCCGGCCTTTGCCGGGCAGGCTCCAACCTTCTCCTCATGGGAGAAGGGACTAAAAAGTGGTGCGGCATATCGTGCGGTGCTTCCTCTCCCCAGGGAGAGGGAAGCCCGTATCCCCATACAAAAACGCGCGCAGCCCATGAGGGATACGCGCGTTTTATCTCTATTCAATCCGTGACTTGTTGATCAGATCACAGAGAAAACAGTTTAGTCCATCAGCTGAACGTTGGAAGCGGCGTCTTTGCCACGGTTGCTGGTGATTTCGTAAGAGACTTTCTGGCCATCATTGAGACCAGAAATGCCAGCCTGTTCGAGAGCAGAGATGTGCACAAACACATCCTTGCCGCCATCTTCAGGAGCGATAAAACCATAACCTTTAGTGGCGTTAAACCACTTAACAGTACCATTTGCCATTTGTCAGTTTCCTTAATTTCTATACTGCACAAAAATTTCCCATATGCGGGAAAACCAAGAATTCGTAAAAGTCCGTGTTGAAGGTGTTGTGAGCTTTAGAAAGTGACAGTGATGACCGGCAAGCGGTCGGCACCCATAATGGGTCTGCATTAAAATCCAAAGTCTTGTCCTCAGAAGGAGCGATAACGTAATCCGAGGACGCTAATATAGAGTTTTTTCCAAAATGCAAACCTTAAATGCTGTGAACCTCAACGAAAGTTTTGGATATTTTCAGGTTGAGAATGCAGGGGCACGAAACGAAGCCTTGGGCGTTAAACCGCGTTATATTCGCGCATGGTTTTGGCCATGCTCACAGACATTTCCTCAACAGAACGCGGGGTTATGCCAAGGATTTCACGCAGCTTCCTGTTATCAAAGCGGGTTTGTTTTCCCAACCCTGCCACCGTCATGCGCAAGGTTTTATCAAACATGGCGATCAGGCGCAGGGCAAAGTCTGGCAAGGAACGTGTCGGGGTTTTGAAACCGGCTTTGGCCAGTGCCCTGGAAATATCAAGCATCCAGGCATTATCCGCCACCAGTATGAAACGCTCGCCAGCCGCCTCTGGGCGGATCATGGCCTGATAATGGGCATCGGCCACATCGCGCACGTCAATCAGGCTCCAGTTCAGGCGCGGGCAGGCGGGGACCTTGCCATCAATCAGGCGTGATACAATCTGACCGGAGGTAGAAAAGCCTTTATCGAGCAAGGGGCCAAGCACACCGCCGGGGTTGATGACGGCCAACTCCATCGCTCCGGCTACATCAGTTTTTATAAAATTCCAGGCGGCGCGCTCTGCCAGGGTTTTGCTTTTGGCATAGGCACTGATTGGGCCGTCAACATTGGACCAGTCTTCCTCAGTAAACACGCGGTCCTGCTGCTTTTTCTCTTCTTTTGGTTTTCTGCCATAGGCAATGGCGGCAACGGAAGAGGTTAGCACAACGCGTTCCACGTCGGCCCTGGCGGCAGCGCGTAAAGCGCGCAAAGCGCCCTCGCGGGCCGGTATAATCAACTCATCCTCATTTTCCGGTTCGGCGGGAGGGAATGGGGAGGCCACGTGCTGGACATAATCGCAGCCATTCATGGCCGCGTCCCATCCTTCATCACTTTGCAGGTCCAGCGTTACAAATGACAAGCGGTCGGCGGCTTTGTCCTCAGGGTCTACCGCGCCGCGCACTTCATCAGCGCGTGAAGGCGTGCGCAGGGAAGCGCGAACGGCATATCCCTCGTCAAGAAGTTTTTTGATGCAATGCTTGGCGATAAAACCGGAGGCTCCGGTAACCAGAACCGTTTTGTTCTTTGCCATTATTTTATACCCGTTGCCAGCGTATCGTGGTGCGCCGCAATCAGGCTGCGCAGATAAAAACCAATGCTGTTATCATCTTCAAAACCGGCATCTTTGGCCGCTTTCAAAGACGCACCGTCGGCCAGTTCGGGGCGGGCGGCAAAGGCCGCAAGGTTTTTATAGGCACCGATGGTAAAACTATCGACATTGGTGCCTAAATCACCATCAAAAACAAGGTTGCCGCGCCGTCCTGTGGCTTCAAGATAGGTATTTTCCATTTCGCGTTGTTCCAGCAGCTTCTCATTCATGCCGGGCAGGGCATCAAACATCTCGATATGGAATAAACTGGCATCCCGTATATAGTCATCGATCACAGCGATGGACGGACCAAAGGCAAACAATTCATCGCGATAGGCAATGCGGGCATCCGCCGGAGCAAGTATAGCAGTAAATTCCTCACGGGCTTTGGCTTCTTGTTGCAATCTGGAAGGCGCAAAGAACTGGCTATAGCTTTCAATGGGTTCAAGCAGCATCAAATCCCACTGATCGCCCTGGCTATGGCGCATGATCAAGGGGGCTATGCGCCCGGCCTTGGCGTAATATCCCTGTTCTTTCAAATTTTTCAAATCGGCAATCAGGTTTTTTAACTCACCGGGCGCGGCCCGCATTGTGGTGGTCAGCCACAGGGTGTCGCGTGGCGGTTCAGTGGCATTAACTGCGAATGCGCAACACAGGATGAAGGCGGTCAGTAAGGCACGAAACATAATTTTTCCTCTTTATTACAACGGAATTGCAATGATTTATTATGCGATGATTAGGTCAACGCCTTGTCTTCAAGCATTTTGGCGGCAGAGACAAAATCTACCTTGCCCGACCCCAGCACCGGTATCGTCGGCACAAAAACTATTTTGCGCGGCACCGCCAGTTCCGGGACACCATGAGATTGTGCCCAGGTCATCAAAGTGGATCGGTCGGCATCAGCAAAATCAGAGATCAAGATGATGAGTTCACCTTTTTTGGCGTCTGGTCTGGTTATGGCGACATGTTGGTTGTCGGGCCAGATGGCCGTGGCGCAATTTTCCACCACCGCCAAAGACACCATTTCGCCAGCAATTTTAGCAAAGCGCTTGGCGCGGCCACGAATGGCGACATAACCTTCTTCATCAATTTCAACAATGTCGCCCGTATCATGCCAACCATCGGGCAGAGGCTCGATAACGCCGGGATTGTTCGCGGTAAGATAACCTTGCATCACATTGGGGCCACGTACAAAAAGGCGACCGCCTTTTTCAATACCGGGGACAGGTTCAAGACGCGATTCCATGCCTGGCATCATCTGCCCCACCGTGCCGGGACGATTGTCTTCGGGATAATTAACCGCAATGACCGGCGCGGCCTCTGTGACGCCATAGCCTTCCAAAACTTGCAGACCATATTTTTTATTAACGGCCGCGCGGGTTTCATCTCGAACACGTTCTGCGCCACAAACCGCAAAGCGTAAACTATCAAGATCGCCCTGATTGCCGGCACGGGCATAACGGCTCAAAAAGGTATCGGTGGCAAATAATATTGTCGCCCCGGTTTTGCGTATGCGCTCCGGTATGATTTTTACATGCAGTGGTGAGGGGTAAAGCGCCGCTTTCATACCGCTGAACAACGGTAATAACGCTCCGCCGGTTAAACCAAAGCAGTGGAAAGTGGGCAGGGGGTTAAACACAACATCGCTGGTTCTAAGTTGCACATGGGCTCGAATTTGCTCAACATTGGCAACAACATTTTTATGGCTAAGGACAACGCCTTTGGGATTACCCTCGGTCCCTGAGGTAAAGAGGACAACGCCGGGTTGGTCATGTCCGGGGTGTGCCCGAAATATGAATGGCAATACAGGCCCAAGTGCCCCGGCAATTTTATCAAACGGCCCGATTTGCTCACGCACATCTTCCAGATAGAGGATGTCTACTTCCTTCTTTAATTGCTCTTCCAGTTTTTCCAGCTTGGCCAGAGAGATAAACCGGTGCGCGGTGATTATGGTTTTGACTTCGGCGGCCTTAAAGGCGGCTTTAAGGTTTTTTGCTCCGGACGTAAAATTCAGCATGGCCGGCACGCGGCCATAGGCAAGCAAGGCAAAAAACGCGATAACAGAGCCAGCACCCGTGGGCAGTAAAATACCTACATTTTCACCGGGGCGGGTACTCCGGCGAAGAACACTGCCCAGGGCAAATGCTGCCCGAATAATTTCCGTATAGGTAAATGTGCGATCATCCGCATCGACAATGGCAACGGTTTTACCACCAAATTGACGTCTGGCCCGCAATAAAGCGGCGAAAATGGATTTGTGCGCCTTGCCTGGTCGATACTGTGACATGTTACCCCGATTGTGACGTTTGCTGTTGAGCCAACGGCCCTGCCCAACAGGCAGACTAGCCATTTATTTGCAGATTGCAAAGCGCCGGGAAGTTTGGAGATGTTGTAATCATACACGAAGGTGAAAAAATAGTAACGTTCAGATGCTGGTCATATGGGAATGGTTTTGATACTCCACCTATGACGGGTTATCGGAGGGCTCACCCCATGCAACGTATAATAGGCGCCATCGCCTTGTTTTCAGTTATTTCAACACCGGTTTTTGCGGATCCAATTTCGCAAACCAAAGGTTCGTTCCAGGATAAATTCAGACAGTTGGAGGACGAGGACTGGCCAACGCCCAACGGTGTTCGCTCCGCTACCGGCGCGCCTGGTTCGCAATATTGGCAACAGCAGGCCGATTATAAAATCAAGATTACCCTGGATGAGGGCAAACGCCACCTGAGCGGCAGTTCTGAAATATCCTATACCAATAATTCACCTGAATCCTTGCCATATTTGTGGGTGCAACTGGATCAGAATCGTTTTCGCAAGGATTCTCTTGGCGAATTATCAGCCACAACCGGATCATCCGACAAAATTTCCTACAGAGCCGCCCGGCGCGCCATGGTCATGAAATCCTTCAAGGGTGGCTATGATATTTTGGGCGTTACCGATGCCAATGGCAAGGCTCTGCCCTATACGGTGGTTGATACCCTGATGCGTATTGATCTACCTGCGCCGCTGAAAGCTGGCGGCAAAACCCGCTTCAAGATTGATTATGCCTACAACATCGTGGATGCAAAAATTGTTGGTGGTCGTGGTGGCTATGAATGTTTCACCAAAAAAGACGAGGATGGCAATTGCATTTTTGAAATTTCGCAATGGTATCCGCGCATTTCCGTGTTTTCTGATTATGAAGGCTGGCATAACAAAGCCTTCCTTGGTCGTGGGGAATTCACTCTTGAATTTGGTTCCTATGATGTCGAGATCACGGTGCCAGCCGACCTGGTGGTGGCCTCAACCGGTGATTTGATGAACCCGGAAGAAGTGATGAGTGCTGAGCAACGTCAACGCTTTGATAAAGCCAGAACCGCAAAAAGCCCGGTATTCATTGTTACCCCGGCCGAAGCAGCGGCAGCAGAAAAAAAGAAGGTAAAAGGCACAAAAACCTGGAAGTTCCACGCCGATGATGTGCGTGATTTTGCCTGGGCAGCATCTCGCAAATTCATCTGGGACAGCATGGGGGTAAACCTCAATCTGGAAGGCTCGCCTGATACCATTATGGCCATGTCTTTTTATCCCAAAGAGGCCGAGCCATTGTGGTCGGCTTATTCCACCAAAGCGGTGGCACATACGGTCGCAGTTTATTCAAAATTCACCACTCCGTATCCCTGGCCCAAGGCCATCTCGGTCAACGGACCGGTTGGCGGCATGGAATATCCCATGATTACTTTTAATGGGCCGCGCCCGGTTAAGGATGATGATGGCAACCTGACCTATTCACGGCGCACCAAATATGGCCTGATTTCTGTGATTATTCATGAAATTGGCCATGCCTTTTTCCCGATGACGGTTAATTCGGATGAACGCCAATGGACCTGGATGGACGAGGGTTTGAACACTTTTACCCAATATCTTGCAGAGCGTGAGTGGGAGGAAGATTACCCATCACGCCGTGGCGAGCCAAAGAACATTACCAATTATATGAAATCGCAATTCCAGGTGCCGATTATGACCAATTCGGAATCAATTTTGCAGTTTGGCAATAATGCTTATGGCAAACCGGCAACGGCTCTGGCCATCTTGCGTGAAACCATTTTAGGCCGCGAATTGTTCGATAAGGCGTTTGCCACTTACGCTAATCGCTGGCGGTTCAAACGACCTACGCCTTATGATTTTTTCCGCACCATGGAAGAAGTTTCCGGCGTGGATCTGGACTGGTTCTGGCGTGGTTGGTTTTATTCCACAGATCATGTGGATATTTCCATTGATAAAGTCGTTAAAGGCACCATCAACACGCAAAACCCTGATGTCGAAGCCGATTATCTGATTGAACGTGATAAAACTGAGCCGGCTTCCCTGACCGTCGCGCGCAATGCCGATATAGAAAAATGGGCGGACCGTGATCCTTCGGTACTGGATTTTTACAACAAAAATGGCAAACATGCGGTTTCTGACGGGCAACGTAAAAAATACAAAAAAAGCCTGAAAGACATGGAACCATGGCAAAAAGATATTTTGTCCACCAAGGAAAACTTCTACTTCCTGACTTTTTCCAACAAAGGCGGGCTGGTTATGCCAATCCTGCTTGAACTTAGCTATGCAGACGGCACCAGGGAAAATATCAATCTGCCGGCTGAGGTATGGAAAAATAACCCAAAAAAAATTACCACCCGCGTAATGAGTGAAAAAGAGCTGATCTCGGTTACGGTTGATCCACGTTGGCAAACAGCTGATGTGGATGTTGAAAACAACACCTATCCACGCCGTATCATTCCTTCCCGGCTTGAGGTTTTCAAAGGTCGCAAAACCCGCAAGAACCTGATGCAGAAAATGGAAAAGGCCGTCAACAGAGATAGTCTGGTTACGCATAAAGCCAAGAAAAGCAAAAAAGGTAAAAAGGACGAATGAATCCTGTTGCACCGGTAATTTCTGTAAAAGCGTCGGGGGGAAACCCTTGGCGCTTTTGCCTTTGCCTGATCCTTTTATCATTTGCACTGCTGCCCAAATCGGTTGAGGCGCATCAGGCTCACGCTGGCATAACCGAAATTTCCTGGAACAATAATACCGGTGAGGTGGAAATTACTCACCGGCTATATGCTCATGATCTAGAGCCAAGACTGTTTCAAACCCCTTTGAGCGGGTGGGAGAATACTCTGGAAGGCATTGAAAAGGTTGGTCGATACAGCCACGCCAAATTCATGATGATTGTGGATGGGGAGCCAGTTCCGCTTAGCTATGTCGGGGCGGAGCCGGAAGGTGAGTTTATCTATATCTATTTTACCGCACCTGAAATCGAAAATGGCAAAACCATCGTGGTGCGTGACAGCTTGTTGATGGATGCCTTTGATGACCAGATTAATCTGGTGAATGTGACTTTGAATGGTCAAACCCACAGCCAGTATTTCAGATACGGCGATAAAGGAAAAACCTTTCTCTGGCAGCCGCTGAGTGACTGAATACACGCCCTTGCGCGCTTGTGAATTTCAGGTCATTTTGCACCTATGGCTACATTGATTGATAACACCGCAGATAAGGCAAAGCACCGGCATCCGGAAAAGCGCAATCGCGTTGATTCGCCAATATTGCGCAAACCTGAATGGATCCGGGTAAAAGCTCCCACCGGCAAGGGTTATCTTGAAACCCGAAAAATTGTTCACGAAAAAGGGTTGTTTACGGTTTGCGAAGAGGCCGCATGCCCCAATATGGGAGAATGTTGGGACAAGAAACACGCCACTTTGATGATTATGGGCGATACCTGCACCCGTGCCTGCGCTTTTTGTAATGTGCGAACCGGTAAGCCCGCGCCCCTTGATACACAAGAGCCAAAAAACGCTGCCCGTGCCGTTGTGGAAATGGGCCTGAAACATGTGGTGATTACATCGGTGGATCGTGATGATCTTGAAGATGGCGGGGCAGGGCATTTTGCCAGGACTGTGCGCGCCATACGCGCCGCTGCGCCGCATACCACCATTGAAATTCTCACGCCGGACTTTTTACGAAAAGGCGATGCCGCCAATATCGTTATTGATGCGTGCCCGGATGTTTTTAATCATAATCTGGAAACCGTGCCACGGCTTTATTTATCAATACGACCCGGTGCGCGATATTTTCATTCCCTGCGTTTGCTGCAAAGCGTTAAAGAGCGCGATCCCGGCCAGTTCACCAAATCCGGCCTGATGGTGGGGCTTGGGGAAACCCGCGAAGAAGTCATGCAGGTTATGGATGATATGCGCGCGGCCAATGTAGATTTTATAACCATTGGCCAATATTTACAGCCGACCCGTAAACATGCCCCGATTGATCGCTTTGTGACACCAGAGGAATTTCAAAGCCTGGAAACCATTGCCCGTTCCAAAGGCTTTTTGATGGTATCCTCCTCGCCGCTAACCCGATCGAGCCATCATGCCGGGGAAGATTTTGCGCGCTTGCAGGAAGCCCGCCGCGCCCAGGAACTTCAAGAATTAGAAAAGCGCTGAGATTTGTCCCGTCATCATATATGGAAGCGGGTAAATTTCGCCCCGGATGATGTTTTTACCCTGGCATCTGATATTTGTGACTATCCAAATTTTATAAAATTTATCAGTGCCGTGCGCATTAAATCCGAGGTGTTGGAGGACCAGATGCGCATCTTGCTTGCCGAAGTGCGTATCCATTATCAGTTTATCCGCGAGCGTTTTTCAACTCAAGTGTCCTTAAATCACTCGCAACGAACGGTTGATGTAAAACTGGTGCGGGGGCCTTTTCGCAAACTGGAAAACAAATGGTGTATTCACGAACTGGAAGATGGATCATCACTGGTTGAATTCAAGGTGGAGTATGAACTGACCATCCCTTTTCTTAGCCATATGCTCAAATCAAAAGAACACCGCGCCGCGTCCTCAATCATGAAATCCTTTGAACGTCGCGCCGCCGAACGTTTTGAAGTCGCAGGCGGTGATGAGCAGGGCGTCTATGCCCAAATACAATCAATCAAAAGCGGCAATTAACAGGTTTAAGGCTACGCTTACGCTTTGCATACGAACGGTGGCCCGGCCCGGATCACCAAACTGATGCGTAACAGAAACGGTTTTTGCCCCGATTCGGGCACAGGCAAAGCAGACCGTGCCAATGGGTTTGCCAGGCATTCCGCCACCGGGGCCGGCAATGCCGGTCAGCGCCACCGCCACATCAGCTACAGAATGGGCAAGCGCCCCTTCGGCCATCAGGAATGCCACCTGTTCAGATACCGCGCCATGTTCCACCAAAATACTTTGCGGCACCCCTAACAATGAAGATTTTGCTTTATATGAATAGGTGGAAAACCCGCAATCAAACACATCCGAGGAACCGGCAATGGCCGTCAGGGCGGCGCTGACAAGGCCGCCGGTGCAACTTTCCGCCGTGGTAATCATGGCCTTATGGTCACGCGCTTTTTGCAAAGCCGTTTCGGCAAGTCCTAATACATCTTCGGAAAACATTGGTCGTTCCATGCAGATCAATACAACAACCAGAAGGTTAGCGTTCAGGCACAGGTTTGTCCCGCGCTATTTTTTTGTATCTCAGTTCAGTAACGCCACGGTGATATTAGCCATAACTGCCAAGCCTTCACCGCGACCTGTGAACCCCAGACCCTCTGTAGTGGTCGCTTTGACACTGATGTGGCTCAAGGCAAGGCCGGTGAGCGAAGCCAGTCGAAGGCGCATGGCCTCTCTGTGCGGCGTGATTTTGGGGCGTTCGCAAATAATCGTTAGATCAATATGCACCAGACGCGCCTCGGATTTTTGTAGTAATACAAGGGCGTGTTCTAAAAAGACGGTGGAACTGACCCCCTTCCATTGCTCGTCACTGGGCGGGAAATGGCTGCCAATATCGCCCGCGCCAATGGTCCCCAACATTGCATCTGTCAGGGCATGCAAGGCGGCATCGGCATCGGAATGCCCTTGCAGCGCAAGATTACCCATGATGGGCACACCACAGAGTATCATTTGGTCACCAGAAATAAGACGGTGAACATCAAATCCGCTTCCACTTACGAAAGTGATTTGCGTTTTCGTTTGAATAATCCGCTCAGCGCGTTGCAGATCGCCGGGACGTGTGATCTTAAAATTATCCGGTTCGCCCTCGATAAGGCTGCAAGCCATGCCAGCAGAGCGGGCCACCGCCAGATCGTCGGCAAAATCGGCAGTCGCAGATAAATTTGTATAGGCGCTAAAAAGAACCTTAAAAGGAAAAACCTGCGGGGTTTGCACCTGTGCAAGTTTTTCGCGAGACATATCCTCACTTACTTCTCCGCTCACACCTACCCGCTTTAACGCATCGGCAACCGGCAGGCCTGGCGCAATCGCTTGGTTGTTTTTTGATGCAGCCGTAATCAGTCTGGAAATCAACCCCTTGCTGACCAGTGGACGGGCGGCATCATGAATGAGCACCAGATCGGGAGGCGTTTTCGCAAGCGCTTGCATTCCGGCAAGCACCGAAGCTGTGCGGTTATCTCCCCCGATAACAGATTGAACACGCAACCCGCTGGCGATGACTGAAAAGAAGGGCTCTGCGCCTTTGGCGATCACCGCCACTACATCTTCTATATCGGGGTGTTCCAAAAACGTATCCAGCGTTTTTCTAAATACAGGAACGCCATCAATAGATTGATATTGCTTTGGTATTTCCCCACCATGACGAGCACCATGACCAGCACCAACTATTATGACTGCACATTTCATAGGTGGGCTCCCTTTACAAGACCCGCATTTACCGCAATCAGTGCTTAAATTTTAGGCACATGCAAGCAGACAGAATTTTATTATGGCTCTTATTGTCAACAAACTGGCTCTTGGCAATCGCGTAATACTGGCACCCATGTCCGGCATTACCGATTTACCATTCCGCCAGCAGGTCAAACGCCTTGGTGCTGATCTGGTGGTTAATGAAATGACGGCCAGTCGGGAATTGGTGCGTGGCCGCAAGGATATGTTGCGAAAAATTACCAGTAATGCCGAGGCCGGTCCGCTGGCTATACAGATTGCCGGGTGTGAAACCCAATGGATGGCCGAAGCGGCAAAAATCGCTGAAGAAGCTGGGGCGCAGTTAATCGATATCAATATGGGGTGTCCCTCGCGCAAGGTAACGCGCACTGCCACCGGTTCTGCCCTGATGCGCGATCTGGACCATGCCTTGCGTCTCATAGAGGCAACCATCAACGCGGTTACAATACCAATCAGCGTGAAAATGCGCCTTGGCTGGGATGACCATAGTCTCAACGCGCCGGAACTGGCCCGCCGGGCGCAGGATGCAGGGGCCTGCATGATCACGGTGCACGGGCGGACCCGATGCCAGTTCTATAAAGGCAAGGCCGATTGGAACGCTGTGCGGGATGTGGTTGAGGCCGTGCACATACCGGTCGTGGTCAATGGCGATATTACCAATGCCCAGGAGGCAAAAACGGCACTGGAAAAATCCGGTGCCGCTGCCGTGATGATCGGGCGGGGGGCCTGTGGTCGTCCGTGGTTGCCGGGGTTGGTGGTCAAGCAGTTGCAAACTGGCGTGGCGCAATCTGCTCCATCACTTCAAGCACACTTTGATCTGCTGGCCGAACAGTTTGAAGGCACTTTGGGGCTCTATGGAAACCGGCCGGGTTTACGTATGTTTCGCAAACACCTTGCCTGGAGTATTGATGCCGCACCGATGAATATGGATATACCGGCACGTCGAAGTTTGCGCGCCAGAGCCTGTCAGTTAAACGAAGCCACTGACATTCGGGATTTAATACTTAGGCTGGCAGAGGCGCAATTGCCCCGTCTGGCGGCATGAGCAAATCAACGAAAGTTTTGCTGGCCCATAGCGAGCGTATCGCCAGGCAAACCCTGGCCCGTGATTTGGCACAAAAAGGCCATCAGGTGCGCTCAACGGATAAATACGACACGCTTTGGCGCTGGGTGCGCGATCATGATGGTGATCTGGTGCTTCTGGATGTGGATATATCCGATCCGGCACGAAATGGCTTTGAGTTGTTGCAACAAATAAAAAAATACCGTGCAGACCTGCCTGTTTTGGTGCTGAGTGCAGAGAATACGGTGCTTACTTCCCTGTTGGCAGCAAGATTTGGTGCTTTTGACTATTTTCCAAAACCCTTCAGTTTTGAACAGCTTGGTTTTTCTATTGCGCGCGCCTTGCGTGCACCTGAAACGCTGCGAAAACCAGATCGTTCCCGCTTAAAGTTACCCCTCATTGGCCGTTCCGATGTGATGCAACAGGTGTATAGGCATATTGCCCGTGCTGCACAGTCAAACCTGCCAGTTCTGATAACGGGTGAAACCGGAACCGGAAAAAGCAAGGTCGCGCAGATATTGCATGACTATGGAAATCACGCCAAAAGCGCGTTGAAACGGATCTGCCCGCCTGTGGCCGCGAATGAATTTGAAAATGTTATTACTGAATCTGTAGAAAATCATTCTAACGGCACCGTGGTTCTTGATGAAATTGGCGCCTTTACCCAAGGGCAACAGGCGCGTCTGGTGCAGGTGCTCGATACCCTGGAGAACAACAACAAGGCACCGCGTTTTATTGCCACTTCTCGCCAGACATTGAAAGATGGGACAGGACTGGAAAACGTCTCACTAGAGTTGTTTTACCGATTAAACATCGTGCACATCCATTTGCCACCCTTACGTGACCGTATGGACGATGTGATTGAATTAGCGCGCGGTTTTACCGCTAACGTGAGTGATGGCCAGCAGACCCTGGGCAAAAGTGCCGAACGGGCTTTGGTGAACCGATACTGGCCAGGCAATGTGCGCGAACTTAAAAACACTATACAGCGCGCCGTCATGATGGCGCAAAGCCATATTATTGAGGCAAATGATTTTCACATTCCAAAAGAAGTTGGAAATCAAGGTGATGCCAATGCGTTTGAGAATGCAATCGCAAAGGCGCTTGAGCAGTATCTACAGAAGTTTGATGCTGATGCCTGGCCGCCTGAGCTGTACCAACATGCGCTGGAAGCTATGGAGCCGCCGCTATTGAAGACAGCCCTTTCATGCGCAAACGGCAATCAGATCAAGGCGGCAAAATTACTGGGTATCAATCGAAACACCCTCCACAAAAAACTGGTAAAATATGATTTACTGGCAATAAACACGACATAAATGTTGAAGCTGTGCAACAGGTGTGGCAAAAGTGTCGCGTATATGGTTTCACTTAGGAGTCTTTTTCTCTATGAGAAAAGACAAAAGCACCCAAAAGTTTCTGGATAAAAGGTTCGCCCGACCGGTAAATCTTCTCAGTTCCGCGTTGTTTGGCGCCTTTTATGCCGTTGCCATTGTGGTTACGGCACTGGGGGCTTTTTTTGCGCTATCCGGTGCGGGTGCATTTGGGCCGGGCAGTTCGTTTTTGATTGCAGTGCTGGTCGGTAATTTACTGCTCATTTTGGCACTTGCAGGCTATGTGGGCTTGCGACTTGGCCGTTTGTGGTTCGTTCATACCCAGGATGAAGCGGCACCAAAATTGCACCTGCGCTTTGCCGGCATGTTCAGCATGGCAGCGGTTTTACCAGCCGTAATCGTCGCCATCTTTTTTGCGGTGGTTTACACGCGCGGTATTGAATACTGGTTTTCAGACCGGGTTTCGACCTTAACCAACAATATCGTTTCTGTGGCCAGTTCAACTTTTGATGCCCAGGCCGATGAAGTGCTGAGCGAAATACGCCCTATGGCCAATGATCTAAACCAACCTGAAGCGGTTAAGAATTTGCGCGATGGCCCCATCCTATTCACCGATTATCTGCGCTTTCAAGCCGAGCACCGTTTTTTCCAGGCCGCCTATATTATTCAGAGCAGTGGCACCGTGCTTGCGCGCGTTTCCGGGCGTGATTCTCCCCCATTTTTGTTTCCATCTGCCGAAGCCTTCAAAGCTGCCAATACGGGGGCGGTAAATTTGCAATTTGATGGTGAACAGAATTTGATCCGGGGGCTATTCAAATTATCCAATTATAATGATGCCTATCTTTATGTGGTGCGCTTTGCCACCGGCGGCAGTCTAAGCACCTTGACGGAAGCCCGTTCGGCACTGGATGCTTTTCAGGAAGCGGAACAAAACCGTGGCCGACTGGCTGGCACCTTTGCACTGGTTTATCTTGAAACCGCTTTATTGGTATTGATAGGCGCTATCTGGCTGGGCCTGGCGGCGGCAACACGGATTGTGCTTCCCATAGGCCGTTTGGCACAAGCCGCACAACGGGTCAGTGATGGTGATTTGTCGGCGCGGGTAAACCTTGGTCAAGAGAATGATGAGGTGGCCGAATTATCTCGTGATTTCAATGTAATGACATCACAACTTCAATCACAAAGACAGGAGCTGATAAGCGCCCATAAAGAATCGGAAAGCCGACGATTGTTTATTGAAACCGTGCTTTCGGGCGTGAGTGCAGGTGTGTTGGATCTCGATGGCCATGGGCATATCGGTTTTGCCAACCCATCGGCTTTGGCCTTGCTGGGATGCGATGAAAACGCATTAAAGAATAAAAAACTGGAAACGTGCATACCAGAATTCAAACATCTGTTGGAAAAGGCCAGACTGGCCCCCGATCGTCGGGCAGAAGGGCAAGTAGAATTAACCGGCAAGGATGGCGCCGTGCACCTGAATACCAAAGTGGCGCCCAGTGGCCGGAACAGGCAACATGGTTATGTCATTACCTTTGATGATATGAGCCGGGCCATTGCCGCCCAACGCAGTGCCGCCTGGCGCGAGGTTGCCAGAAGAATTGCACACGAAATCAAGAACCCTTTGACCCCCATTCAACTTTCCGCAGAGCGTATAAAGAGAAGATATCGCAAAGAGTTAACCGTCGATACAGATGTATTTGACCGGTGCATCAATACAATTGTGCGCCAAGTTTCAGACATTGGCCGAATGGTTGATGAATTCTCTTCTTTTGCGCGCATGCCGATACCAAAAAACACCGTTATCGATATAGCCCAGCTGGTGCGTGAGGCCGTATTTACCCAACACATTGCGTTTCCTGAAATCAGCTTTAAGAGCCATATTCCCGATGGCGAAGTTATGGCATGGGGTGATGAAAGACTGGCCAGTCAGGCCATCGGCAATATATTGAAAAACGCGGCAGAATCTATTCTTGGGGCCGGTAACGATCAGCAAACAGGCGTGATTGAAGTTACGGTTGCACAAACCCCTCATGGGAAAATTGTCACCATTATGGATAATGGACCGGGCTGGCCCCAAAGGGGGCGGGAACGCCTGCTGGAGCCCTATATGACCACCCGTGCCAAAGGCACCGGGCTGGGACTGGCCATCGTGAACCGGATCATGGAGGACCATGATGGTGATTTACGCTTGCTGGATCGAGAGGATGGACTAAGTGGCGCTATTGTTGCCCTGCGTTTTCCATTACCCCCCCAACAAGACGTGCCGATCGAAATAATAAAAGAAAGAGAAGCCTGATGTCTGCTGATATACTGGTTGTTGATGATGAAGAAGATATCCGCGAATTAATCGGCGGTATTCTAGAGGATGACGGCTATGAGGCCCGCACCGCCGATGGTGCCCATACCGCCATGCTGGCGATATCAGATCGCAAACCGGCGCTTGTCATTCTCGATGTTTGGTTACAGGGCAGCGAAAAGGATGGCTTGGGTGTTCTGGAGGAGGTCAAGTTACTGGACCCGGACCTGCCGGTCATACTGATTTCCGGCCATGGCACCATCGAGACTGCGGTGGCTGCCATACGTAAGGGCGCTTATGACTTTATTGAAAAACCATTTAACAGCGAACGATTGTTGCTGGTGGTGCGCCGCGCTCTGGAAGCTGTGCAATTAAGGCAGGAAAACCAGGATTTGAAAGCCAGCGCCGCCAACGCAACCGAACTCATTGGCGTGTCGCAGAGTATTAATGCCGTCCGCCAAGTGATCTCTCGTGTGGCGAAAGCCAATAGCCGGGTTTTGGTCATTGGCCCCATGGGGGCCGGTAAACAATTGGTTGCCCGTAATATTCACGAACAATCTGAACGTAAAAATGGCCGGTTTGTGGCCATTAACGCGGCGGCAATGACACCCGATTCCGTAGAGTTGGAGCTCTTTGGTGCTGAGGATCAGTCTGGCCGAATAACCAAAGCAGGGCTTTTTGAACAGGCGCATATGGGAACGCTTTATATTGATGAAGTCGGCGATATGCCTATGGAAACCCAGGGGAAATTATTGCATTTGCTGGTCGCCCAAACCTTTCGACGTATTGGCGGATCAACAGACGTTAAGGTCAATGTCAGGGTGGTCAGTTCAACCTCAAAAAACCTTCTTTCGCTGATTGACCAGGATTTGTTTCGCGAAGCCTTGTATCATCGCTTGAATGTGGTGCCGGTTCATGTGCCTTCGCTCAGTGAACGGCGAGAGGATATACCGGATTTGGTCGGATATTTTGTGGAACATTTATCGGCGGCGGCTGGTCGTCCAGAACGTAATATTGGCGAGGATGTGATGGCCTATCTGCAGGCCGCACGGTGGCCAGGCAATGTGCGTCAGCTACGAAACAATATAGAACGAATTCTTATTCTGGCTGGTGGTAAAGCCAACGATCCACTGACTCTCGATCATCTGCCACAGGAATTAAGCACGGATGATACAGAATCCATTTTAGGGGCAGAAAAACTGGTTGCTTTTCCTTTACGGGAAGCCAGACTGGAATTTGAACGTGAATATCTGAAAGTTCAGGTCAGCCGTTTTGGTGGCAACATTTCACGCACTGCCACTTTTATTGGTATGGAGCGCTCGGCATTGCACCGTAAACTCAAATCTCTTGGTATTCAGCCCAGAGGCAACAAGAACGAAAGTAATCCGACATGAAGGTGATCGTGTGCGGGGCCGGGCGTGTCGGATATGGCATAGCCAGTCAACTCTCTACAGAAAACAATGAAGTCACCGTAATAGATTTGTCTCCGCAACTGGTGCAGCAAATTTCTACGGACCTGGATGTGCAGGGCATTGTTGGTCACGGGTCGCACCCGGATGTTCTGGTCAAGGCAGGTATTGAGCATGCCGACATGATTGTCGCGGCCACACATCTGGACGAGGTGAATATGGTGGCCTGCCAGATTGCCCATTCCTTGTTTGACGTTTCTATAAAAATTGCCCGTGTGCGCGCCCAGGCCTACCTTGATAAATCCTGGCAGGATTTGTTCACCAATAAAAATATGCCAATTGATGTGGTGATTTCACCGGAAATAGAAGTGGCCCGCACGATCCTGCAACGTATTTCGACACCGGGGGCGTTCATGACCATCCCCTTTGCCGGGGGGCGGATTAAGCTGTTGGGGGTGCGCCTTCTGGAGGATTGCCCGGTTGCCAATACCGCCCTTACGCAACTGACCGAGCTATTTCCTGATCTGAACGCCATGATCGTCGGGGTAAAGCGTGAAGGCAAACTGTTTGTGCCCAAAGGAACCGATCAGGTGCTGGTTGGGGATGAGGTCTATGTCGTCGCCCAGGAAGAGCAGGTGATGCGCACGCTTGATATTCTTGGCAGGAAGGAAGAACGCGGCAGGAATGTTACCATGGTCGGCGCAGGAAACATCGGTATTCATGTTGCCCTCGCCCTTGAAAAACTGCCGGGAATCCGGGTCCGGGCCATTGAAAATAATATGAAACAGGCTGAACGGGCCTCGATTGCCCTTAACCGCACGGTTATTTTGAACGGCGATGCACTGGACCGCAGCACCCTGATCGAAGCCGGAGTTAACGAGGCCGACATTGCCCTGGCGTTGACCAACGATGATCGTGTTAATGTTCTGGTTTCCGGTCTGGCAAAAGAAGCGGGGGTTCGCCGGGCTTTATGTCTTGTCAATGACCGCACTTTGGATCTGCTCAAGGACCCCTTGGGTATTGATGTCTTTATCGACCCGCGCGAAACCACTATTTCCACCATCTTGCAACATGTGCGGCGGGGGCGCATCATTGCGGTGCAATCCATAGAAGACGGCGATGCAGAAGCCATTGAAGCGGTGGCGCTGGCCACTTCTGCACTGGTCGGAAAGCCACTTAGGGATGTTGATATATCAGACGGGATAAAAGTGGCCGCCGTCAAACGGGATGAGCAATTGCTGTTCCCGGATGGGGATTTCATCATTAAGGCAGGCGATCATGTGGTTTTGTTTGCAGAACGCAAGGCCGTTGCCAGTGTCGAAAAAATGTTCCGGGTTAGCCACGATTATGTCTAGGCGGGTTGCGAGAATATTTCGGTGAATGGGCTATGGAAAATCCTGGCTGTTTTGCCTGCTGTTTTGGCTGCCAATGCCCTGGTTGGGTGGGGGTTGGCCACGAAGCAAGGTGATGATCTTGCGGCCCACGGCTTCACCTTAACTGTGATCATATGTGCGGCCCTGGCAGTCACTTTGATATTGGGTGATCGCCATGTCAAACATGAAGGTGGCATAAAAAGTGCACTTTTGCTTATGCTGGTCGTCTGGCTGGGCACACCGTCACTGGCGGCAATACCACTGATGATGGCCACACCCGGCACATATTATGCATTGGCTTATGCAGATGCCATGGCGCAACTGACCACAACGGGCGGTCAAATGATCCACATTGCCGCCGATCGAGCCGCCATGCTTTACTGGCGTGGCGCTCTGCAATGGCTGGGCGGGTATTTGTCAATTTTGCTGGCACTGGCGGTTCTGGCTCCTTTATACCTGACGGGGCCGGGGGTTTATCGCTCTTCCTTGCTGACGGTAGAAAAAGAAGGTTTGGTCACACGGATCAAAACGTTGTCCGTAATCGTGGCGATTACTTATGGCATCGCCAGCGCGGGGGTAATGGTCTGGCTGTTATTGTCCGGTGCCAGTTTCTTCGAGGCAATAATAGCCATGTTTGGGGCAGTCTCTACGGGTGGAATATTACCAAATGTTGCCTCATTTGACGCCATTGCCGGTCGGGCAGGGGCCTGGGGCGGGGCCATGGGTATGCTGGTTGGTGCAACCAGCTTTGCTCTACACTGGGAATTGCGCCGGGGAAAATTTGAATATTTTCGTGACCCGGAAACCCTTGGCGTGCTGGTTATGGTCGGATTATCTGCTCTGGCATTATTTGTATTAGGCGCAGGGGTGGGGCCAGCCGTTCTGAATGGCATTTCACTGGCCACCACCAGTGCCGCACCAATGACAGAGGGAGGCACATCCCTTTTACCCATAACTGTCTCCATGAGTATTGTGCTGGTAGGTGGCGCGGCATTATCAACCGCTGGCGGGGTCAAGGTTATTCGCTTTTTGTTACTATTTCGTCGCACCAGTGGCGAATTATTCAAGCTCAGTCACCCTTCCGCAGTCATGCCATCACGCTTTCGTGGCCAGATCATTCCCGATAGCAGTTACACAAACCTGTGGGTATATGTGCTTGGATATGCAGGCGCATTAGGGGTGTTGATCGTCCTGACCGCCGCCTTTGGTTCAGATTTTGAAGAAGCCAGCAATGCGGCCATTGCTGCCATTTCCAATGCCGGGCCTGCCTTTTTGGCCGGTCCGGCCGGTCCTGGGGATTTCACCCATCTGCCAGGGGCCGCTCGTATGGCACTGATAGCCGGTATGGCGCTTGGCCGATTTGAAATTCTGGCAGTGCTGGCCATTTTATCACCGGAATTTTGGAGGAGTTAAAGCCGATGTCGAGAATTGCCTATGTGAATGGTGCCTATGTGCCGCATCGACAAGCCTGTGTGCATATTGAGGACCGGGGGTATCAATTCGCTGATGGTATTTATGAAGTCTGGGCGGTGCAAAATGGTAAATTAATTGATCGTGAGGGGCATTTTACCCGCATGGACCGCTCCTTATCTGAATTGCAGATTACCAAGCCTATGAGCCATGCGTCCCTAATGCCCGTTTTACATGAAATTGTGCGCAAGAACCGGGTTAAAGACGGGCTGGTATATCTACAGATCACCCGTGGTGTTTCGCCCAGAGATCACCCGTTTCCAAAAAATGTGCGACCCTCAATCGTCATCACCGCAAAGAGCCTGAATGCACAAAAAGCAGAGCAGTTCGCCGGTAAGGGTGTGGCGGTTGCGACTATGAGGGATGAACGCTGGGCGCGCTGCGATATAAAATCGGTTTCGCTGCTGCCCAATATTCTGGCCAAACAGGCCGCCAAAGAGAAGGGCGCTTATGAAGCCTGGATGGTGGATCAAACGGGCATGGTCACCGAAGGCTCGTCCTCCAATGCCTGGATCATCACCAAAGATGGTGTGTTGGTTACGCGCAACCTTTCAACAGAGATTCTGGGCGGCATTACCCGCGAACGCGTATTGATGCTGGCAGCAGAGCGGCAGCTCACCGTAAAGGAGCGTGCGTTTTCGGTTGCCGAAGCTAAAGAAGCCCGTGAAGCCTTTATGACTTCGTCCATTAATCTGGTTACCCCGATCATCAGGATTGATGAAAAGGCGGTAGCCGACGGAAAGCCGGGTCCAATGGCATGTGCTTTGCGCAAAGACTACTTGCAAAGCGCGGCAACATAACGCAGACCTGTATAGTGTGCTGTTTGGCGCGCACTATGATATGTAAAATACAAACAGACTGCGAACCGGCCCAATACCAGAGACGGGCTGCAAACGGAGCAAAAACAATGGCTGGTGAAAAAAAACAAAGTTTACAAGACACATTTTTGAATGCCCTGCGTAAAACAAAAACGCCACTGACCATCTTTTTGGTCAATGGCGTCAAACTTCAGGGCATCATTACCTGGTTTGATAATTTCTGTGTCCTTCTGCGTCGGGATGGGCATTCTCAACTGGTTTACAAGCAAGCGATCTCAACCATCATGCCGTCCGCCCCCATTTCATTGTTTGATGCCAATGAGGATGATGGTGAGGAAGACGCTGACGCGTGAGCGGCGCTGAATCAATTCAAAACCGTGCTTTGGTTATTGTGCCTGTGCTTAAAGGTGCCGGGCGAGACCCCAATGTGCGGCTTGAAGAAGCCAGGGGGCTGGCGCAGGCGCTGGAATTGACCGTTCTTGATGCCCGTCCGGTTTCGTTGCGAAAGGCTCAAGCCGGAACCTTGCTGGGTAAGGGCTTGATTGAGGACTTGCGTAATGAACTGCGTCAAAAAGATGCCGGTTTGTTATTCGTGGATGCCAGCCTGACCCCTGTCCAGCAACGCAATCTTGAAAAAGCTCTGGAGGTAAAGGTGATCGACCGCACCGGCGTCATTTTGGAGATTTTTGGCCTTCGTGCCCGCACCAAAGAGGGGCGTTTGCAGGTGGAACTGGCTTTGCTGACCTATGAACGATCGCGACTGGTGCGCACCTGGACCCATTTGGAACGCCAAAGAGGCGGCAAAGGCTTTCTTGCCGGGCCGGGGGAGCGCCAGCTTGAAACCGACCGCCGTTTACTGGGGCAACGCATTACCCGCCTGCGCCGGGCTTTGGAAAATGTTCGCCGGACCCGTGGATTGCATCGATCAGCGCGAAAACGTGTGCCATACCCTGTCATTGCCCTGGTGGGTTACACCAATGCCGGAAAATCCACATTATTCAATCGTTTGTGTGAAACCAGAATGCTGGCCGAAGATATGCTCTTTGCCACCCTGGACCCGGCCATGCGCCTGATCACGCTGGGGCAGGGACGCGAGACAATATTATCGGATACGGTGGGGTTTATATCGGACTTGCCAACGGAATTAATTGCCGCCTTTCGTGCCACCCTTGAGGAAGTGCTGGAGGCGGACCTGATTATTCATGTGCGCGATATTGCTTCACCGCAAAGCGGCGCACAAAGAGAAGACGTCACCAAAATTCTGGAGCAATTATTCTCACTTCAAGAGCGTTCCATCCCGGTTCTTGAGCTATGGAACAAGATTGATCTGGTGGGTAAGGATGAGCGCCCAATATTGCAGGCACAGGCGAATTCAATAACACCAAAACCGGTTCTGGCCTCCGCTGAAACCGGGCAGGGACTTAATCAGCTTAACCAGCAAATAGAAGAGCTTTTATCAAAAGACGCTTTTACCGTGGAAATAGTCGTCCCAATCGGGGAAGGACGCATCACCCCCTGGATATGTCGTCATGGCAAACTGCTGGATACACGCGCCGAAAAAAACGGTCAGCAAATCCTGATCGTCCAACTGGATGCCAAGAATTTAGGGGCATTAGAGGCCGCCTTTCCTGACGTGAAATTAAACCCCTGCCATGCAGACGAGAAGGTGTTTCATTCACGCGCCAAGGTCTTTGCCTCTACCCAATAGCGTTCCATCAATTCAAGACTGGCATCTTTCAGCGCAATATTTTGTGTCGCCAATTGTTTTTCAATCCATGAGAAACGGCGTTCAAATTTTTGGTTGGTGCGTTTTAAGGCAACATCAGAATCAACATTAAGTTTACGTGCCAAGTTAACGCATACAAACATTATATCCCCAAATTCATCAATGATTTCCTGACGATTTTTCGGGTGCAGTAATGCTTCTTTTAACTCATCTACTTCCTCATCGAGTTTATCAAATATGGGCAATACATTCGGCCAGTCAAACCCCACGCGGGCGGCCCGGTCTTGTAGCTTTTGAGCGCGATTTAACGGGGGCAGGGTGAGGGCAATCCCGTCAAGTGTTCCTGTTTCAAGGCAGGTATGGTTATTATTTTTGGCCCTACGCTCACGTTCTTTATGTTTTTCCCAGTCACCGGCTTTTACCCCGGCCTTGATTTGTTCCGGGGAGCCAAAAATATGTGGGTGTCGGCGTTCCATCTTGTCGCAAATACCTTTTATGACATCATCCAGGGTAAAAGCGCCAGTTTCATCCGCCATTTGCGCGTGAAACACCACCTGAAATAACAAATCACCCAATTCATCGCGCAGATCGTTCATATCCTTGCGATCTATGGCATCGGCGACTTCATAGGATTCTTCTATGGTATAGGGGGCGATGGTATCAAAATCCTGCGCTATATCCCAGGGGCAACCATGTTTTGGATTGCGCAGGCGGCGCATAATGGCCCTTAGCCTGTCTATAGAGGTCATTGGCGGTTTCACTTTCATTCCTGATGCTGCATAGCAGCCTTCAGATAAGGCGCAGGGTTTACAAGCAAGATGTCGTCACGCTGGCGTAGATGTTCCAAAAACCAGTATTTATGCCCGGCCCCATAGGTGATCAGCATGGTTGCGCCTTCCCCACTATGGTTATCCAGCGCCGCCTCGATCAGGGTATAATGCGCCTTGTTAATGCTCTGCCAATCCCCCCGCCCAAGATCGTTGGCGAAGCGTTTTGCGTAAGGGATCAATCCCTCTTTGGCAATCGCATCATACGCATCTGAATTGATAAAAAACGGGTCATCCTCATGGCCTTTCAGCTTTGCGTTCATGGCCTTGTCGGCGGCCACATAGGCTTGCCAGTCTTGTGCCCGGTTTGGATCTTTTGACAAATGTTCCAACGCTTTACGGCGAACATTTGCCATTTTACTTGTCCATCCAGCCGTGGCGATAATGTTAAATTTTTCATGTTCCGATAATGGAAACAAAACGTCCTTGTATTCTGGAAAACGCGACACGCGCGCCTCGCTAACAACGCCGTTTTTAACGTACCCTGCCATAGCCTTGGCCAGGCGGTCGGGTGGAATTTCTGCCAGCACATAATCCGGGTCAATATTTTTAATAACGCGACGCAAGAAGGGCAGGGAATATCGCTTGCTGGTCAGATGACCGCCATGGATCATGCCCAGCACGATAACCTTATTTTTTGTAATTTCTGTCTTATGGTCAGGTTTGTTTTGTGCCGTCGCATTACCTGCGACAAACGGCATGATCAATAGCGCCATAAAAAACTGAAAAGCCAATTTCTTCATTATCAAACCCCGCTGACGATCCTGTTCACCGGGGCGAGACTTACTCAAGAAGGATCATCTGGCAACTGAAAAAGTTCTTCAACAGATCGCCCCAAGGCTCTGGCTAGTTTTAACGCCAGTATAGTGGAGGGGATAAACACATTATTCTCAACCGTGTTTATGGTTTTTCGACTAACCCCGATTTTTTGGGCAAGGGCAGCCTGTGTAAGGGAAAGCCTCTCTCTTTCCGCTTTTAAGCCGTTGATGAGTTTCATTTTTATATGGTCTTGAGTTCTAGTGTTGAGAAACGAACCAAAGCTGATATCAGTGCAAATGAAGCGATTGAAATTATAATGTTTTCATTGCTAATTACAATATAATTGGAAATGACAAACACGGTTAAAGTGGCAAATATTGCCGCCCAAAATCCTGTGGCCAAGCTCTTAAGTCGATACAATTGTGCCAATTCATCATTCATGATCTTGCTGAGTGGCTTGCTACACATGGCATAGGGTAAAGTTGAAAGATTCAATGCTGCAGCGGCAATAATCAAAAACCAGGTGACCTTTTGGTAAGTCATTGATGATTCAGATTCTAATAATTTCATTACGGTTACCAGGGATAGTATAAATGCTAATACCAATAAAATGTGTGCGCGCCTGCGTGATTTGAATTCAGCATGTTCAATTTTGCCTGTCATAATTCAACTCCATTAGTAACCTGCAGGTGTCATGTAACCCATAGGTGTCTTTCTTGTCAAGTCTTCCATGAAATTAGGTATGCAGTTGTATATAGAAACGCGACAGCGATTGGGTGAATGATGTATTTTTTAGTAG